>DASSME010000155.1:0-7390 GCA_035689035.1 Longimicrobium sp. | reverse complement strand
GGTACGTGGCGCCCACCACGGCCGACGAGGCGGCGCTGGCGGCGATCTGGGGCGAGGTGCTGGGGGTGGAGCGGGTGGGCGTGCGCGACGACTTCTTCGAGCTGGGCGGGCATTCCCTCCTCGCCACGCAGATCGTGGCGCGCGTCCGCCAGCGGATGGGGGTGGAGCTGCCGCTGGGGACGGTGTTCGCCATGCCCAGCGTGGAGGAGCTGGCGCGGCGGCTGGCCGACGCGGCGGCCGCCGTCCCCAGCGACGCGCGCATCCCCCGCGCGCCGCGCGACCGGCCGCTGCCGCTCAGCTTTCCGCAGGAGAGCGTGTGGTTCTTCCAGCACCTGCGGCCGGGGATGCGCTCGTACAACTTCCAGGCGGCCGTGCGCGTCCACGGCCCCGTGGACGCGGGGGCGCTGGAGCGCGCGCTGGGCGAGATCGTCCGCCGCCACGAGATCTTCCGCACCACCTTTCCCGCGGTGGACGGCGCGCCCGCCCAGGTGGTGCACGACCCCTGGCCGGTGAGCCTGCCGGTGGTCGACCTGGCGCATGTCGCGGCCGACGCGCGCGAGGCGGAGCTGGAGTCGCGCATGCGCGCCGAGTTCGGGCGCCCCTTCGACCTGGCCGCGCTCCCGCTGGTGCGCTGGACGCTCTTCCGGCTGGCCGCGGACGAGCACGTCTTCCTGGCCGTGGAGCAGCACCTGGTGCACGACGGGTGGAGCTTCGCCGTCTTCCTGCGCGAGCTGACGCGGATCTACCCGGCGTACGTACGGGGCGAGGATCACGATCTTCCCGAGCCCGCCGTGCAGTTCGGCGACTTCGCGGCGTGGCAGCGGGCGTGGATGGAGACGGACGAGGCCGCCCGGCAGCTGGAGTGGTGGACGGCGCGGCTGGCCGGCGTGCCCCCGGTGCTGGAGCTGCCGGCGGACCGGCCCCGCCCCGCCGAGATGAGCTTCCGCGGCGGCGCGCACCGCGTGTCTCTCGACCCCAAGCTGTTCCGCGCCGCGGACGAGTTCAGCCGGCGCCGCGGGGTCACGCTCTTCATGACGCTGTTCGCCGCCTTCGAGGCGCTGATGCACCGCTACACCGGCGAAACCGACTTCTGCGTGGGGAGCGGCGTGGCCGGGCGCCGGCTGAGGGAGAGCGAGGAGCTGATCGGGATGGTGGTGAACACGATCCCGATCCGCGCCGACCTGAACGGCGACCCCAGCTTCGAGGCGCTGGTGGAGCGCGTCCGCACCAGCGCGGTGGAGACCTACCAGCGGCAGGACGTCCCCTTCGCCGAGATCGTGGCGGCCGTGCACCCCGAGCGCTCGCGCGGGCACCTTCCCGTCTTCCAGGTGGCGTTCAACTTCCACCACGCGCCGTACCCCGAGATGGTGCTGGACGGCGCGCCGATGGAGGTGGCCGAGGGGCTGGCGAACCAGAGCGCCAAGTTCGACCTGAACGTGATCGTGATCCCCCGCGCCCACCAGCACGCGGGCGACGAGGTGGTGATGATCTGGGAGTTCGCCGAGGACCTGTTCGACGCCGCGACCGTGCGGCGGATGATCACGCACTTCGAGGCCGTGCTGGGGAGCGCGCTGGCCGACCCCGCCGCCCGCGTGAGCCGCCTGCGCATGCTCCCGGCCGACGAGGAGCGCGGCGTGCTGGCGCTGGCCGGCGGCGCCGCCGCGTACCCGCGCGACGCCACGCTGCACGGCCTGTTCGCCGAGCAGGCGCGGCTCCATCCGCTCGCCCCGGCGGTGGAGGACGGCGGCCGGGTGCTCACCTACGCCGAGCTCGACGGCGACGCCACGCGCGTGGCGCGGGCGCTGCGGCGGCTGGGCGTGCGCCCGGCCGACCGGGTGGCCGTGGCGATCGAGCGCTCGGCCCCGATGGTGACCGCCGCGCTGGGCGTGCTCAAGGCCGGCGCCGCCTACCTGCCGCTGGACCCCGAGTACCCCGCCGAACGGCTGGCCTACATGCTGGCGGACTCGGGCGCCCGGGCGATCGTGGTGCGCGGCGAGCTCCCCGTGCCGCTGCGCGGCACCGCGCTCCCGGTGGTTTCCCTCGCGGAGGCAGGCGCGGCGGACCACGAGGCCGCGCCGGAGCCGGTGCCGGAGCTGGGCGGCGGGTCGCTGGCGTACGTGGTGTACACCTCGGGGTCGACGGGGCAGCCCAAGGGGAGCGTGATCACCCACCGCGGCGTGATCCGCCTGGCGCGCGGCGCCGACTACCTGCAGCCGGGGCCGGGCGACCGCATCGGCCACGGCAGCACCCCCAGCTTCGACGCGGCCACCTGGGAGATGTGGGCGCCGCTGGTGAACGGCGGCACGCTGGTGGTGATCGGCCGCGACGAGCTGCTTTCGCCGCGCCGGCTGGGCGAGGCGATCCGTGGCCGGCGCCTCCACTCCCTCTTCCTGACCACCGCGGTGTTCAACCAGGTGGCCGCGGAAGACCCGGCCGTGCTGTCGCCGCTGCGCGACCTGCTCACCGGGGGCGAGGCGGCGGACCCGGCCGCCTTCCGCCGCGTGCTCGAGGCGTGCCGCTCCACGCGCCTGGTCCACGTCTACGGGCCGAGCGAGAGCACCACCTACGCCAGCTGGCACGAGGTGAAATCCGTCCCCGCCGGCGCGGCGGCGGTGCCGATCGGCGGGCCGGTGGCCAACACGCGGCTGTACGTGCTCGACCACGCGCTGCGCCCCGTCCCCGCCGGCGTCCCCGGCGAGCTGTACGTGGCGGGCGACGGGCTGTCGCTGGGCTACCACGGCCGGGCGGGGCTCACCGCCGACCGCTTCCTTCCCGACCCGTACGCCCCGGGCGAGCGGATGTACCGCACCGGCGACCGGGTGCGCTGGCACGGCGGCGTGCTGGAGTTCCTGGGCCGCGCCGACCAGCAGGTGAAGGTGCGCGGCTTCCGGGTGGAGCCGGGCGAGATCGAGACGGCGCTGCGCGAGCACCCGTCGGTGGCCGATGCCGCCGTGGTGGCGCGCGAGGAGGTGCCGGGCGACCGCTACCTGGCCGCGTACGTGGCCCCCGTGCCGGGGGCGCAGCTCGAGCCCGCCGCGCTGCGCGAGCACCTGTCGTCGCGGCTCCCCGCGTGGATGGTTCCCTCGCTCTTCGTGGCGATGGACGCGCTCCCCCGGACGCCCGGCGGCAAGCTGGACCGCCGCGCCCTTCCCGCGCCCGCCGCCGCCGCGGCTGCCCAGGACGCGTCGTTCGCCGCGCCGGCCACCCCCACCGAGGCGGCGGTGGCCGAGATCTGGTGCGAGGTGCTGAAGCTGGACCGGGTGGGCGCCACCGACCACTTCTTCGACCTGGGCGGCCACTCGCTGAAGGCCACGCGCATCCTGACCCGGGTGGGCGCGCGGCTGGGGGTGGAGCTGCCGGTCGGCGTGATCTTCGACCACCCCACGGTGCGTGGGATCGCCGCGCTGGTGGACGAGAAGCGCGCCCACGCCGGCGACCCCGACGAGGCGCTGCTCGCCTGGCTCGAGACGCTGAGCGACGAGGAAGCCGAGCGCCTGCTGAACGACACCGCCGCCGCATAGGGAGGGCGGTCCGGGGCTATGACCCTTCGGCCGCCATCGCTGAACCGCGTCACACGGTGGAGCGGAGGGCAGCGGAGGAACGGAGCACTTCGCCCGCGTTCCCCGTGCAGTTCTCCGCTGCTCCGTTCCTCTCCGCTGCTCCGTGTGACCTCCTGAACGGAGCCGGTCGAAAGCGACAGAGCGTCGGATTACGCGCGGTGGCGCTTCGGTAACGCAGCGGAAAAATTTTGGGATCGTCCGCCCCGGGGTGTGCACCGTAGACGGGTAACAGAAATCCGCGAGCCCGAGCGGAACGGCCGAATCGGGCGGGGGTGATGCAAATCCGGCGGGATGCGTGTTAGATTTCCCGCCCCCATGCTGCCAGCGATCCGCCGGGCCGCCCGGTCGCTCCCGTTCAGCCGTGGCGGCAAGGCCGTCCGCGGGCAGCCGACCCGCACCGCGAGGCCGTTGCGCCCTTGAGCCGATCGCCCCAGCCTCACCCGCCGCAGCCCAGCGTGGTGCGCGAGCTACGGCCGTTCCTGGTGATCTGGGCCGGGCAGCTGGTGTCGGCGCTGGGCTCGGGGCTGACGGCGTTCGCCGTGCCGGTGGCCGTGTTCCAGCACAGCGGCTCGGCCGAGGCGCTGTCGCTGCTGATGCTGGCCTGGATCGTCCCCTCGCTGCTGCTGTCGCCGGTGGCGGGGACGCTGGTGGACCGCTGGGACCGCCGCCGCGTGCTGGTCGCCGCCGACACCGCGGAGGCGCTGATCACGCTGGCCATGGCCGGGCTGGTGCTGGCCGGCCACTTCGAGCTGCGCTACCTGGCCACCGCGTCGGCGGCCGCGTCGGTGGTGTCGGCGTTCCAGGAGCCCGCCTTCGCGGCGGCGATCCCCGCGCTGGTGCCGGAGCGCCACTTCGCGCGGGCCGTGGGGCTGCTGCAGCTGCTGGGGCCCGTCAGCATGATCGTGGCGCCGCTGCTGGGCGGCGCGCTGCTGGTGACGCTCGGGCTGGGCGGGATCATGGTGGTGGACGGGGTCACCTACGTGGCCGCCGTGGCCGGGCTGCTGCTGGTCCGCATCCCCCGCGTGGCCGCCGCGCCGGAGGACGACGGCGAGCTCGAGACCGCCGGGGGGCCGCGCTGGGCCGCCGCCTTCCGCCGCTTCGGGCGCGACGCCGCGGCGGGGTACCGGTTCCTGCGCTCGCACCGCGGGCTCTTCGGGCTGGTGGTGCTCTTCGCGCTCGGCAACTTCTGGAGCGGCTTCGTCAACCCGCTGCTCACGCCCATGGTGCTGGCGTTCACCCGGCCCGTGCAGCTCGCCACCATCCAGGCCGCCGTGGGCGTGGGCGCGGTGCTGGGCGGGGTGGCGGTGGGCGTGTGGGGCGGCCCGCGCAGCCGCATTGCCGGGGTGCTGGCGGCGCTGGCGGCCGACGGGGTTTGCGTGGTGGCGATGGGGCTGCGCCCCTCGCTCCCGCTGATCGGCGGCGCGGTGTTCGCCTGGGCGCTCACCTCGCCCCTGCTGGCGGCGAGCAGCAGCGCGCTGTGGATGAGCAAGACCCCGCAGGCGCTGCTGGGACGCGTGTTCGCCGTGCGGCGGCTGATCACCATGGGCGCCGTGCCGCTGGCCGTGCTCGTGGCGGGCCCGCTGGCGCAGCGCGTGTTCGAGCCGGCGCTGGCCGCCGGCGGCCCCCTGGCGCCCTCGGTGGGCGCGTGGATCGGGGTGGGCCCCGGGCGGGGGATCGCGCTATTGTTCGTGATCGTGGGCGTGCTGACGACGCTCACGGCGCTCTGCGGCTGGCTGGCGCCGTCCATCCGCCACGTGGAGCGCGACGTGCCCGACGCCGCCCCGCCCGCGCCCCCCGCTGAGCCGCCCGCCGGCGGGCGGGTGGCGTCCGGCGAGCTGGCGCCGGCGGGTTGAGGACGGTTCGGTTCGGTCTGGTCCGGACCGGGTTGCAGGCGCGGATGAGCCGCGCATCTTCCCGGTCCCTGGCGGTTCACAACCATTTACATCGGGAAGAGAGCTGGAGATGAGCGACGAACGCGAAGACACCACGATCTACATGGCGGTGGTGAACGACGAGGAGCAGTACTCGATCTGGCCGGCGGACCGCGAGCTGCCGCTGGGGTGGCGCGACACCGGCAAGCACGGCCTGAAGCCCGAGGTGCTGGCGTACATCGAGGAGGTGTGGACCGACATGCGCCCCCTCTCGCTGCGCAAGAAGATGGAAGAGGCCGGGCTGGGCTGATCCATCCCGGCGTCCGCGCGCGGGCGCCGGGGGATCGGAGGTCGCGCCGGGCTCCGCCCCCGCTTCCCACTCCGCTTCGCGGCGGAGTGGGGGCGGGCGGCAGCATGGGGCGATGCCACGTGCAGCGGCGGAGGCGCCGGGCGCCCTCGCCGCGGTCGTTTTTCCCTTGCGAATGGACGGACCGGCACGATGACGGACGTGCAGACCGGGCTCCGCACGGTGGGCGTGGTGGGCGCCGGGGTGATGGGCGTCGGCGTGGCGCAGAACCTGGCGCAGACCGGCCACCGCGTGCTGCTGCTGGACGTGAGCGACCAGGTGCTGGCCCGCGCGCGCGGCGAGCTGGAGCGCGGCCTCCGCTTCCACGCGATGTTCAGCGGCCAGAAGGGCGGCCCCCCGCCGGCCCAGGTGCTGGAGCGCATCACCTTCACCACCGCGTACGACGGCTTTGGCGAGGCCGACTTCGTGGTGGAGAACGTGACCGAGAAGTGGGAGGCCAAGAGCCCGGTCTACCCCGTGCTCGACGAGGTCTGCCCGCCGCACGCCTGCTTCGCGGCCAACACCTCGGCGTACTCCATCACCCGCATCGGCAGCCTGACCGGGCGGCCGGACCGGGTGCTGGGGATCCACTTCATGAACCCGGTGCCGCTGAAGCCCACGGTGGAGGTGATCCGCGGCTTCCACACCACGCAGCAGACCATCGACACCGCGCAGGCCCTGCTGCGGGCGATGGGGAAGGAAGGGATCGTGGTGAACGACATGCCGGGGTTCGTGTCGAACCGCGTGCTGATGCTCACCATCAACGAGGCCGTGTGGCTGGTGCAGGACCAGGTGGCCACCCCCGAGGACGTGGACCGCATCTTCGTGACCTGCTTCGGCCACAAGATGGGCCCGCTGGCCACGGGCGACCTGATCGGCCTGGACACCATCCTGTACAGCGTGGAAGTGCTGTACGAGAGCTACAACGACCCCAAGTTCCGCCCCTGCCCGCTGCTGAGGAAGATGGTGGACGCCGGGCTGCACGGGCGGAAGACGGGGCGGGGGTTCTTCGAGTACGCGTGAGCGGGTCCTGAGTGCTGAGTGCTGAGCGCGCGAATCGGTCGTCCCCTTCTCCCCCTCCCCCCGCGAAGCGCAGGGAGGGTCGCGCCGGTGTCGCGGGCGAGGTTGCCCGCATCGTCAAATCCAAACGGCTTCGATCGGTCGAGAGATGAACACGGATGAGATCCAGTCGAAGACGCGCGAGTTCGTGTCGCGCTTCTTTCGCGGGCACGAGCTGGGGGATGACGAGGACATGTTCGCCACCGGCTACGTGAACTCGATGTTCGCCATGCAGCTGGTGCAGTTCGTGGAGTCCACCTTCGGGATCACGGTGGAATCCGAAGACCTGGAGCTGGACAACTTCCGCTCGCTGAACGCCATCGGCGCGCTGGTGCGGCGCAAGACCGCCGCGGCGGTGTGAACGACCTGGCGGCGTTCCTGGCCGCGCCCGCCGCGGACGCCGGCCTGCGCATGGAGCTGGGCCCCGCCCAGCAGGCCGCGCGCGCCGCCTTCGCCGCGTACGTGGCCGAGCACGTGGCCCCCCACGCCGGCCGGTGGGACCGCGACGCGAGCACCCCCCGCGACGCCGTCGACCGGCTCGCGGCCACCGGCTG
>DASSME010000154.1:0-4461 GCA_035689035.1 Longimicrobium sp. | reverse complement strand
GCGAGGGCCTGGCTCCGCTACGGCGCGCGGCGTGGCGGGGGACGATCGAGCTCGTCGCGCTGCCCGACGCGCCGGCCGCGGATTCCGGCGGGCGCGGCCCAGCGGCCGATGCGCGGCGCGCCGTAATCCTCGCGCCCGAGGGACGGCGGCTGGAATATCCCGTGGCGGCGCTCCGGGCGACCGGGTGGGAGGTCGAGATCCTCCCGCGCGACCAGCCGTTGCGCGGGGCCCCGCGGCTGCTGGTGATCGGCGGATCGATGACCATCTTGCGGGACAGCCCGGAGTTCGCCGCGGTGCGCGCGGGAGCCACGATCCTGTTCGACGGGAGGGTGGGCGCCCGCATCCAGGGCGAGCCGATGTGGGATGGATTTCTCGCGGCGGACAGCATCGCGGGGACGCTGCGGTTCGCGGACGGGCCGCGGCTGGCGGGTGCCGCGGGGCGCGCCGTCCGTCCCGTACCGGGCAAGGCCACCGTCCTCGCCGCCTGGGACGACGGGGAGCCGGCGGCGGTGGCGTGGCACGAGGGGCGAGGCTGCGTGGTCTACCTCGCGACGCAGGTCGACGCGGGCGAGATGGTGCTGGACCCGGCGTATCCGCGCGTGCTGGACCGGCTTGCGCACGGCTGTTCGTCGCCCGATGGCCACGGGGGGGACGACGCGCCGCTGGACGCCGGGGCGCGCGCGGTGCTGGCCGGCGCGGGCGCGCGGACGGTGGCGGCGGGGGCCGCGCGGGCGGGGGGCGGGGTGGCGCTGGGGCGGTGGATGATGGCGGCGGCGCTGCTGGTGGCGCTGGCCGAAACGTTTTTGGCGTACGGTCGTAAGAAACCCGCATGAAGACCGTCCTTCGCCAGCCGCCGCACTCGCCGCCCCCGGTCCTCCCGCCCGTGGACCGCATCGTGGCGCGCGTGCGCAAGCTGTGGCGCTGGTCGGTGCTGCTGCGCGCGCTGACCATCGGCCCCGCGCTCCTGGCGGCGACGCTCGTGCTGCTGGTCGCGGCCGACCTGCTGGCGCCGATGCGCGCGGTGGTGCGCGAGACGCTGCGCTGGCTCCCGTTCGTGCTGGCGGGCGTCGTCCTCGCCGTGGCCGCGTGGCGCGTGGTGCGGCCGCCGGCGCCGCGCCGCTTCGCGCTGCTGGCCGAGGAGCGGCTCCCGCAGCTCGAGAACCGGCTGATCACCGCCTTCGACGTGGCGCTGGGCGACCCGGACTCGCTGGTCGCCCGCGCCTTCGTGGCCGACGCGGAGCGGCGGCTGGCCGAGGTGGACGTGCGCGGCGTGGCCCCGCTGCGGCTGGGCGCGCCGCTGGTGGTGCTGCTCACGGCGTGGTGCCTGGCGCTCTCCTTCGCCATCGCCTTCCCCGGCGCGGCGCGCGAGGCGATGTGGCGCTGGGTGACCCCGAAGGACACCTACGAGCAGCGGTGGCGCGAGGTGCGCGCATCCACCCTCCCCGCCGTCCCCACCCCGCCGATGCCGGTGTTCGACGAGATGCGCTGGCGCGTCACGCCGCCCGCGTACGCCGGGTTGGGGGCGACGGACGGCCGGGGCGACGAGCCGCTGCAGGCGCTGGCCGGCAGCCGCATCCGCCTCCGCTCCGCCTTCTTCGGGCGATGGGATGCCGTGCGCGCCACCCGGATCGGCGGCGGCGCGCTCCCCGTCCGCCGGGAGGGCGGCGAGTGGATCGCGGAGTGGACGCAATCCGCCGGCGAGCGCGGGATCTCGCTCGAGGCGGTGGCGAAGGGCGAGGTGGTCTCGCGCCGCGTGGTCCCCGTGATCGTCACCCCGGACCGCGCGCCCGACGTGCAGCTCATCGCGCCCGGGGCGGACCTGATCCTGGCGGCGCCGCACGGCCGCGTCCCGATCCGCGCCACCGCGGCGGACGACTACGGGGTGGGGCCGTTCATCCTCAGCTGGAGCCGCACCCGCGGCAGCGGCGAGACCTTCGAGTACCTGGAAGGCACCTGGCCGTTCGGCGCGGTGCGGCGGACGGAGCGCGGCGCCGCGGGCGAGCTGGTGCTGGACCTGGACGCGCTGCAGCTGCAGCCGGGCGACGTGATCCACGTGCGCGCCGTGGCGGCGGACCGCAACGACGTGACCGGCCCGGGGCAGAGCGTGTCGCGCACGCGGCAGATCCGCATCGCGCGGCCCGAGGAGGTGGACCAGGTCAACACCGACATCGGCTTCCCGATGGAGCTCCCCAAGGACCCGCTCCTTTCCCAGCGCATGCTGCTGATCAAGACGCAGCGGCTGCAGGCCGAGCGCGCCCGCATCACCCCCGCCCAGCTCCGCTCCCGCGCCGCCGAGATCGCCGAGGACCAGGGACGGCTGCGCGAGCGGGTGGGGGAGCAGATCTTCACGCGGCAGACGGCGGGGATGCAGGATCCCAACGTGGAGCGCGGCTTCACCGAGCACGGCGGCGCCGGCGCGCACGACGAGCAAGACGCCGCGCCCGCGTCGCCGGGCCAGCCGGGTGGGCAGGGCGCGGCGGGTGGGGGATCGTTCAACGACCAGGTGGTGGCCGCCGCGTCCGCCGCGACGGGGCAGGGGACGATGGACGAGGTGGAGCACAAGCACGACGCCGACCCGATCCTGGAAGTGAACCAGGCGCTGCTCCGGCTCTACAACACGATGTGGGCGGCCGAGCGCGAGCTGAACCAGTCCGCGCCGGACGGCGCCATCCCGCACCAGGCGGAGGCGCTGCGCATCATCGACCAGCTGCGCAAGGCGGAGCGCATCTTTCCCAGCGCCAACGTGCGCGTGGACCCGGTGAACGTGGACAGCGCGCGCGGCCAGGGGAAGATCGACGACGCCGCGCCCGCCGGCCGCGCCGCCGGCACCCCGCTCCCGGACGCAGGCGCCCTGCTCGCCGAGATCGACCGCGTCTCCGCCACCGCCGCCGCGTCCACCCCGCGCGCGCTCTCGATGCGCCTCTCGGGGCTGGCTGCCCGCGCGCTGGCCGGCGCGGCGGGTGACGCGCAGGCGGCCGCGCTCCTGTCGCGCGCCGCGGGCGAGGCGCAGGCCGGGCGCACGGCGCAGGCCCGCGCGCTGCTGCTGCGCGCCCGCGCCCGCATCGCGCCACCGGCGGTCACCCGCGCGCGAGCCCTCCCCGCGACCACCGACCCGGCCGCCGCCGAGTACTACCGCCGGCTGGGGAGGGGATGAGGATGCGCCCCGCGCTCCGCCGGCTGATGCGCGCCGTAGCGGCGCTCGTCGCCATGGCGGCGGCTACGTCCGCCGCCTCGGCCGAACCCGCCTCGCCGCGCCAGGAAGTCGTTGCAGGCTGTTCCCTGTCCCCTGTCCCCTGTCCCCCCTCGCCGCTCGTGTTCGCCACGGCGCGTTACGAATCGGGCGACTGGAACGCGGCGCCGCTCGTGCCGACCAACATCATCCACACGCTGGCGCAGTACACGGCGATCCCGGTGGCGCCGCAGGGGGCCGTCGTCGACCTCGCCAGCCCGGAGCTGTTCCGCTTCCCGTTCGTCTACCTGACGGGGCACCTGCCGGTGCGGTTCAGCCAGCAGGAGAGCGCGAACCTGAAGGCGTACGTGGAGCGCGGCGGCTTCATCTTCATCGATGACCACAACCACGACGTGGACGGCGCCTTCCACAAGACGGCCACGGCCGAGCTGCGCCGCATCTTCGGCCAGGGCGCGCTGAAGGAGATCCCCAACGGCCACGAGCTGTACCGCGCCTTCTTCACCTTCGACGAGCCGCCCACCACCAGCCACGAGCTGAACGGCTGGGGCGACAACCTGGTGCACGAGCACCTGCTGGGGGTGGAGGTGAACGGGCGGCTGGGCGTGCTGTACAGCAACAAGGACTACAGCAGCGAGTGGGGCTACCACTACCGCAACAAGCGCTTCCAGTCGGTCGACAACACCCGCTTCGCCGTGAACGTGATCGTCTACGCGCTTACCCGGTGAAGATGCTCTCACTCCGCGCCGCGGCGGGGAGCCCTCACCCTGGCGTTCAGGCGCGACTGCGTCGCGTCCTGAACGCCTGTCCCTCTCCCAAAAACTGCCTGGGAGAGGGACCCGGGAGCGCTTCGCGCGGCTACTTCGAGCGCGCCCCGAAGCTTCTTCCGCGGACCGAAGCGGCGGCGGCGCCGAAGCCGGTAGTCCGCGAAGGCGGACTTCGTGTGGTCGTTGCAGCGGATTCATTCGCCGGTCCCACCGCTGATCCTCCGGCGGCGCACGCATGACGCGCCTCCCTGCCGTCCTCCGCATCGTCGTGCTGGCGCTGCTGGTGCTCGCGCTGGCGGTGCCGTCGCTCTGGAGGCCGGCGTCGGTGGCGGGGCGCGTGGTGCGGATCCGCGCGGCCGGGGATCTGGCGAACGTCCAGGGGCTGCTGGCGGGGGATGCGCCGGCAGCGGTCAGCTATGAATCCCCGGCGGCGCCGTCGGGAACGGACCTCGATGCGCTCGCCGCGTTGGCGGACGTCGCGCCGGTGTTCGCCGCGCCGCCGGGCGA
>DASSME010000153.1:0-2265 GCA_035689035.1 Longimicrobium sp. | reverse complement strand
CGCCGGATCGGCGGAAGCTCCGAGCGCGCCGCCGTCTCCACCTCGCGCGCCAGCTCCCCGAGCACGGGACGGGTGAAGAGGTGGCCGAGCTCGACCTCCACCTCCAGCACCTGCCGCACGCGCGAGACCACCTGCACGGCCAGCAGCGAGTGCCCGCCCAGCTCGAAGAAGTGGTCGTGGCGCCCCACCCGCTCCACGCCGAGCACCTCGGCCCAGATCTCGGCCAGCGCCTGCTCGGTCTCGCCCACCGGCGCCTCGTACACCCGCGCCGCATACGCGCCGCCCTCGGGGGCGGGGAGCGCCCTGCGGTCCAGCTTCCCGTTCGGCGTAAGCGGGTATGCCTCCATCCACACGTACGCCTCGGGGACCATGTACGCCGGGAGGCGGTCGGCGAGGTGCGCCTTCAGCGCCTCCGCGGCCACCGGCTCGCCGGCCCGGTAGTATGCCACCAGGCGCCGGCCGCCGGGCGCGTCCTCGCGCGCCAGGACGACCGGGGCGCGCACCGCCGGGTGCTCCGCGAGCCGCGCCTCGATCTCGCCCAGCTCGATGCGGTAGCCGCGCACCTTCACCTGGAAGTCGGCGCGGCCCAGGTACTCCAGCTCCCCGTTCGCGCGGCGGCGCACCCGGTCCATCGTCCGGTACATCCGGCCGCCCGGCGCGCCGAACGGGCAGGGTAGGAAGCGCTCCGCCGTCATCGCGGGGCGCCGCGCGTAGCCGAGCGACAGCCCCTCGCCCGCCAGGTACAGCTCGCCGACCACGCCGATCGGCACGGGCTGGAGGTGCGCGTCCAGCACGTACGCCTGCGTGTTCGCCGCCGGCGTGCCGATCAGCACCTGCTCCGCGCCGCGCGGGACCAGGTGGTAGGTGGAGTAGCTGGTGTCTTCGGTGGGCCCATAGAGGTTGCCGACCTTCTCCACGGTGCCCAGCGCGTACAGCCCCTGCGCCAGCGCGGCGGGAAGGGCCTCGCCGGCCAGGTTCAGCGTCCTGACCCACGCCGGGATGCCGCCGCTGCGCAGCAGCTCGGCCACGGCGCTCGGCACCGTGCTGACGTGCACGACCTCTTCAGCGAGCGTCGCCAGCTCCAGCGCGTTCTCGGCGATCACCAGCTTTCCGCCCCAGCAGAGCGTGCCGAAGATCTCCGCGACGGAGACGTCGAAGTTGATGGAGGTGGAGAAGAAGACCGCCGAGCGCTCCTCGTCCGTGATGACCTCGCGCAGCCAGTGCACCAGGACGACGACGGAGGAGTGGCGGATCATCACCCCCTTCGGCCGCCCCGTGGAGCCGGAGGTGAAGATGACGTGCGACAGGTTGCCGGGGACGACGCCGCCGCGGGGCGCGTCGGCGGGCTCCGCCGCGATGGCGTCGCGGTCGCGGTCGAGCAGCAGCAGCGCCGCGTCCGGCGGCAGGCGGCCCGCCAGGCCGGAGTCGGTGATGACGAGGGTGATCTCCGCGTCTTCGAGCATGTAGCCCAGCCGCTCGCGCGGGTACGCCGGGTCCAGCGGCACGTACGCGCCGCCGGCGCCCAGCACTCCGAGCATGGCGGCGACCAGCTCGGGCGTGCGCGGCAGACAGATCCCCACGCGCGCCTCGGGCCCCACGCCGCGGCGGCGGAGCGCGTGGGAGAGCTGGTTCGCCCGCGCCTCGAGTTCGGCGTACGTCACCCGCTCGCCGCGCCACGAGAGCGCGACCGCATCGGGCGTCCGCGCGGCCTGCGCGCGGAAGAGGTCGTGGACGCAGGCGCCGGCCGGGTAGGGGCGCGCGGTCGCGTTCCACGCGTCGATCACCAGCCCGCGCTCCGCCTCGGGGAGCAGCGGCAGCCTGTCCACGGGCTGGCGCTCGTCCGCCGCCATCGCCTCCAGCGCCCGCCGCAGGTAGCCGGCGAAGCGCTCCACCGTGGCCCCGTCGAAGAGCGCGGCGGCGTACTCCACCGCGCCCACGATCCGCCCGTCGCGCTCGGCCAGGGCGAGCGAAAGGTCGAACTTCGCCGTCGTCCGCGCGGCCGCCCCCGGCTGCGCGGCCGGTGCCGGGCGCGGCGCGGGCCGTGGCCCCCCCAGCGCCAGGCCGGAAAGCTCCAGCTCGTGCTCGGGCGCGTTCTGCCAGGTGAACATCGCCTGGAAGAGCGGGGTGTGCGACAGGCTGCGCACCGGCTGAACCAGCTCCACCACCTGCTCGAAGGGGATGTCCTGGTGGTGCTGCGCCCCCAGCGCCCGCGCCTTCACCCGCGCCAGCACCTCGGCGACGGAGGGGGAGCCGGAGAGGTCCACG
>DASSME010000152.1:0-20963 GCA_035689035.1 Longimicrobium sp. | reverse complement strand
CGGCACCGGAAAGCCAGGTATCTCGAGAGTCCTGCGGATCGGGCATCGGCGCGGGGAGCGGTGGCGTGGAACGTTGGACGGGGTTGGTGCAAAAAGAACACCGAGAGTGTGCGGCGTGGCGGCCACCCTGGCAACGTCGATGACGAAAGGGCGCCGGATCGGCTGACCTTCACGCGGCCGAGGCGGGCCCTCTCCCCCCGCCCCCTCCCCCAAAAAACTACCTTGGGGGAGGGGGAGAACTTCGCCGCGACCGATGGTTCCGTGCGCGGATGCCGGACCCGCAGTCCGCGAAGGCGGACTTCCCGAAGTTCCAGCGGCGGGTTTCAACCCGCCGCGGCCAACCCGCCGCGGCCAACCCGCCGCGGCCAACCCGCCGCGCCAACCCGCCGCGGTCGACCCGCCGGTGGTCCCGAGGGCCCGGCTTCGGCGCGATGGCGGCGTGGGAGTTCGCGAAGGCGCCGCGAAGGCGGACTTCGGGCCGTTGTTGCCTCGGGTTTCAACCCGGGGTGCGAGGCCAGGGCGCGCCGAACGTCCCCCGGTGCGAGCCGACTGGCCGTACATCCCCTGACGTCCTGCCGCTATCCCCCGATGTCTTGCCGCGGTGCCCCGCCGGAATGCCTCGCTCGCCATTGCCAAGCCCCCGCTTGCCGATTCTCTTCAGCGCATGCGAATCGTGCTGCAGCGCGTGTCGCGCGCAAGGGTGACGGTGGAGGGGCGGGTGACGGGGGAGATCGGCCGCGGTCTGCTGCTGCTGGCCGGCTTCACCGAGGGCGACGCCGACGAGGCGCTCGCCTGGATGGCGAAGAAGATCGTCCAGCTCCGCGTCTTCCCCGACGACGAGGGGAAGATGAACCGCTCGGTGGAGGAGGTGGACGGCGCGATCCTGATCGTGAGCCAGTTCACCCTCTACGGCGACGCGCGCAAGGGGAACCGCCCCAGCTTCATCGACGCGGCGCGCCCCGAGACGGCGATCCCGCTGTACGAACGTTTCGTCCGGCTGCTGCGCGACGCCGGCCGCCCGGTGGAGACCGGCGAGTTCGGCGCGATGATGGACGTGGAGCTGGTGAACGACGGCCCGGTGACGCTGATCCTGGAACGGTAGGCGATTCCCGATGTCCACGACGCTCGATCCCGCCCCGCCCGACGCGGGCCTCCCCCCGGCGCCACGCCGCGGCGAGGTGCCGCCGTACGACCACGGCCGCGGCGGCGGCTGGCGCGGGGTGCTGCGCGAGTTCGCGGTGATCGTGGCGGGCGTGCTCTGCGCGCTGGCCGCGCAGGCGTGGTGGGACGCGCACCAGGAGCGTGGCCGCGAGCGCGACTACCTGCGCCAGATCCTGGCCGACACCCGCGCCAACGCCCGCCGCCTGGACGAGGCGATCCGCACCGACAGCACCGCGGTGTGGTACGGCAACCGCGCCATGGACGTGCTGACCGACACCGGCCCCGCGCCCCCCGCCGACTCGCTGGTGGCGTGGATCGACCATTCCGCGCGGGCGAGCGACTTCCAGCCGCTGGCCGGCAACTACCGCGCGCTGATCGGCACCGGCGACCTGCGGCTGGTGCGCAACGACTCGCTGCGCGCGCGGCTGGCCGCCTACGCCGCCACGCTCGACAGCGAGGTGGAGCGCCAGCGCCAGTTCCGCACGGCGGTGTCGGCGCAGATCGGCGCCATGGTGCGCGCGCTGCCGTTCATGAAGCGCGCCTTCCTTCCCGACCTGCGCGCCACCGGCGTGAGCGTGCAGCGCCTGCGCGACGACCCCGATGCCGGGGCCGTGCTCTTCGCGCAATTGGCGGCCACCAGCAACCGCGTGAACGGGCTGCGCTCGCTGCGCACCGAAACGCACGCGCTGCTCCGCGCGCTCCAGGCCGAGCCGGGGGTGGAGGGCGGCGCCGCGAGCCCCGACTGACGTCCTTGCGAACCCCCGATCGAACCCGATGACCGACCATCCCACCCCGCCGCCGATCGTGCTGGCCTCGCAGAGCCCCCGCCGCGCCGAGCTGATCGCCCGGCTGGGGCTGGACTTCGACGTGCAGCCCGCCGACATCGACGAGAGCTACCAGGCCGGCGAAACGCCGCCCGCGCACGCCGAGCGCCTGGCGCGTGAGAAGGCGCAGGCGCTCGCCGCCACGCACCCGCACGCGCTGGTGGTGGGCTCCGACACCATCGTGGTGATCGACGGCGACGTGCTGGGCAAGCCGAAGGACCGCGCGCAGGCGGTGGAGATGCTGATGCGGCTCAGCGGCCGCGACCACGAGGTGTGCACGGGGGTGGCCGTCGCCAAGGACGGCCGCGTGGAGAGCGGGCTGGAGCGGGTGCGCGTGCGCTTCCGCCGGCTGGACCGGCGCACGGCCGAGCAGTACGTGGCCACCGGCGAGCCGATGGACAAGGCCGGCTCCTACGGGATCCAGGGCTTCGGCAGCGCCATCGTGGAGTGCATCGAGGGCGACTACTTCGCGGTGATGGGCCTGCCCGTGGTGCGCATGCTGGGCCTCTTCGAGCGCTTCGGCTGGCGCTACGCCTTCGGGCGGCTGGAGCCGGCGTGACCGCGAAGGGCGAATCGGCCGGACCCGGCTTCCGGGTCCGGCCCCTTCGGCCGCCGCCGAGCTGTGTGCACGACGCGGGTTCAGCGCAGCGGCGACCTCGGAATGACGTCGTCGGGAGTGGGGAAATGACACAATCCACTTCCCGGAAGTGCATTCACGTCCGTAGGTCCGCGCACGCATCCATCGTCCACCCGCTGCTCCCGAACCCATGATCCTAGCCATCGACCAGGGGACGACCGGCACCACCTGCCTGGTGATCGACCGCGACGGGCAGGTGCGCGGGCGCGCGTACAGCGAGTTCACGCAGCACTTCCCCCGCCCCGGCTGGGTGGAGCACGACGCCGACGAGATCTGGGAGGTGACGCGGCGGGTGGCGAAGGTCGCCGCCGCGCACGCGGGCACCTCGGTCGACCGGCTGGCGGGGATCGGGATCACCAACCAGCGCGAGACCATCGTGCTGTGGGACCGCCAGACCGGACGGCCGCTGCACCACGCGCTGGTCTGGCAGGACGGCCGCACCGCCGACCTCTGCCGGCGGCTGAAGGACGAGGGGAGGGAAGAGGGCGTCCGCGCGCGCACCGGCCTGGTGATCGACCCCTACTTCAGCGCCACCAAGCTGGCGTGGCTGCTGGACCACGTCCCCGGCGCCCGCCGGCGGGCGGAAGCGGGCGAGCTGGCGGCGGGGACCATCGACAGCTGGCTGGTGTGGAAGATGACCGGCGGGCGGCTGCACCTGACCGACCGCACCAACGCCAGCCGCACCCTGCTCTACGACCTGGACGCCGACGCCTGGGAGCCGTCGCTCCTCGACCTGTTCGGCGTTCCCGCCGCCGTCCTGCCGGAGATCCGCTCGTCCGCGGAGGTCTATGGGGCGACGGAGGGCGCGGCGTTCGAGGGCGAGGCGCCGGTGGCGGGGATCGCGGGCGACCAGCAGGCGGCTCTCTTCGGGCACGCGTGCTGGAGCGCGGGGGAAGGGAAGAACACCTACGGCACCGGCGCCTTCCTCCTGGTCCACACCGGCGACCGCCGCGTCCCCTCCGCCCACGGGATGCTGACGACGGCGGCGTGCGGGCCGCGCGGCGAGCGGGCGTACGCGCTCGAGGGCTCCATCTTCATCGCGGGCGCGGCGGTACAATGGCTGCGTGACGGGCTGGGCATCCTCCACGAGGCGGCCGAGACCGAGGCGCTGGCGCGGTCGATCGAGTCCAACGACGGCGTCTACTTCGTCCCCGCCTTCACCGGGCTGGGCGCGCCGCACTGGGAGCCGCGGGCCCGCGGCGCGGTGTTCGGCCTCACCCGCGGCACCACGCGGGCGCACCTGGCGCGGGCCAGCCTCGAGGCGATGGCCTTCAGCACGCACGACGTGGTGCAGGCGATGGAGGGCGACGCCGGCGTGCGCATCCCCGAGCTGCGCGTGGACGGCGGCGCCGCGGCCAACGACTGGCTGATGCAGTTCCAGGCCGACGTGCTGGGCGTCCCCGTCCGCCGTCCGTCGCTGGTGGAGATGACGGCGCGCGGCGCGGCGGGGCTGGCGGGGATCGCCACCGGCTTCTGGCGGTCGCCCGAAGAGTTCGCGGCGGCCAGGCCGGACGAATCCGTCTTCGCGCCGGCGATGGGGGACGCGGAGCGCCGCGCGGCGCTCGCGGGGTGGCAGCGCGCGGTGGATGCCGCGTGCGCCTGGGCCAGGGAGGGATGATCCCGATGGACAAGCTGATCCTTTGCCTGTGCCTGTCGCTGGGCGCCGGCCGCCACGACCCGAAGCAGCCGCGCGACCGGCTCTTCGGCGAAGACAAGTTCCAGCACTTCTTCACCAGCTTCCTGGTCACCGGCCTGGCCGGGGGCGCCGCGCGGCTGGCGGGGGCGGACCGGCAGACCAGCCTGTGGATCGGCGCCGGCACCGGGATCGCGGTCGGCGCCACCAAGGAGCTGTTCGACGCGGGCAACCCGGCCGACACCGCGTCGCTCCTGGACCTGGCGTGGGACGCCGGCGGCGTCGGCGCCGCCACCGCCGTGGCCGCCCAGGCGCGCTGACCGGCGGGGGCCCGCGCGGGACCGGCCGGCGAGGGGTGCGAATTACGATGGGTTCCCATATATTTCTCTGCCCCACCGCAGACGGCGTTCGCTCGCGGGCGCGGCACGCCGGACGATTGCGTGCCGCGTGGCGCGTTCAGCCCAGGGCTTGAGAAAGAGACGTGGGATGGCCGAGACGGATCTGGCGCGGGTTCCTGAAGTGCCCGCGCGGCTGGTGTTCATGGGCGGCGCGAGCAGCGAGGCCCGCGCCCGGGTGATCGAGCGGAGCGCGGCGTGGCGGCGCTCGCAGGCGCTGAAGGACCTGCTGCTCCTCCTGCTGGTCCCCGTGGTGGTCTTCATCCCCCCGCACATCCCCTGGGTGCTGCTGGTGATCGGGGTCGCGCTCTTCCGCGCGTTCAACCACAACCGCGAGTACGCCACCCTGCTCTCGCTGCACGGCCCCTGCCCCAAGTGCGGCGCCGAGCAGGATTTTTCCGAGCTGGGGCGGATGGGCAACCCGCACAAGGTGACCTGCGCCCACTGCAAGTGGGACTCGTACGTCGAAGTTGCCCGCGCCAGCGAGGCGACCTGAGGGTCGGATCCGCGGGCCCGGTGCCACGTAAGCCCCGCTGAAGAGGTCACACGGAGGAACGGAGGACAACGGAGCAGCGGAGAACCGCGATCTCGACGCGGTCCTCCGCGACCGGTGTGCCGGCCCCGGCGGATCTTCTACGACGGGGGACGGCCGGCGCGGCCCGGGTGCTTCGGCACCCGGGCCGCGCGCGGTTTCGTCCCAGGGGCTGGATTCGAGTTGCTTGACACGCGCCGGTCTGCTACGCACCATTGCAGCACATTTCCTCATCGGTGGCGCAACGCACGCGTCGGCTCGCACCTCCCGCCGCGCCTTCGGGACGAAGCGGCCGAGCCAGACTCGTTTCACGGATTGATGGACGCCGGGCGCCCGCCCGGCTTGCGGTTGATCGGCTTCACTCGCTGTCCGGAAACCGGGCACCGGGCCCGGACCAGGTCCCCATCACGCCTGCCGGAGGACACATGCGCATCCACCCCCCGCACCCCTGGCCACGAGGCCGCACCCTGGCGCGCGCGGCCGCCGCCGCCGTGCTCGTCCTGGCCGCCGCCGCGCCCGCCGCCGCCCAGCAGGGGCGCCGCGCGCGGCCGCTCTTCCAGCGCCCGCGCGTGGTGGCCAACGGGCGGGTGGTGGTGATCCCGCGCGGGCCCATCCTGGGCCAGCCCCGGGTGATCGAGCCGGTCAACCACGTGATCGACGCGGAGCTCACCGTGATCGACACGGTGCTGGACGTGCCGAGCGTGGGGAGCACCAAGCTGTTCGCCTACAAGCTCACGGCGCTGAACGGCCAGCCGGTGACCGACTATCCCGCCCAGTTCCCCGGCCCCAGCTTCCGCTTCGCGCCCGGCGACTCGGTCCGCATCCACCTGGTGAACGCGCTTCCCGACACCGGCTCGCAGCACACCTGCCTGCCGTACACCACGCACCCGCAGGACGTGGCGCCCAACTGCTTCCACGGGTCGGACTGGACCAACATCCACTACCACGGGATGCACGTGACCCCCGACGGCACCGGCGACAACGTGCTGCTCGAGGTCGCGCCCAGGAGCTCGTTCCAGTATGCCTTCGGGGTGCCCACCGACCAGTCGCCGGGGACGCACTGGTACCATCCGCACAAGCACGGCTCGGTGGCGCTGCAGGTGACCAACGGGATGTCGGGGGCGCTGCTGGTGGTGGACACGGCGCGCGGCCTCGACTCGCTGACCAGGGCGATGAACATCCGCGAGTTCCTGCTGGCCGCGCAGCAGGTGAACGCGCAGGTGAAGCTGGTGGGCCAGGTGCCGACTCACGGCACGATGCTGATCAACGGCCAGTCGAACCCAACCATCATCATGCGCCGCAGCGAGGTGCAGCGCTGGCGGCTGGTGAACGAGAACGTGTCGCAGTCCACCACCTACCAGGTGCTCTTCCAGCCCTCGGGCGCCAGGGCGCTCCCGAAGCTGTACGACATCGCCCGCGACGGCGTTCAGTACGCCCCGCAGAACTACGACCCGGTGCACCCCGACACCAACCTGATCGTGGCCCCCGGGAACCGGCTCGACATGTTCGTGCAGGCGCCGGCCGACACCGGCACCTTCCAGCTGCGGGCGCAGATCACGTCGCGGTCGCTGGCGCAGCGCGTGCTTCCGTTCCTGCGGGGGCTGAACGCCACCGTCCAGGCCGTGTCGCAGCCGCTGCTCACCGTGCGCGTGGTGGGCGACACGGAAACGGTGCAGACGCAGCTGCCGCAGTCGCTGCCGCCGCTCCCGTCGTTCCTGGCCAACCTGCCGGCCACCCCCGACACCTCGGCGTACCTGGTCTTCTCCGACGCGGGCGCCAAGGGGGGCGCGGGCCCGGAGTTCTGGCTGGGGACCAGCGCCAACCCCAGGCAGAAGTTCAGCGACAGCGTGTTCATCAGCGTGCCGCTGAACGCCACGCAGACCTGGAAGGTGAACAACTACTCCACGGTGCCGAAGGGGATCAACCATCCCTTCCACATCCACGTGAACCCGTACCAGGTGATGTACGTCTACGCGCCCAACCCCAACGACGGGAACAAGCCGCTGTACGACGACATCAACGCGGCGGCGCAGGCGGGGAACCCGTACTGGATGGACACCTTCCCGCTGCCGCTCTCCAGCGGGAGCACGCAGGGGTACATCGTGGTGCGGCAGCAGTACACCAACTTCACCGGCACCTTCGTGATGCACTGCCACATCCTGGGCCACGAGGAGCGCGGGATGATGCAGAAGGTGCAGATCGTGAACGGCACGTCCGCCGCGGCGCCCACCTCGGCGAGCGCGCCCGCCGCGCACACGATGCAGCACTGACGCAGGACCGTCGGGGACCCCGCCGCCGGCCCTGGGGCCCTCCCGGGTATCCATCATCGAAACGAAGCAGGCGAGACGACCTTCGGCTCGCCTGCTTCGCTTCACCGGGCACGCACCGCCGTCGGCGGGTCGGGAAGGCGGGAAAGTGGACGATCACCAGACCCCTGCAAGTCGTTCAGCGAAGGGGTGGTGAGACCCGTGCTCCAAGGTGCGATGCCCTCGATCCTTTGCGGGCGCTACCCGTAAAATCCAGGGTTTCCTTGACACGAAGCGTTTTGACGGGCACACTGTTACGCAAAATTGTTGCAGAAGCAGTTTGCCGCGGGTGCCGCCCACTGCCCGCATCCATCACCACCGAGAGGACGCATGGATCACCCCCACGGGATTACCGCGCACGTCCCGCCACCGCGCCGCACGCGCCGCGCGGCCCCGCTGCTGGCCGTGGCCGCCGCCGCCACGCTGGTGCTGGCCGCCGCGGCCTCTTCGAGCGGCGCCCCGGCCCGCTTCACCGCGCTCTCCGTCGCCCCCGACACCGGCTGGCGCGAGCCCGACTCGGTGAAGAGCGTGAACGGCGTGCTGAACGTGACCATGGCGGTGGTCGCCACGCGGATGCCGGTGCCGATCGACTCCACCAACAGCTGGCCGCTGCAGGCGTACCAGCTGTTGTCGGTGAACGGTCAAACGGTGAACAAGGCGCCCAGCTACCCGGGCCCCACCTTCATCGTGAATCCGGGTGACCTGGTGCAGATCAAGCTCTACAACCGGCTGGGCCCGTCGAGCAACACCCGGTGCATGAACTACCCGGCCGCCGACAGCGGCCACGACGCGATGCAGGACTGCTTCCACGGGCCCACCTGGACCAACATCCACTATCACGGCTTCCACGTGACGCCGGGCGGCACCGGCGACAACGTGCTGCTGATGATCGCCCCGCGCGATTCGATGCAGTACTCCTTCCGCATCCCCGCCAACCAGTCGCCGGGAACGCACTGGTATCACCCGCACAAGCACGGGTCGGTGGCGCTGGAGGTGGCGAACGCGATGTCGGGCGGCTTCGAGGTCCGCGACACCACCATGGGGCTCGATTCGCTGACCCAGGCCAACAACATCCGCCAGGTGCTGATGGCGGTGCAGCAGATCGACAGCCTGCCGAACCTGATCGACAACAACTTCGGTTCGGCGACGGTGGTGAACGGGCTTTCCGTCCCCGAGCTCACGCTCGCGCCCAACGAGGTGATCCGCCTGCGGCTGGTGAACGAGAACATCTCGAACACGGCCAACTTCCGGGTGTTCTTCCCCGGCGGGCCGGCGGGGTTCAAGATGTACGACATCGCCCGTGACGGCGTGGCGTACGACAACCTGAACTACCAGCTCGGCTCCCCCGACACGACGCTGTACATCTACCCGGGGAACCGGCTCGACATGTTCGTGCAGGCGCCGCCCGTGTCGGCCGCGCCCTTCGAGCTGCGCATCCAGACGGTGCGCCCGGAGCGGAGCATCGGCAAGGGGCTGCAGACCCCGGTGCGCACCGCGCAGGCCGGCGGCGTGCCGCTGGTCCGCTTCCGGCTGGCGGCGCGGGCAGGCGCATACACCACCCAGCTCCCGCAGTCGCTTCCGCCGCTCCCGTCGTTCCTGAGCAACATCGGCGCGACCAGGGACACGGCGGTGGTGGTGTTCACCGATACGAACTACGCCAGCCGGAGCCACACCACCCCGACGGGGTTCTACCTGGGCACGGCGCTGAACCGGTTCATGCGGTTCAACGACACCATCCTCTACGTCCCGCTCACCGCCGGCGGCAAGCCGGTGCCGATGGTGCTGGGCGACAGCCAGACGTGGCGCGTGCAGAACTACGGGATCTCGCAGGACCACCCGTTCCACATCCACATCAACCCGTTCCAGATCCTGCACGTGACCTACGGGCCGACCGACCCGTTCGCCGACTACTTCAACTTCCTGAACCAGGCCGCGGCACGCGGCGCGCCGATCTGGTCGGACGTGGTGCCGCTGCCCAAGCGGTGGACCGACAGCACCAACGCCAGCCACCCCGGCGAGGTGGTCATCGCGCAGCGGTACGATCGCTTCGACTGCCCCAACTGCGGGCCGGCGTACGGGAAGTTCGTGATGCACTGCCACATCCTGGGCCACGAGGAGCGGGGGATGATGCAGCTCCTGCAGATCTTCCAGACGCGCCTCGCGGCCGATGCCTTCGTGGCCTCGCATCCGCGGCTGATCGCGAACGAGCAGGGCCGCGGCGCCGCGCCGCGCCCGCTCCGCAGGCCGGCACGCGGGAGCGGTCATGGAGGCGGTGGAGGGTACGGCGGCGGCAATGGAGGAGGTGGAGGCGGTGGGGGTGGCGGTGGTGGCCACGACCACCATTGATACCAGATGCGCTCGGATACTTGCCGCCTCCGGGAAAACCGGACGCCGTCATCCCGAGGCCGGCCACGCCATAACCGGCGGCATGGCATCGTCTTGCAGGCCGAAGGATCCATAGTCGGGGCTCGGAACCGAACCTTCGAAGCGCAGGTCTTTACCCGGATCGGGTAGGACATCCACGACCGATGCGAACGGCCGGAGGCACCTCGCCTCCGGCCGTTGCCGTTGCATCGAGCTCCGTGACCCTCGACCCGAACCGTCCACTTCATCGCCGCGACGAGAATCGCTGGATTTCACACGGAGGTCACGGAGAACGCGGAGACACGGAGGAACGGCCGCGGTTCTCGGTGGCTCTGTGTCCTCCGTGTCTCCGTATGCAGAGCGGTTCAGCGGGATGATCGATCCTCGTCACCCGTCTTCGTAAACGCTGAGCGCGCTGGTCTTGAGCAGCAGGTACAGCTCGGTGCCCGGGCCGATCTCCAGCTCGGCCAGCGCGTCCGACGTCACCTCGGCCACGATCGCCGGGGCGTCTGGGGCCACGCGGGCGGTCACCAGGTGAAAGCCGCCGGCGGGGTGCACGGCTTCGACGGTGGCGGGGACGGCGTTGCGGGCCGAGATGCCGGCCGGCGGCTCCAGCGCCAGCATCACCTCGTCGGCGGGGACGCCCACCAGCACCCGCGCGCCCGCGCCGGCGGCCGTGCGGGGCACGGTGAGCGCGGGGCCGCCGCAACCGTCGCCCAGGCGCACGCGCGTGGTGCCGTCGCGGTGCTCCACCACCGTCGCGGGGAGCACGTTCTGGAACCCCTCGCGCTCGGCCAGCGGGAACACGTCGGGGCGTGCCAGCACCGCGCGGGGCTCGCCGCGGGCCACGATCCGGCCCTGGCGCAGCACCACCAGGTCCTCGCAGAGCGCCTGCACCTCCACGGGGTCGTGCGAGACGAGGAGGATGGGGAGCGCGAACTCGGCCTGCACGCGCGCCAGGAAGGGGAGCACGCGCCGGCGCAGCGCCACGTCGAGCGCGGCCAGCGGCTCGTCCAGCAGCAGCAGGCGCGGGCCCGAGCAGAGCGCGCGCGCCAGCGCCACCCGCTGCCGCTCGCCCCCCGAGAGCGCGCCCACCGCGCGGTCCAGCAGCGGCTCCAGCTCCAGCACGCGCACCGCGGCCTCGAACGCCGCGTCGAAGCCGCCGCCCGCGCGCATCGCCCGCCCGCTCCCGGCGTGCAGGTTGCCGCGCACGTCCAGGTGGGGGAAAAGAAGCGACTCCTGCGGCACCCATCCCACCCCGCGCGCCTCGGGGCGCACGCGGACGCCGGCCACCGAGTCCAGCCACGTCTCGCCGCCGAAGCGGATCACCCCGCGCGCGCCGCGGCGCACGCCCGCGATCGTCTCCAGCAGCGCCGTCTTCCCCGAGCCCGAGACGCCGAAGACGCCGGTCACGCGGTGCGTGGTGGTGAAGTCGAGCTCCAGGTCGAAGCGGTCCAGCGCGAGGCGCACCCGCACCGACAGCGGCGGCGCGCCGTTCATCCGGGGCGCGCTCCGTCGCGGGGGCGCGAGAGCCACTCGGTGGCGTACACCGCGGCGAAGCCGGCGCAGAGGGCCACGGCCAGCAGCCCGTTCGCCTCGCCCTCGCGCCCGGCCTGCTGGGCGCTGAAGATGGCGGTGGCCAGCGTCTGCGTGCGGCCGGGGATGTTGCCGGCCAGGATGATGGTGGCGCCGAACTCGCCCAGCGCCCGGGTGAAGCCCAGGATCAGCGCGGCGAGCAGCCCGCGGGCGGCCAGCGGCAGGGTGAAGCGCACGAAGGTGGCGGTGCGCCCGTGCCCCAGCGTGCGGGCCAGCTCTTCGTAGCGCGGGTCCACCCCCTCGAAGCTCACGCGCGCCGTGCGCACGATCAGCGGGGTGGCCATCACCGCGCAGGCGATCACCACGGCCCTCCAGGTGAGGATCACGTCCAGGTCGACGCCCAGCGTGCCGCGCCCCAGCGGGCCGTCGTACGCGAAGAGGCGCAGCAGCAGGTAGCCCACGGCGGTGGGGGGAAGGACCAGCGGCAGGCTCACCAGCGTGGAGACGACGCGTTTTCCGCGGAACTCGCGCCGGGCCAGCACCCACGCCACCAGCGTGGCCGGCACCATCACCAGCAGCACCGCCACCCCCGCCCAGGCGATGCTCGACTCCAGCGCCCGCAGCGCGGTGCCGCTCACGGCCGCGCCGCTCGTGGACCGTTCAGCGGGATGAACCCGTGCCGCGCGAACACCCGGGCGGCGTCCGGCCCCGCCAGGTAATCGGCGAACGCCTTCGCCCCGCCGGCGTTCCTGCCTTCCGCGAGACGCGCGAGGGTGTAGCGGATCGGCGGGCCGTCGGTCACCTCGTACAGCACGCGCGTGCGGCCGGCGAAGGCGAGCTGGTCGGTGCGGTACACCATCCCCGCCACGCCGGGGTCCGACGCGACCAGGCCGATCGCGGCGCGGACGTCGGGCGTGGGCGCCACGCGCGCCCGCACCGCGTCCCACAGCGGCCTGCCGCCGCACTGCATGCCCGCCATCCACTTCCGGGCGTAGATCCCGGCCGGCACCGCCTGCGGGTCGCCCATCGCCAGGTTCTTGAAGGGGAGCCCGGCCAGCGCGCACGGCTCGGCCATGCTCCACGTCTGCCGCGTGTTGGCCACGATCACCAGCGTGTTGGAGAGCAGGTCGCGCCGGGTGCCGGGCGCCACGCGGCCGGCGTGCTGCACGGTGTCCATCCACGCGGGGCTGGCGCTCAGGAACAGGTCCATCCCCCGCGCGGCGTCGATCTGGTGCGCCAGGTCGTTGGAGCCCGCGAAGTTGAAGGCGACGCGCGTCCCCGTCTGCCGCTGGAACGCGGCGCCCAGCTCCTCCAGGCTTTCGCGCAGGCTGGCCGCCGCGAACACCATCACCTCGCCCGGCGCCCGGGCATCTTTCGTCTCACCCCCACACGCCGCCGCGAACGCCAGCGCCGCGACGGCGGCGATCCTCCACGGTCGGCGGGGGCCCCGGGCGCGGCCATCGGTAAGGTCGGATCTCATTGGATCGTGGGACGATGCGTGATTGGATTCGGTGCGGACCCCGGCCGGGGCTCCTCGAACTGGACCCCCGACGGCGGGTTGAAACCCGCCGCTGGAACATCGGGAAGTCCGCCTGCGCGGACTGCGGGCGCGGCATCGGTGCGCTTTCCAGGATGATCGCCGCGCACGGATGCCGCGCCCACGGCCTCGGCGGAGGATCGGTGCGTTCCTCCGATCTTCCAGTTCCTCAGAACTCCCAGAGGCCGGCGACGAAGGCCCAGTAGTGGGTGCCGGGGCCTACGCGCGGCTCCAGCAGGGCGCCGGTGTGGAAGGCCGAGGCGCCGGCGGAGAGCTCGAACGCCGGCGCGGCACGCCACGTGGCGGTCAGGTCGGCCTCGCTGCCGAAGGCGCCGGCGCCGCGGTGGGGAAGGAGCCGGTGCGCCTCGAGCAGCAGCTTCACGGCGGGGATCGGCTGGTGCGCCAGCGTGGCCGCGGCGTCGATCACCCCGTGGCTGCCGCCCAGCTCGGGCACGTAGTCGATCAGCCCGTAGAAGCGGTGGTTGGTGCCGAACAGGGTATTGAAGCGTTCGTCGCGGCCGTCCGCCGGGTCGCCGTCGCCGGAGAGCACCGTCACCAGCCCGCCCAGCTGCGTCTGCGTGCGCGGGATCACCGTCACGTTCGCGGTGACGCTGCCGAACCAGGCGCGGATCTCGTCGCGCGCCGTGGAGTCGCTCGCGGCGCCGTGGCCCCGCTGCGCGGCGCCCTCCAGCTCCGCGGCGAGCAGACCGGCGGTGCCGCGCAGGTTGCCGCCCAGGGTGTAGCGCGCCAGCACCGGCCGCCCCTGGTCCACGCCGCGGCGGATCGGCGCGGTATTGTCGTCGCGCAGGGCGAAGGCGTCGGCCTGCAGGGTGGGGGAGGGCTTCCACGCGGCCC
Organism: Longimicrobium sp.; assembly: GCA_035689035.1. GTDB lineage: Bacteria > Gemmatimonadota > Gemmatimonadetes > Longimicrobiales > Longimicrobiaceae > Longimicrobium. The sequence goes on along the minus strand of DASSME010000152.1, from coordinate 7,183 downwards.
ACGCGCCGTAGAAGTCCTGCCCCGCCGTGGCCGCGGCCGAGGGCGCCGCCAGCCGGTCCGCGAAGGCGTCCACGGTCAGCGCCCTGGCCGCGTGCACGGTGACGCGCGCGCCGTCGAACGAGCGGCCGGTGTTGGAGAACGGCGAGGTGCCGATCAGCCGTTCGTTGGCGAAGCTCATCTCCTGCCGGCCCACCCGCAGCTCCAGCGGCAGCCGCAGCGGACGGTCCACCTGCGCCCACGCCTGGTGCATGTCGAGCGCGGGCGCCGACGCGTCGGTGGTGCCGCGGCCCTGCGCGGGGTCGCCCTCGCCCAGGTAGCGCGCGTCCTGCACCTCGCCCACCACGGTGAAGCCGGGCGCCGGCCGGGCGGTTGCGCGCAGCCGCGTACGGAGAAGGTGCAGCCACACCGGCTCGCCCGCCAGCACGCGCCGCGCGTCGTCTTCGCTGCGCAGCCGCATCTGCCCGGTGATCACCACGCGGGGCGGCTGCGCGGCCGCCGGTCGCCGCGGGGTGGTGTCGGGCCGCTCCGCGCGCGGCACCGAGGCCGTGTCCTGGGCGGCGGCGGGGGCGAGGGCGATCAGCAGCCCGGTGATGGCGATCGGGAGCGCGTGCGCGGGTCGGGGTCGCATCGAAGCCGAGCCGAGGGTGTGGGCGGGTGTGAGTGTGGGTGACGAAGCACGGGCGATCGGCCCCGGCTCCGCGATCACGCTTCGTCGCCGGCGCGGGCCATGGCGTGGCGGGCGAGGGCGAACAGCAGCACGGCGGCCAGCGCGAGCGGCACCAGCAGCCCCGCCGCATCCGGCATCCGCGCGAAGAGCAGGGCTTGGCGCAGCCCGTCGGCCACGCGCGAGAGCGGGTTCCAGCGCGCGGCGGCGGCCAGCCAGCCGGGCATCTGCCGCACGGGCACCAGCGCGGTGCTGGTGAACAGCAGCGGCAGGTTCACCACGTGGACGAAGGTGGCCATGCTCTCCGGCGCGCCGGTCCGGAGCGCGATCCAGCACGAGAGCGACCCGTACGCCACCGCGAACAGGGCCAGCCCGATGGCCGCGACCAGCAGCGGGCCGATCCCCACGTGCAGCCGCGCGCCCAGCACCACGCCCAGCAGCGCCACCACCACCGCCTGCGCCAGCAGCCGCGACCCGTCGCCCGCCAGCTTGCCCCCCAGCATCCAGCCGGGGTGCGCCGAGGCCCGGGCCATCCGCTGCGCGAAGCCGGTCTGCAGGTCGCGCACGAGGTCGATGCCGCTCTGCGACGCGCCGAACAGCACCGTCATCGCGCAGACGCCGGGGAGGAGGAAGGAGAGGTACGACAGCCGCGCGTACTCTCCGCCCAGCGCGAAGCGGTGGAAGAGGAAGCCGAAGATCAGCATCCAGAAGAGCGGCTGGACGAACGAGAAGGTGAGCGGCACCGGCCGCCGCAGCGCCTTCATCCAGCTTCGCCGCGCCGTCTGCGCCAGCGTGGCCAGCTGCGCGCTCATCCGCCCCTCCCGCGCCCGCCGCCGCCACCTCGGCCCATTCCGCCGCCACCCCCGCCTCCGCCTCGTCCTCCACCGCCACCGCCCATACGACGTCCGTCGCCGCGCCGGGCCGCGACGTCGGCGGGCGCGGCGCCGGTGAGGCGGAAGAAGGCGGCGGCCAGGTCCGGCTCTTCGCGCTCCCAGGCGCGCCAGCGGATGCCGCGCGCCGCGAGCAGCTCCAGCGCGGGCTCGCCCGCCTCCGGGTGCGCCGCGCGCCAGAGCGTGACGGTGGCGCCGCGCACCTCCACCTCGGGCGCGCCGGGGAGCGCGGCCAGCGCGGCGCGGAGCTCGTCCGCGCCGCTCTCGGGCGCGTCCGCGAGGGTGACGGTGGTGCGGGCGCGGGCGTGCGCGGCCACCAGCGCGGCGGGGGCATCATTCGCCACCACGCGGCCGGCGCGCATCACCAGCACCCGGTCGGCGCGCGCGCCCGCGTCGGCCAGGTCGTGCGTGGCGACCAGTACGGTGCGGCCCTCGTCGCGCCACGCGGCCAGGCGGCGCCACAGCTCGCGGCGGCCGGCGGGGTCCAGCGAGGCGGTGGGCTCGTCGAGGAGGACCACGGGGGGCGCGTGCAGGGTGGCCAGCGCCAGGTTCAGCCGCTGCCGCTCGCCGCCCGACCAGGTGGAGACGAAGCGGCCGCACACCGCGGCGATCCCGTGCTCGTCGGCCGCCTCCCGCAGCCGGCGCTCGCGGTCGCGGCCGGGAAGGCCCAGCAGCGCGTGGAAGAGCCGGAGCGTTTCCCAGCCGGTCATCTCGGGGTCCAGCGACGGCTCCTGCGCGGCGTAGCCGGCGCGGGCGCGCACGGCGGCGCGCCGGCGGCGCACGTCCATCCCCAGCACCTCGGCGCGGCCCGCGTCGGGAAGGCCGATGCCGTACAGCGCGCGGAGCAGCGTGCTCTTGCCCGCTCCGTTGGCGCCGGCCACGGCCACCAGCTCCCCCGGCCCGGCGCCGAAGGAGACGGAGTCCAGCGCCGCCACGCCGCCGCCGAAGCGCCGCGTGAGCCCCTCGGCGCGGACGGCGGGGTCAGTCGGCGTGGACGATGGTGCCGGCATGCTCGCCCCGCACGGCGGCGGCGATGCGGTCGGGGTCGCGCCCGTTCACCACCTGGAACTGCTTCACCAGGCGCGCGTTGAGCAGGATGTCCGGCAGCACCTCGTCGAAGGGGAGCGAGGGGAGGGCGCGGCGCTTCAGCTCGCGCGCGCCGATCTCGGGGATGAACGAGGCGCTCGCGTCCGTCCGCGGGTCCGCCGTGTAGAGCCCGTCCACGTCCTTCACCAGCGTGACGCTCTTGCAGCCGAAGCACTCGGCCAGGATCAGGCACCCCGCGTCCGTCCTGTGCGGCGGGATGCGGCCGACCGCGGGCGGGTGCTCCCAGAGCGAGTAGGGCGGCACGCCGTTGAAGATGACGCCCGGCGCGGAGTGGATGAACAGCGGGAGCAGGTGCCCGAAGATCTCGGGGGGGATGGCCACCACGCCGTACGGCGCCAGCAGCGTGCCCAGGATGTGCGCGTTCCCCAGCGCGTCGGCCACGGAGATCTGCGCCAGCACGCCGGTGGGGAGCCCCAGGTCCAGCCCGATGGAGAAGACGTGGCGCGAGCGCACCCCGCCGCCCACCCCCAGGATCAGCCGCTCGCTCTTCAGCAGCTCGCCCAGCACCTCCACCACGGGGTAGGCCACCTCGCGGCCGGCGTCGAGGATGGAGCGGCCCCCCACCTTCACCACGTGCACGTCGGGGAGCATCCGCACCACGGCGCTCTCGGTGCGCGCCATCACCTCCTTGTCCAGCAGGCTCTCGCGCATCAGCATCGACTGCACGTGGTGGCGGCGGTCGGCTACGGGTTCGGTCATGGAGGACAGGGGATAGGGAACAGGGGACAGGGGACAGCCGGCGACGGCTCGTTTGGACGGAGATGTGCCGGAACGATGGGATCAGTCCGCGGTGATCAGCGTGCCCACGTCCTCGCCGTCGAGGGCGCGGGTCAGGTTGCCGCGCACCAGGCCGTTGATCACGCGGATCTCGCGGCGGTTCTCGGCGTGCTCCATCAGCTCCAGGACGGCGCGCTCCACCACCACGTCGTCCAGGTCCATCTCCTTCAGCTCGCCGATCGAGATGCGGGGGATGAACTTCGCGTTGCGGTCCTTCTTGGGGTCGGCGGTGAAGAGGCCGTCCTCGTCCTTCACGTAGATCATGCTGCGCGTGCCGAACACCTCGCTCACCAGCCAGCACCCGGTGTCGGTGCGGTGCGGCGGGATGCGGCCCACGGCGGGGTTCTGCTGCCAGAAGGTGTAGGGCGGCATCCCGAAGAAGATGCACGCGCCGCGCTCTTCCAGGTACAGCGGGAGCTGGGGGAACTGCGCCGGCTCGATGAAGGGGATGCCGTGCTTCGCCAGCAGGTAGTGCAGCATCCGCGCGTTCTGCATGCTCACGAAGGTGCCCAGCACGCTCAGCACCCCGGTCGGCATGCCCAGGTCGATCCCCACGCTGTACGCGTGGCGCGCCCGGGTGCCGGCGCCGGTGCCGATGATCATCTGGTGCCGGCCCAGGTTCTCCACGATCTCGTCGATCAGCGGGAACACGGCGGCGCGGCCGCGGTCGATGAAGCTCTGCCCGCCCACCTTCACCACGTTGGCTTCGGGAAGGATCTGCACCACGGGGTGCCCCGAGGTCCGCGCCAGCAGCTCGGGGTCGGTGAGGTTGCCGTCCACCAGCGCGCGGCCCAGCTCGGTCAGGATCTCGTTCTGCATCGGGATGGGGATCGGGGATGGGCGATCGGGGTGGATGGACGGCTCAGCGGGCGGGAAGGCGCGCGGCGGTGATCTCGAACCACTCCTCCTGCGGCAGCTGCGCGGTCGGGTCGCCGTAGCGCTCCGCGGCCAGCTCGCGGAGGCGGGCCAGCACGCGCGCCTTCGCCTCGGGCGGCACGTCGGCGCCGGCGAGGCCGGCCTTCTCCTCCCACGCCGCGATCGATTCCGCGGGCGAGTGCGTGACGGTCCAGCGCGCGGCGGCCACGGGCTCCAGGCGTTGGGCCCCATGCCGCTCCAGCGCCGCGAACACCACGCCGGCCGAGGCTTCGGCGCTGCGGGCGGCCACGCCCCCTGCCTGCAGCAGGTGCCGCATCTCGCGCCGCATCACCGCCTTCACCGAGTCGCGCGGGCGCTGCACCCGGCCCACCGCCAGCACGCCGCCCGGCCGCAGCACGCGCACGGTCTCGGCGGCCACGTGCGCCGGGTCGAGGTGATGGATGGCGCGCGACGCGAACACCAGCGCCACCGCGCCGTCGTCCACCGGCCACCGCGCGTCCCCGTCCACGGCGTGCAGCTCGGCGCTGCGGCCCTCCAGCCGCCCGCGGAACACCTCCAGCATCGCGGCCGAGCGGTCGAAGCCCACGTAGCGCACGCCCAGGTCCAGCAGCGCCAGGCTCAGGCTTCCCGTTCCCGCGCCCACCTCCAGCAGCACGTCGCCGGGCGCGAGCCCCGCCAGCCGCGCAAGCGCCCGCGCGACCGCGTCCGCGGCTTCCGGCGGCACGCCCGCGCGCTCGTCGAACCGCGCGGCCTGGTCGTCGTAGAGCATCGGCGGCGGGGCGGGGACGGTGGGGACGGGGAGCGGGCGGGCCGGGGGTTGGAGCGAGATGCGCCGTGATACTAGGCGCAGGGCGCGGCGGGCACAATCCTTTTCTCGGCGAAATTCGGAAAAACATGCCCGCGGTGGCGATTCGCTGATCGGAACGCACAGCCATTTCCCACAAAACGGCCTCACGCAGGGTCCGCAGGGTTCGCAGAAAAAGCCTGGCAGTTCTCTGCTGATCCTGCGGATCCTGCGTGAGGCCATTCCGATCCTCCATGCGAACGCGCGGATGCGGGATGATCCGGATGTTTCCCGGTCGCTCCGCAAACCGTTGCCGTGCCGATCGTTGTCACCGCGGGGAAAAAAGCTCGGGACCACCGGTTCATGACGGCTCTTGACTGCTACTTGATCCAGTAGCACCTTGCCGGGACGGTCTTTCCAGACTCGCCAGCGTCTCCGGCGGGCCCTTCCCCTCCACGGGGATACCAGCACCCACGGCGCCACCGCAGGGACGGCGCCGCGGCTACCCGACCCCTCTCGCCCGCCGCCCGATCCCCATGCAACGCCGAACCGCATCGCTCGTCGTGCCGCGCGGCCTCTGGCGCCACGCACGGATCGTCGGCGTCGTTGGACGGGCCGTGACGGGGAGAAAGGGCGCGGGCGGCGGAGAACGGTTCGACCTCGGTGCCCCGCGGCGGAACGGACTCGCCGGGGGGCCGGAATCACAGCGCGGCCACTGAGCCGGGGGAGCGCAGCGACATGAGCGACACGGCAACCGCGACCCGCTACGGTCGCGTGAAGGAGATCCTGGACGCGGCGGCGGGCGAGAGCGCCGCCGACTACGGGATCGGGGGACCACCCTGGCGCCTCCCGCTGCGGCGGTTCCTGGAGGTGCAGGTCTACGGCGTCCGCATGATCGCGCCCGAAACGCCCTCGCCCGCCGAGTGCGGGCCGCGCGGGTGCGGCTGCGGGTGCGCGGGCCAGGACCCCTTCGCCGAGCCCGGCGCCGACGTCCATCCCCGCTTTCCGGGGCGCGGCGCCGCGTCGGGGCTGGTGAAGGGGCTGCGCGGCCAGGCGCCGTACGACGGCACCGTCTTCCCCCGCCTCCCCTGGGGCGGCTCCGAAGTCGCCGCCGACGACGTGCAGTTCATCTCCGACTGGATCGACGACGGGTGCCCGGAGAGCGACGTCCTCTCCACCGAGACCATCGCCGGCGAGAGCGCGCACGTGGAGACGGCCGCGCTGGAGGAGCTGGAGCCCGCCGTGGTGCGCTGCTTCGTGGAAAGCGCCGGCGAGCCCGACAACGCCTACCGCAGGCGGCACGGCGAGGTACGGCAGCGGGTGAACCTCGACTGCATGGACGACACCGAGCTGGAGCGCTTCCGCCACGCCTTCCGCGAGCTGTACTCGCTCAACAAGTGGCCGGCGGACCGCCGCAGCTACAACAACATCGCGCTGATCCACCAGGACCACTGCCAGCACGGGTGGGAGCGCTTCCTTCCCTGGCACCGCGTCTACCTCTACGAGTTCGAGCTGGCGCTGCAGGAGATGGTCCCCGACGTCACCATGCCGTACTGGGACTGGACGCTTCCCCAGTACCGCCCCGAGTGCCCCGAGCTGGGCGACATCATCCCCATCGCCTACCAGCTCACGCTCACCCGGACCGGGCTCGCCTGGCTGGTGGACGCCGCCGTCCCCCGCCTCCCCGAAGACCAGGCGCAGGCGCTCCTGCCGATCGTGGGGCAGCCGTTCTCGTCGCTGCACCGCTTCTTCACCAGGGCGAAGGAGATCGGGCTGGGCGCGCAGTACACGGTCGGCCCGCACCGCAACCGCTTCATCGACGCCTTCCTGGACCAGAACCCCCTCTGGTACCCGCTGCGCTACCCGGCCGAGTATCACTTCTCGAACGGCAAGCCGGGGACGCTGAACCAGGTGATCCAGTACCACTACCCCACCGGCGAGGACATGAGGGAGATCATGTCCCTGACCACCTTCCGCGACTTCGGGGGCGGGAGCCTGTACAACGACTCCTTCGGGTTCCTGGACCAGAACCCCCACAACACCATGCACCTGTGGACGGGGGGGATGAACCCCGACACCGCCAAG
>DASSME010000151.1:0-6575 GCA_035689035.1 Longimicrobium sp. | reverse complement strand
ACGTTCTCGTTGCCGGGGTCGCGCCCGATGAAGCCCATGTAGTCCACCGGCTCGAGCACCTGGCCGCTCCAGCGCATCGGGAACCCGGTGGCCATCGGGAAGCGCTCGCGCGTCCACCCTTCGAGGCGGGCGTACCGGTCGGCGGCATCGTCGTGGTGCCCGGTCTTGTGGTCCTCGCCGCCCACGATCAGCCACACCTTCTCGGGGTCGCCGTCCACCGGCTGGGTGCGGATGTAGTGGTAGGGGTCGAGCGTGTCCCAGCAGAGGAGGGACGGCATGCTGCTGGACGGGATCTGTGACGCTACGACGAAGCTGCGGTAGGGCGCCTGCTTGGTGTGCATCTTCAGGAAGTCGCTGATCGGCGAGTTGGTGCACACCACCACCGCCGCCGCGCTCACGGTGAAGCCCTGCCCGGTGACGCGGGGCTGCGGGCCGCCCTGCACGTCGTCCACGTGGTTGCCGGTGTGGATCTTCCCGCCGGCGGCCTGGATCGCCCGCGCCAGCCCCTCGATGTAGCGCAGGACGTGGAACTGCCCCTGGTTGGGGAAGCGCAGCGCCGGGCCGCTCTCCCACCAGTGCACGGGGATGCGGGGGACGAGCTCCACGTCGGTGGCGCCGGCGCGGTGCGCGGCGTCGCGCTCCTTCTCCAGGAAGCGCTCGGTGCGGTTGGGGCCCAGGAACCAGTAGCCGTCCACGCGCCGGAAGTCGCACTCGATCCCCTCGTCGCGGACGATGCGCTCGATGGTGTCGATGGCGCCCTGGTGGCTTTCGCGGGCGATGCGGGCGCCGTCCTTCCCGTGCACCTTCTCGAGCACCTGGTAGTAGTCGTCCATGGCGCTGGAGAGGTGGGCGGTGGTCTGCCCCGTCTCGCCGCCGCCCACGGCGTTGTCGTCGAGCACGATCACGCTCTGCCCGGCTTTCGCGAGATGATAGGCCACGCTCATCCCCGCGATGCCGGCGCCCACCACCACCACGTCGGCGCGCGCGTCGCCGGCGAGCGGCGGATACTGCTGCTGCGGATTGGTGGATTCCCAGACGGACAGCGAACGTTCGGACGACTGCATCCCCCACCTCCCTTTCCCACGTCCCGGATTGCGCGCGGGGCCTTACCCGGCGCGCGTCAAAGAAACGGAGCGTGTTGCAAGGCGCGTACGAGGCGGGGAACCACGGGTGGGGGAGGTGCGTGGGAGCGAGGCGCGACGCTGCGGACGCAGCCGCGGGGGGGCCCTCTCCCCGCGCGAGGCTGCGCCCGCGCTGCCCCTCCCCCAAAAACTGCCTTGGGGGAGGGGCGGTCGAGGCGGCCCGCGGGCGGCGGCCCATGCCGCGGAAGCCGTGTGGCCGGGGGCGGGGACGGGAGCACTGCGCGCGAGGGGTGGATTCTCGTGCGCATACGCCGGGAGTCCGCGAAGGCGGACGTTCTGATGTTTCAGCGGCGGGTTTCAACCCGCCGGGGAGCGCCCGGGAGGCCCCAGGCACCCGGCCGGTGCCGCTAGTTGCTCGAGACCACGCGCACGCCGCCGGAGCCGGTGTCGATCACCAGGCGGCCGCGGCCGTCGCCGAGACGGCCGGTGAAGTGGTCGCGGCTGGCGCGGGTCACCTGGGCGGGAACCAGCACGTGGATGCCGCCGCTGCCCGTGTCGATGTCGGCGTCGGCGCCGAACTGCGAGGGGACGGCCAGCACCACGCCGCCCGAGCCGGTGTCGATGCGCACCGTCTCCGCGTCGGCCACCAGGCGCAGGTTCACCGAGCCGCTGCCGGTGTCGATGTCCACGTCGTGCGCGGCCACGCCGTCCAGGCGAACGCCGCCGGAGCCGACGTCCACGTGCAGGCGCTCCACGCGGATGCCGGTGCCCTCCAGGCCGCCGCTGCCGGTGTCCACGTTCAGCACGCGGCCGCTGACGTTGTTCGCGTCCACGCCGCCGGAGCCCGTATCGATCGAGATGTCGCCCTGCACGTCGCGCACGTCCACGCCGCCGGAGCCGGTGTCCAGGTTCAGCGTGCCGCGCGTGCCGGTGGCGCGGATCGCCGCCGCGGCGGTCTTCACCCGCAGGTCGCCGTTCACGTTGGCCACGTCCACGCGGCCGGCGCCCTGGTGGATGGAGACGGTGCGCCCCGCCGGCACCTGCACGCGGATGTCGGCCCACGCCTGCACCCCGTCGCCCGCGCCGCTGATGCGCACGCGCCGGCTTCCGCCGCCGAAGAGCCGCGCGGTGACGTTGGTGCCGAAGGTGCCGTCGTCGCGCACCTCGAAGCTGGTGTTGGTGCCGCGCCCCAGCGCCGGATAGACGATGCGGTCGCCGGGGTAGATCACGGCCAGCGTGCGGGCGCCCTCGGCCTCGCCGCGGCGGACGGAGAGCTGGCCCGCGCCGCTCCCGCCGCGAGTCACCAGCACCGCGACGGCGGACCCGGAGCCGGGCTCCACGTTCACCTGCCCGGCCAGGTTGTACACGGCCACGCGGTCACCCTCGAGCGCGTACCGCTCCTGCGCCCGCGCATCGCGCCCCGCCAGCGCCCCCGCGGCCAGCGCCGCCGCCACGATTCTCCGTTTCATCCCCGTCCTCCGTTGGTGTGGGCTCAATCGATCCGTCCGGTGTGATCCCCAACTCCCCAGTCCCCGCACTCAGCACTCAGCACTCAGCACTCAGCACTTCAAAGACTCACCCACCAGTTCACCTTGACCAAAAAGACGTTGGTCGGCTTGTAGCCGTACAGCGCGTCCAGGTCGTGCCAGAGGCGGAAGCGGCCGTCGTCCACCGAGCCGTCGCGCGAGTGGCTCCAGGCGAAGTACATGGTGCTGCCCAGGCGGTACTCCCAGCGCAGCACCGCGTTCAGGTTGAAGGCGCGGTAGTCGAAGTCCGGGTTGCCGACCGACACGCCGCCCACGCGGAGCCCGTCGTCTTCCGGCGTGGCGCCGAGCGGGACGAAGCGGTCGCGGAAGTGCTCGGCGCGCGGGTCGGCCACCTCCATGAAGCCGCCGTACCGGCCGGCGCTGATGAACGGCTGCGCGTACAGCTGCAGCGACAGCGTGGGCGAGAAGGTCTGGTTGAAGCGCGCGCTCATCCCCACCGTCTCCTGCTTCAGCGCGGAGAAGAGGTAGTGCGTGGCGCCTGCGTCGTCCTGCGGCGCGTCCACGTACTGCCAGCCGCCGGCCGAGCGGTTGTAGAACGGCCCCAGGCTCAGGTTGGTGCTCGAGGTGGGGCGCCAGTTCAGGTTGAGCGACAGCTCCCAGCGGCGGCCGCCGGTCTCGTCCTCGCGCGCCCAGCCGTAGTACAGCTCGCCGTTCAGCGGCTTGCGGCTGTCGCTGTAGACGCCCGACCAGCCGTTGGTGCTTCCCGGGTTGCGGATCGAGGGCCCGCCGCGCAGCGCGCGGGTGCTGACCGACGGCAGGTCGCGGTTGACGCCGCCGTAGAACCCCCAGTAGCTCTTGAGCTGCGCCGAGCCGTTGACGTTCCCGCCGCGCCCGGTGACGTCGCCGCCGAAGGTGCGCTGGTCCCAGAAGTTGGTGTTGACGTTGAAGCGGCGGAACGGGCCCACCGGGGTGAACTGGCGGTACTGGAAGTAGCCCGCGTTCATCGCCTGGTCGGCGTCACGCTGGTAGCCCAGGTCGTTCACCTCGAAGCCCGGCGTGCGCAGGGTGCCCAGCACGCCGCCCTGCCAGTGCCCCTTCACCCGCGCCAGCGTGTAGCCCCCCGCCCACCCGCGCAGCGACGTGGCCGCCGAGTCCACCCGCAGGTACCCCGCGTCGGGGCGCTGGTAGTAGCGCGCGGGGGATTCCTGCAGGGCGACGACGGCGTCGGCGCTCCCCGACACGGCGGAGCCCAGCACGTACGCCTGCGCCCGCCAGGCGTCGTTCCCGAAGCGGTGGTTGAAGTCGACGCCGCCCACGTACGCGTCGGACGGCAGGTCGCGCATCCCCGTGGAGGTGAGGGAGCGGTGCACGCCGGTGCCCACGAAGCCGATCTGCGTGCGGCCGCCGCGCAGGTCGCGCCGGGCGCGGAACACCCCGTACCCCGTCATCGGCTCGACCACGCTGTCGAAGCGGCGGGAATCATCCCCGATCGCGCGGCCGTTCTCCTCGGCCGTCAACGCGGTCAGCGCGCCGACGCTCCAGCCGCCGCCCACCCGGCCGGAGAGCTTGGCGGCGCCCAGGATCGTGGTCTGCCCCGGCTGCTCGGTGTACGCGCCGTCGATGGAGCCGTGCGGGGTGCGCCCGATGCGGCGCGAGTAGAAGAGGGTTTCGCTGTTGTCGTCGCCCAGCCCGATCCCGAAGCGGAAGATGTCGGCGCCCTCGGTGAAGAAGGGGCGCTTCTCGGCGAAGAAGCTCTCGTACTGGGTGAGGTTCACCTGGCTGGGGTCGGCCTCCACCTGCCCGAAGTCGGGGTTGATGGTGGCGTCGAGGGTGAGGTCGCTGGTGATGCCGTACTTCACGTCCATCCCCGCCGAGCCGCGGAAGCGGTTGGCCGCGTAGAAGGGGTCGGCGCCGCTGCCGGGGGCGCGGGTGATGCCGCTCACCGTGTAGGGAAGCAGCTCCAGCCGCCGCGGGCTGGGCAGGTTGCGCATCCCCACCAGCCGGCCGAAGCGGGCCACCACGCGCGACTCGTCCTTCTTGAGCGGCGCCCAGTAGCTGACCTCGTTCTCGCGCTGCACCACGCGGGCGGCCTCGAACCCCCACACGCCGTCGCCGCCCGGGGCGAAGCGGAGGGCGGAGAGGGGGATGCGCAGCTCGGCGCTCCAGCCGTGCTCGTCGCGGCTCACCGCGCTCTCCCACACCGCGTCCCAGCTGGAATCGTCGTCCGAGCCGTCGGCCACGATGAAGTCGCGCTTGACGCCGGCGGGGTTCACGGCGAAGGCGTAGGCGGTGCGCTGGTCGTGGCGGCTGTCGAAGGCCACCATCAGCCAGTCGCTGGACGAATCCTCGTCGCGCCGCGTGAGCTGCGCGCGGATCTTCCCCGGCTCGGGGTCGTCCGCGCGGAGCGCCACGTAGACGGCGTTGTCGTCGAAGGCCACGCGCACCACGGTGGGGAAGCGCGACGGCTTCCCCTCGTCCGGGTCCTTCTGCGTGAAGCCGCCCGCCGCGTCGGCCGCGGCCCACGCGGCGTCGTCCAGGCGCCCGTCCAGCGTGGGCGCGGCGACGCCGGGCGCGAGGCGGTAGGCGTTGAGCGCGGCGGCCGTGCTGTCGGGGGGGACGGCCGCGGAAAGCGTGGCAATGGAAAGGAGCGCACCCAGCATGAGTCCAGCTTCGGCTGTCTGGGGTTGATGACGGATCGGGGGAGGTGAGCGGCTGCTCGGCTGCCCCTACGGGCTCCCCTCCGGATCGGTTTCACCCCACCCAGCCGTCCGATCCATCGTTCCGTTCGCGGCCGATCGAAACGGCAACGGCAACCGCGGGTCACACGGAGGAGCGGAGGGCAACGGAGCAGCGGAGAACTGCGCGCGGCCACGGCTGCGTTCCATCATCCTGGACCTTACTCGATCGGAAGGTGATGCGAACGTGTTGGCGATGCGGTGCGGTTCTCCGCTGCTCCGTTCTCCTCCGCTGCTCCGTGTGACCCGAAGACCGCTTCCGTCGAGCACGGATGCAGGTGGAAACGAGAGAGAGGCACGGAACCGCGGCTCCGTGCCTCTCCCTCGTGCCCCCCGCCGTGGCGTGGTGGACTCTACCGGCGGATCAGCCGCATGTCGCCGCTGAAGGTCTGCGCGGTGACCCGCGCGTCGCCGCCGCCGATCACCACCCGCGCCTCGCGGCGGGAGGGCCGCGTGATCCGCGCACCGGGGTACTCGGAGTCGATGTCGCCGCTGAAGGTGCTGAAGTCCACGCTGGCGCTGGCGCCCGCCGGCATCTGCAGGGTGATGGTGCCGCTGTGGGTGGTGAGCTCCAGGTCCTGCCCGCGGGCCAGGTCGCCACTGACGGTGATCTCGCCCGACACCGTCTGGAACGAGCCGCTGAGCCCCCGCCCCGTCACCCGCAGGTCGCCGCTCACGCTGCTCACCTCGGCCCGGCCGCGCATCGACGCCACCTCCACGCTCCCGCTCACCGACCCGGCCTCCACCTCGCCCGCGGCGGCGGTCACCCGCACCGTGCCGCTCACGCTGTGCGCCTCCACCCGGTCGCGCACGGTGCCGGACACGGTCACGCTCCCGCTCACCGAGTTCGCCTCCACCCGGTCGGCGTCGGCGATCACCTCCACCGTGCCGCTCCTGGTGCCGGCGCTGATCTCGCGCGAGCGGTTGTTGGCGACGCGCACGTTCCCGCTCACCGTGTGCACCTCCACCCCGCCCTCCAGCCCCTCGGCCACGGCGCTGGCGCTCACCAGGTTCACCTCCACGTCGCTGCGGACGGGCACGCGCACGTCCAGCTGCACGTCGCGGTTGCTGCTGTGGGTGCCCCGCGGGTACACCACGCGCACCACCACGCCGCCGCCGTCGTCCTCCACCTCCACCCGCTCGCCCACGCCGCCGAGCTGGCCGGTCACCTGCACCTGGTTGCGGCTCCACCCGGTCACCCGCACCTGGCCGGACACCGCGTGCACCTCCACGGTGCCGGTGGGGTCGGTGTTCACCGCCTGGTTCACCTG
>DASSME010000150.1:0-8091 GCA_035689035.1 Longimicrobium sp. | reverse complement strand
CTCTTCCTTGGCCACGGTGGTCTGATTACTCTTGAGCATGGGCGGTTGACCTCGTTTCGTTGGGTGAATGCACGTGGGTAAAACCCGCATCCCAACTTGAGGCAGCCGCCCTCTTTTTCTTCCTCCCTATACGACACGGAGCAGCGCAGAAGAACGGAGCAGCGGAGAACAGCGCCACTCATCCAGTTCCTCTTGCATTTCCGGTGGACCACCTCGCCACGATGGATTTCGAGCGGAAAGGCCCGCGAGGGGCCGGGGAGACACGCCGACACCGCGGAATGCGATGAAGTCTCCGCTGCTCCGCTGCCCTCCGCTCCTCCGTGTGACCCAAAGCAGCCCCAGCTCCCGCGAGAGAGCTTTCCGACGGCCGATCAGTCGGCGGCCACGTCCACCGTCTCGCCGGCGGGCTCGGCGTCGCTCAGCGTCAGGCCGTCGAGCGCGAGCAGGCGTCGGGCTTCGGGGGGCGGCACCTCTTCCACCTCGCGCAGCGTCTTCTGGATGGCGCGGGTGCGCACGCCGGCCTTCTCCATCTCGCTGGTGGCGGACTGCAGCTTCTTCTGCACCTTCTCCAGCACCTCGCCGAACCGGCCGAACTCGGTCTTCACCGAGCCCAGCACCTTCCACACCTCGCTGCTGCGCTGCTGGATCGCCAGGGTGCGGAACCCCATCTGCAGGGAGTTGAGGATCGCCCACAGGGTGATGGGCCCGGCGATCACCACGCGGCTCTCGCGCTGCACCGCGTCCACCAGCCCGGGCCGGCGCACCACCTCGGCGTAGAGCCCCTCGGTGGGAAGGAACATCAGCGCGAAGTCGGTGGTCTGCGGCGGGTTCAGGTACTTGGTGCAGATCTCCCGGGCGCTGGCGCGGATGCGCTGCTCCAGCGCGCGCGACGCGGGCTCCATCCCCTCCACGTCGCCCGCTTCCTGCGCGTCGGTCAGCCGCTGGTAGTCTTCCAGCGGGAACTTGGCGTCGATGGGGAGCCAGACGGGGCCCAGGTCGTGCCCCGGCAGGCGGATGGCGAACTCCACGCGGCCGCCGTGGTGCTCGTTGGTCATCACGTTGGCGGCGTACTGGTCGGCGCTCAGCACCTGCTCCAGCAGCCGCCCCAGCTGCACCTCGCCCCAGGTGCCGCGCACCTTCACGTTGGCCAGCACCTTCTTCAGGTCGCCCACGCCGCTGGCCAGCGTCTGCATCTCGCCCAGGCTGCGGTGCACCAGCTCCAGCCGCTCGCTCACCAGGCTGAAGGATTCGCCCAGGCGCTGCTCCAGCACGCCGTGCAGCTTCTCGTCCACCGTCTGGCGCACCTGCTCCAGCTGCGCGGCGTTGTCCTGGCGGATCTGGTCCAGCCTCCCCTCCACCGTGCCGCGCAGCCGCTCGAGGGTGGCGCCCACCTCCTCGCGCAGCTGGCGGGCGCCGTGCTGGCCGCTCTCGGTCATCAGCTGCAGCGCCTCCATCACCTGTGCCAGCTGCTCGGCCTGCCGGGTGGAGAGCACGCCCAGGTGCTGGAACACCTGCTCGCCGATCCGCCCGACCGACGCGCCCACCTCCTCGCGCAGCAGGTGCCCCGCGCGCCCCGCCTCGTCGCGCGAGAGCGCCATCTCCTCGCGCACCGCCCGCTCCGCGCGCTGCTGCCCGTCGCCAAGCAGGGCGAGCCGCGCCTCGATCTGGCGTGCGTCTGCCTTGCCGGTGCGCCGCAGCACCACCAGAAGCAGCCCGACGCAGGCGAGCAGGAGGGCGGCGTTGGCGCCCAGGAGAAGCTGTGTGGACATGGCGAGCCCGTTGAGGTGGAGCGGATGGATTGGGAGGAGGTGCGGCGTGGGGGTGCGGAGAAGTTAGCGGGGAGATGTGTAGCGGTCAAAACTTGTGGACCTGGCCTGTACACGCCACAGCTATTGGACGCCCGCAATCACGCGGGATAGCTTGTTCACGCGAACTTCGGCCAACCTGCGGCAGACAACCAGCGGAACCGCGCCACGCGGATGACCAACTATACGGACGCCGAGCTCGAAGCGATGCTCTCCGATCTCGAATCGGATCTCGCGGAGCGAAAGGAGTCGTTCTCGGGCGACGCCCCGAACAAGGTGCGGGAGGCGGTCTGCGCGTTCGCCAACGACCTGCCGGATCACCGCAGGCCTGGGGTGGTGTTCATCGGCGCGCGCGACCGCACCGGCGAACCCAGCGGCATCTCCATCACCGACGAACTGCTGCTGAAGCTCGCCGACATCAAGACCGACGGGAACATCGTTCCGCCGCCCACCATGACGGTAGCTCGGCGCGTTCTGGGCGGCGGTCCGATGGCAGTGCTCACGGTTCAGCCGTCGGACTCACCGCCTGTGCGCTACCGCGGCCGCGTGCACATCCGGATCGGCCCGCGCCGCGGGATCGCCAGCGCGCAGGACGAGCGGATCCTCACCGAGAAGCGCCGTGCCCGCGACACGCCCTTCGACGTGCACTCGCTGGCAGCCGCGTCGCTGGCGGACCTCGACCGCGTGCGCTTCGAGAACGAGTACCTTCCCGCCGCCTTCGCGCCCGACGTGCTCGAGGCCAACGAGCGCACGCTGGAGCAGCGGCTGGCGGTCACCAAGATGGTGGACGCGGCGAACACCGCGGTGCCCACGGTGCTGGGAGTGCTGGTGCTGGGGAGAGCGCCGCGAGACTTCGTTCCCGGGGCGTACCTCCAGTTCCTCCGCATCGCCGGCCGTGAGCTGGGCGATCCCATCGTGGATGAGCTGGCGGTGGATGGGCCCGTGTCGGAACTGCTGCGGGGGATCGACCACAAGCTGCAGGCCCACAACCGCACCTCGGTGCAGATCACGGGCGGATTGCGCGAAGAAAGGAGGTCGGACTACCCGCTCTCCGCGCTGCAGCAGCTGGTGCGCAACGCGGTGATGCACCGCACCTACGAGGCTACCCATGCCCCGGTGCGGGTCTACTGGTATGACGACCGCATCGAGATCACGAGCCCGGGCGGTCCGTTCGGAACCGTGAGCGCGGAGAACTTCGGCGAGCCCGGCGTGGCCGACTACCGGAACCCCAACCTGGCCGAGGCGATGCGCGTGCTGGGCTTCGTGCAGCGGTTCGGCTTCGGATTTCCCATCGCGCGCCGGGCGCTGGCCGAGAACGGGAATCCTCCGCTGGAACTGGTCGCGCAACCGTCGCATGTGACCGCCGTCGTCCGGATTGGGAACGGGGCAAGAGAGGCCGGTCCAGGGAGCTGATCCGCACCCCGGCGCCGACGGCCAGCGCCGGCGGGTTTCCAGGCGGAGGCGTGATGGCGCCTCCGCCTTCGCACGTTCGTATCTCGCGTCCAGCCCGATCGCGTTCGCTCGCCGTTGACGGCGTACGGCCCGGCGGACTATCGTCCCCGCCGGTCCCCGTCTTACGTTCCCGAACGCTGGAAAACGCATGAACCGCCGAGAGTTCGTCGCGCGCGGCACCGTGGCGGCCGCGGGCTTGAGCCTGCTGCCGCGCGTGGCTCACGCCGCCCGCCTGCCGCTGGACGACCCCGAGTACCAGGAGCTGGCCCGCCGCGCGCTCGACGCGGCGCGCTCCGCGGGCGCCAGCTACGCCGACGTGCGCATCAACCGCAACCGCACGCAGTCGGTCAGCACCCGCGAGCAGCGCATCACCGGCTTCGACGACGGCGAGACGTTCGGGTTCGGCGTGCGGGTGCTGGCCGGCGGGGCCTGGGGGTTCGCCGCCAGCCGCGACCTGAACCTGCAGGAGGTGGAGCGCGTCGCCCGCGAGGCCGTGGCCCAGGCCCGCGCCAACTCGGCCGGCCGCAAGACGCCAGTGGAGCTGGCGCCGGTGGAGGTGTACCGCAACGCCACCTGGCGCTCGCCGATCCAGGTGGAGCCGTTCGAGGTGCCGGTGGAGGAGAAGGTCGCGCTGCTGCTGGCCGCCAACGACGCGGCGGTGAAGGCGGGCGCCCGCTTCGTCACCAGCTCGATGTTCTTCGTGCGCGAGGAGAAGACCTTCGCCAGCACCGAGGGCTCGTTCATCACGCAGACCATCTACCGCGCGCTGCCGCAGATGAACGTCACCGCGGTGGCCCCGGACGGGCGCGACTTCCAGAGCCGCATGTCCACCCCCGTGCAGCCGATGGGGCTGGGCTACGAGCACGTCCGCAACGCGAAGCTGGTGGAGAACGCGCCGAAGTGGGCCGAGGACGCGGTCCGCAAGCTCACCGCCAAGCCGGTGCAGCCGGGGCGCTACGACCTGGTGCTCCTCCCCTCCCACCTCTTCCTGACCATCCACGAGTCGATCGCGCACCCCACCGAGCTGGACCGCATCCTGGGCTACGAGGCCAACTTCGCCGGCACCTCGTTCATCAGCCCGATCCAGGACTATCTCGGGAAGTTCCGCTACGGGCCCGACATCTTCAACATCCAGGCGGAGCGCTCGGCGCCCGGGTCGTTGGCCACCGCCGGGTGGGACGACGAGGGGGTGCGGCCCGAGGAGTACCTGATCGTCAAGAACGGGATCCTGAACGACCTGCAGACCACCCGCGAGCAGGCGCCGATGCTGGCCGACTGGTACCGGGCGCAGGGCCGGCCCGTGCGCAGCCACGGCAACAGCTACGCGCAGAGCTGGGCCGACGTGCAGTTCCAGCGCATGCCGAACGTGAACCTGCTCCCGCACCCCGAGCGCGACGTGACGCTGGACGAGCTGGTCGGCGGGGTGAAGGACGGGATCCTGATCGAGGGGCGCGGCTCGTACTCCATCGACCAGCAGCGCTACAACGCGCAGTTCGGCGGACAGGTGTTCCACGAGATCAAGGACGGCAAGATCACGGGGATGCTGAAGGACGTGGCGTACCAGATCCGCACCCCCGAGTTCTGGAACAGCCTGGACCTGCTGGGCGGGAAGAGCACCTACTTCGTGGGCGGCTCCTTCAACGACGGCAAGGGCCAGCCCAGCCAGTCCAACGCCGTCTCGCACGGCTGCCCGCCCGCGCGCTTCCGCCAGGTCAACGTGATCAACACGGGGCGGACGCAGTAGGTGCGGAGCGGAGGTCGCTGCGGGGCGATGGTATCAACTGCGTGAACACGGAGCCACCGAGGGCACGGAGGCCACGGAGCCGGACGTGAAGCTCTTCGTGGCCTCCGTGGTTCTCCGTGGCTCCGTGCTCACGCGGTTTTCCGCGGCCAGGAGCCAACCGGGGCTGACCGTTCCCCCGCGCCTCCGCACCCCCGCACCTCCGCACCGTTCCGTCTGAGGGATCTTCGCTCCCCGCATCGGTTTACCAGACGCGGAACCACCCGCCGGAAACACCCGCACAACACCCGAAACGAGGGGGTGTGCGGTTGACAGTGACGGGCGGGTGGGATAGCTTTGCAAGTTCCCGAAAGACAACTGGTTCCGTACTCACGGAGCTCCCCTCAAACCCCCTCTCCGGGAGTTCTCAGCTTCCGATGTTCCAGAACCTGAAGGTCCGTCTAGGCCTGATCGTAGGGCTCACCCTCCTCAGCCTCTTCATCATGTGGCGCAAGGCCGGCGTCAACGGCGGCCAGCCCATCACCCTGGGGCTCGACCTGCAGGGCGGCGCCCACTACGCCATGGAGATCGACGAGTCGAAGAAGGTGTTGAGCGCCAAGGACCGCTCCGACGCCATCGACCGCGCGCTGAAGGTGGTGGACATGCGCGTGAACCAGCTCGGCACCACCGAGCCGATCATCCAGAAGGCCGGCAACGACCGCATCATCGTGGAGCTGGCGGGGCTCAACCAGGCGAGCCAGAACCGCGCCAAGGAGATCCTCCAGAAGAGCGCGTTCCTCGAGTTCCAGATCGTGCGCCCCTGGAGCGAGCTGCAGGGCGCCATGCCCCGCATCGAGCAGGCGATCGTGGCCGCCCTCCCCAACGAGGCGAAGCCGGCCGCCGGCACCCCCGCGGCCAACGCGCCGGGCGGGCTGCTGCAGACCAAGGGGAACCAGGCCGCGCCGGGTGCCGACACGCTGGCCGCCAGCAAGCCGCTGGAGAGCAAGTTCGCCGGGCAGGGCGCCAGCGGCCAGCTGCTGGTCGA
Organism: Longimicrobium sp.; assembly: GCA_035689035.1. Taxonomy (GTDB): domain Bacteria; phylum Gemmatimonadota; class Gemmatimonadetes; order Longimicrobiales; family Longimicrobiaceae; genus Longimicrobium. The sequence continues at coordinate 2,069 of DASSME010000150.1, read as the reverse complement.
CACCGCGCAGGTGAAGGCGGTCGCCCGCTACCTGGAGCTGCCGCAGGTCAAGGCGCTGCTTCCGCGCGGCACCGAGATCCTGTGGGGGGTCCCCGAGGCCGAGGAGCAGAAGGGGTACGCGTCGCTCTGGTTCGTGAACAGCGACGCCATGATGACCGGCGCCAACCTGCAGAACGCGCAGGCGCAGCCCGACCAGTTCGGCCGCCCCGTGGTGGCGTTCGAGCTCTCCCGCCGCGCCGGCCGCCGCTTCGAGAAGGCCACCGGCGAGAACCTGAACAAGCAGATGGCCATCGTGCTGGACGACCGCGTGTACACCGCGCCGGTCATCCGCGGGGCCATCAGCACGCGCGGCCAGATCGAGCTCGGCAACGCCACCATGGAAGACGCCTCGGCGCTGGCCCTGGTGCTGCGCGCCGGCGCCCTTCCCGCGCCGCTGCACATCGTGGAGGAGCGCAGCGTGGGCCCCTCGCTGGGGCAGGACTCGATCGACAACGGGAAGATCGCGGGGATCGTGGGGGTCGGGCTGGTGATCCTCCTGATGATCGGGATCTACCACTTCTCGGGGTTCCTGGCGGTGGCCGCGCTGGCGGTGTACGTGGTGCTCTCGATGGGGATGCTTTCCGCGCTCGACGCGGTGCTCACCTTCCCCGGGATCGCGGGGCTGATCCTGTCGGTGGGGATGGCGGTGGACGCCAACATCCTGATCTTCGAGCGCATCCGCGAAGAGCTGGACCACGGCCGCAGCGTGCGCGCGGCGGTGAACGAGGGCTTCCACCACGCGCTGCGCGCGATCGTGGACAGCAACGTGACCACGCTGATCACCTGCGCGATCCTCTTCTACACCGGCACCGGCCCGATCCGCGGCTTCGCGGTGACGCTGGCGGTGGGCGTGGTGGCGTCGTTCTTCACGGCCGTGTTCACCACCCGCACCTTCATGGAACTCTACCTCGAGCGCCGCAAGTCGGTGCAGAGCCTGTCGATCTGAGGCGCGCGAACCATGAGATTCTTCAAGAACGCGAACTATCCGTTCCTGCAGTGGCGCCACCGCGCCTACCTGGTCACCGCGGCGCTGATGGTGCTGGGGATCGGCTCCATGATCGTGCACGCCGTGAAGGGCGACGGGTGGCTCAACTACGGGGTCGACTTCACCGGCGGCACGGTGGTGCAGGTGCACTTCACCCGCCCGGTGACGGCCGACCACATCCGTGACGCCACGCGCGCCGCCGGGTACACCGACTGGGAGATCACCCGCTTCGGCACCGGCAACGACTACGTGGTGCGCACCCCCAAGTTCGGCCAGGAGGCCGGGGCCGACGCGCAGTCGCGGGTGCTGCAGGCGCTGTCCACCCGCTTCAAGCCGGTGGTGGAGGGCCGCCCCGGCGGCGACTTCAGCATCACCCGCACCGAGGCGGTGGGCCCCAAGGCCGGCAACGAGCTCGAGCAGCGGGCGCTGCTCGCCATCCTCCTCTCGTTCGTGGCCACGCTGCTGTACCTGTGGATGCGCTTCGAGTGGCGCTTCGGCCTGGCGGCGATCGTCGCCACGGTGCACGACATCCTGGTGACGCTGGGCTTCCTGGCGCTCACCCGGATGGAGATCTCGCTGGGCACGGTGGCGGCGGTGCTCACCATCGTGGGCTACTCGCTGCACGACACCATCATCGTGTTCGACCGCGTGCGCGAGGACCTGAAGAAGCCTCGCCACGGCCGCACCTTCGTCGACATCCTGAACAAGGCGATCAACGAGACGCTGCCGCGCACCACGCTCACGGTGGCCACGGTGCTGATCACGCTGGTGTCGCTGCTGGTGTTCGGCGGGCCGGTGATCCGCGGGTTCGCCGACGTGCTGGTGCTGGGCATCTCGATCGGTACCTTCTCGTCGATCTTCGTGGCCAGCCCGGTGCTGTACGAGATCGAGCGGCACTTCCCGCGCACCGAGAAGCGCGAGCAGGCGGTGCGGTCGCGCTCGGCCTCGCGCCCCAACAACCGCCCCGGCAACGGCAGCAGCCGCCCCCGTCGCGAGACGCCGGTGGTCTGAAGCTCGGGGACGGAGTGAAGGTTGCCAGGCGAGC
>DASSME010000149.1:0-21647 GCA_035689035.1 Longimicrobium sp. | reverse complement strand
TGCGTGTGGAGATGCGTCTTCGCGGCCGCGGCGGCCCCCCTCCCCCGGCCCCTCCCCCCGCTGCGCGGGTGGAGGGGAGCACTGCATCTGCAACTGCGCTGGAGCCGAGGATATATGACCGAGATGATGGGCTCCTTCTCCTCCGCGGAGGCCCGCGGAGGGGGGAGGGGGCCAGCCGGCGCCCGTTCCAGCGCTCGATGTGGGTTTGCACCGCGTCTAGCTCTCCCCCGCCAGCAGCGACTTGAGCGTGTCGCGGTAGCCGCGGGTGGAGGTCACCTCGGCGCCGTTGTGGAGGATCACCACGTAGTCGCCGCGGAACCAGGGCTGGATTTCGCGGATGCGGTCCACGTTCACGATCGCCGAGCGGCTGATGCGCAGGAAGCGGCGCGGGTCCAGCACGGCCGCGAGCTGCGTCATGGTTTCGCGGATGGTGTGCGCGCGTGGGCCCACGTGCACCTTCACGTACTTCCCGTCCGCCTCCAGCCAGTCGATCTCGGCCACCGGCTGCAGGTACGCCCGCTCGCCCGCGCGGATCACCAGCCGCTCGCGGAAGCGGCGCACGCCGCGCAGCTCGTCCAGCAGCTCCAGGATCCGCCCGCGGTCGCTCTCCGCGTCGGGGCGGCGCAGGTGCGCGCGGGCGCGGTCGATGGCGCGCGCCAGCCGCTCCTCGTCGAACGGCTTGAGCAGGTAGTCCAGCGCGTGAACGTCGAAGGCGCGCAGGGCGTACTGGTCGTAGGCGGTCACGAAGATCACCTCGGGGAGGTCGGGCGCCAGCTCGCGCAGCACGGCGAACCCGTCCAGCCCCGGCATCTGCACGTCCAGGAAGAGCAGGTCCGGCCGCTGGGCGCGCACCGCCTCCACCGCCTGCGTGCCGCTGCCGCACTCGCCGATCACCTCCAGCGCCGGGTGCCCGTCCAGCATCGCCCGCAGCAGCTCGCGCGCGAGCGGCTCGTCGTCCACCACCAGCGCCCGCAGCGGGGCCGTGGCCGTGCTCATGACTCGTCCCTCCCGCGTTCGTCGGCCGGCGCGCGCTCCTCGGTGCCGGCGGGGATCACGATGCGCACCTCGCACCCGCCGCCCGGCAGGTTGGCGATGCTGAAGCGGTGGTCGGCGCCGTACAGGTGCTCCAGCCGCGCCCGCGTGTTGCCGATCCCCACCCCTTCGCGCGCCAGTCCGCCGTCCTCCAGCCCCACCCCGTCGTCCAGCACGCGCAGCACCAGGTGGCCGTCGCGGCGCCGCGCCTCCACCGTGACGCCGCCCCGCCGCTCCAGCCGCGAAAGCCCGTGCGTGATCGAGTTCTCCACCAGCGGCTGCAGCACCAGCCGGGGAACCAGCAGGCGGCGCGCGTCGGCGGCCACGTCGTACGTCACCTCGAGCCGCCCGCCGAAGCGGATCTTCTGGATCTCGGCGTAGCGGTCCAGGAACTCGATCTCCTCCTCCACCGACACCTCGTGGCGGCTGTCGTCGTCCAGCGCCAGGCGCAGCAGGTCGCTGAGCCGGGTGATCATCCGCCGCGCGGCGGGGACGTCGCGCTCCATCAGCGCGCTCACCGCGTGCAGGGTGTTGAACAGGAAGTGCGGCTGCAGCTGCGTGCGCAGCAGGTCGCGCTGGGCGCGTTCCAGCAGCGTGGCCAGCTCGGCCTCGCGCCGGGAGCGGCGCTCGTTCTCGCGGTACGAGAGCACGGCGTGCGCGGCGGCCAGCATCACCCAGTAGATGAGGATCAGGAACGCGAAGAGCCGCGCGAACTCGTTCACCACCGAGACGAGCCAGCCGCGCACGGTCGGCTCCCAGTCCAGCACCGGCGCCTTGAGCAGCGAGATCGCCGCGATGCCGAGAAGGGTGACGGCGGCGCTGAAGGGCAGGTGCAGCAGCAGGTTGCGCCAGCGGTGGCGACCCGCCACGGGAAAGCGGCGCGCCAGCCAGAAGATCCCCGGGGTGAACAGCAACCACGTGTACCACACGGGCAGCTCCAGGATCACCGCCCACCACCAGCTGACCGGCTGTCCGACCTTCTGCCAGACGAGCCAGTTCTCGGTGCCGATCAGCAGCGACAGCACCGTCGCGGCCGAGAACGCGCCCAGGAAGAGCGTGGTGGGCCGCCAGGCGAGGGGACGCCGGCGCCGCCCTGGCCGCGGTCGGGGGAGGAACGATGAGAAGTCGGACAACGGAATTGAGTGGGTGAAGGACCAGTGGGGTGAAATCACCGTTCGGGCGAAGGACGGAAATCTAGCGTCCGCGCGTCCCGGCGGTGCAGCGGGCGGTTACGAGCGTGAGCCGGCGGGGTGTGAAGATGCGCCACGGCGGTACGAGCGGGCGGATCCGCTGGCCACGCAAGTCCGCCGGTTTTCGCGTGCGATCGGAGAGGTTTCCCGTCGTTGTTGCCGCGGCTTCAGCCGCCGGTCCGATCCCGCGGAGTCGCCACTGGCGCCGTCTGTGCTTCTGCCCCTACGCTGATGCCGAGCGACCGCCGATCACCGTCCTGGACGAGCATGCTGCTGCGGATCACCGAGCGGGGGCTGTACTGCGAGGCGGGGGACTTCTACGTGGACCCGTGGCTGCCGGTTCCGCGCGCCGTGATCACGCACGCGCACGGCGACCACGCGCGCTGGGGAAGCGAGCGCTACCTGGGCAGCCGCCAGGGCGAGCGGGTGATGCGCACGCGCCTGGGCTCGGACGCATCCATCCGCTCGGTGGAGTGGGGCGAGCCGGTGGACGTGAACGGCGTGCGGATCTCTCTCCACCCGGCCGGCCACATCCTGGGGAGCGCGCAGGTGCGGGTCGAGCACCGGGGCGAGGTGTGGGTGGTCTCGGGCGATTACAAGACCGAGCCGGACCCCACCTGCGAGCCGTTCGAGCCCGTGCGCTGCCACACCTTCATCACCGAGTCCACCTTCGGGCTCCCGATCTACCGCTGGGCGCCGCAGACGGAGGTGTTCGCGCAGATCGACGCGTGGTGGCGCGCCAACCAGGCGGCGGGGAAGGCGTCCATCCTCTACGCCTACGCGCTGGGGAAGGCGCAGCGGCTGCTGGCCGGCGTCGATCCGTCCATCGGCCCGATCTACGAGCACGGCGCGGTGGCCCGGTTGACCGACGACTACCGCGCCACCGGCGTGCCCCTGCCGCCCACGCGCTACGCCGGCGCGCAGCCCCGCGGCTTCGACTGGAGCCCGGCGCTGATCGTGGCCCCGCCCAGCGCGCACGGCACCCCGTGGATGCGCAAGTTCGGCTCGGTGTCGACGGCCTTCGCCAGCGGGTGGATGCGGGTGCGCGGCCAGCGCCGCCGCCGTTCGGTGGACCGCGGCTTCGTGCTGAGCGACCACGTGGACTGGCCCGCGCTGCTGCAGGCCATCGAAGCCACCGGCGCCGAGCGGGTGTGGGTGACGCACGGCTACCGCGAGCCCGTGGTGCGCTGGCTCCGCGCCCGCGGCCTGGAGGCCCTCGCCGTCGCCAGCCGCTGGGAGGGCGAGGAGGATTCGGGCGACGTGGAGATCGCGCCGGAGGCGGGCGCAGAGGTTCCGGGAGACGCAGCTCAGCCGGCCGAAGATGGTGCCGGCGCGGGGGAGCCGGACCAGGTGCCGGAAGGGGGGCCGGGCGAATGAATTCGCGGCAACAACGGCACGAAGTCCCCCTTCGCGGGCTTCACGCCGCCATCGGCGCGGATTTCAATCGCCCGTGTGGCCGCTGTCCTCGGCGGGTTGGAAACCCGCCGCTGGAACTGCACCAAGTCCGCCTTCGCGGACTGCGCGCGAAGATCCATTCGTCACACGGAATTCTCCCCCTCCCCCAAGGCAGTTTTTGGGAGAGGGGGCTGGGGGGAAAGGGCCTCCCCCGCCGCGACAACACCGAACCGCTCCCGGTTGCACGAATCTCTACGCGGCTACCTCTCCCGGTACGGGGGAGGTGCGAGCCTGAGCGAGCGGAGGGGGCGCGGCGCCGCGGTACGAATGATCGTTGGCTCGTGCGCCGATGCCCTTCGGCACGGAGGCCCGCGTGAAAGCCTTCGCCGAGCTCTACGCCGCGCTGGACGAGACCACCAAGACGGGCGAGAAGGTGGACGCGCTCGCCCGCTACTTCGCGTCCGTCCCCCCGGCGGACGCGGCGTGGGCGGTGCACTTCCTGAGCGGGCGGCGGCCCAAGCGCCTGGTGGGCGGGCGCAAGCTGGCGGACTGGGCGATGGACCACACCGGCACCCCCGAGTGGCTGTTCGCCGAGTGCTACGAGGCGGTGGGCGACCTGGCCGAGACCATCTCGCTCCTGCTTCCGCCCAGCGGAACCTCCAGCGACCTGCCGCTGCGCGCGTGGGTCGAAGAGCGCCTCCTTCCCCTGCGCGGCGAGAGCGAGGACACGCAGCGCGAGGCCATCGTCCGCGCCTGGGGCGAGCTGGACGGCGCACAGGCGTACGTGTGGAACAAGCTGATCACCGGCAGCTTCCGCGTGGGCGTGTCGCAGCAGCTGGTGGTGCGCGCCATCGCCCGGGTGAGCGGGGTGGACGAGGCCGCCGTGGCGCACCGGCTGATGGGCTCGTGGGACCCGTCGCCCGAGTTCTACACCCGCCTCCTCGGCGCCGACACTCGCGACACCGACGTCAGCCGCCCGTACCCCTTCTTCCTGGCGCACGCGCTGGAGGGCGAGCCCGACGACCTGGGCGAGCCGGCCGAGTGGCAGGTGGAGTGGAAGTGGGACGGCATCCGCGCGCAGGTCGTCCGCCGCGCGGGGAAGACGTTCATCTGGTCGCGCGGCGAGGAGCTGGTCACCGAGCGCTTCCCCGAGCTGGACGCCGCTGCATCGCTCCTCCCCGACGGCACCGTGCTGGACGGCGAGGTGCTCCCCTGGCACGACGGCGGTCCGCTCCCCTTCGCGCAGCTCCAGCGCCGCATCGGCCGCAAGCAGCTGGGGCCCAAGATCCTGGGCGAGGTCCCGATCGTCCTGCTCGCGTACGACCTGCTGGAGCACGAGGGGGTGGACACGCGCGAGCGCCCGCTCTCCTGGCGCCGCGAGCGGCTGCGCGAGCTGCTCGGCGCCGTGCCCAGCGGCGGCCGCTTCCTGCTCTCACCCGTCGTGAACGCGGCGAGCTGGGACGACGTCCGCGAGGCCTACCGCGAGGCGCGCCAGGCCAGCCGCGAGGGGCTGATGCTGAAGCGCGCCGACAGCCCCTACCGCGTGGGACGGAAGAAGGGAGACTGGTGGAAGTGGAAGGTGGAGCCCTTCACCGTGGACTGCGTGCTGATCTACGCCCAGCGCGGCCACGGACGCCGCGCCTCGCTCTACACCGACTACACCTTCGCCGTGTGGAGCAACGGCGAGCTGGTCCCCTTCGCCAAGGCCTACAGCGGCCTGACGGACGAGGAGATCCGCAAGGTGGACAGTTTCGTGCGCCGCAACACCTTGCAGCGCTTCGGCCCCGTCCGCGCCGTGAAGCCCGAGTTGGTGTTCGAGCTGGGCTTCGAGGGCATCCAGCGCTCCCCCCGCCACAAGAGCGGCGTCGCCGTCCGCTTCCCGCGGATGCTGAGATGGCGCACCGACAAGAAGCCCGAGGACGCGGATTCGCTCCAAACCATCCTCGCGATGATCCCCGGCTGACCGTTTCTCACCGCGTGGAACCGGAGTTCAGGCGCGGGAGTTTGCGAGTGAACTCGCGGCTACGACGGCACACAGTCCGCCTGCGCGGACTTCATCGGCGCCAGCTTCCGTGCACAGCCCCCGGCAATTCCCCTGAAGCCAGTCCGCGCAGGCAGACTTTCCGCACTTCCAGCGGCCGGTATGAGCGGTCCGATGATGCGACCTGCGCCGACGCTCGCCCACTGCAACGATGCCTGTGTGCAGTCCGCGCAGGCGGACTTCGTGCCGTTGTTGCCGCGAATTCATTCGCCCGGCCCGGCCTTCGATCGACCCTGGCGCGGGGCGGATGGACATTCAGCCGTCTTGAGCGAACCCTCCGCCGCCGTTATCTATTCGTTCCCCGCGGTGCTCTCCCCTTCATCCGGAAAACCTCTCATGGCAAGCCTTCCCAACGACATCGATGGCGTGATCGAGCGGCTGCAGTTCATCATCAAGGACTCGATCGCGCGGCAGGACCGGCTGGGCTACTTCGCGGCGCTGTACTGCCGCGTGACGCAGGCGGTGAAAGACGGAATTAAGGCGGGCCAGTTCCAGGACGGCTCGCGGATGGAGAAGCTCGACGTGATCTTCGCCGGCCGCTACCTGGCCGCGTACGACGCCTACCGCTCCGGCGAGCTGCCCAGCATCAGCTGGTTCAAGGCCTTCAACGCGGCGCTCAGCCCCAACTACATCGTCCTGCAGCACCTGCTGGCGGGGATGAACGCGCACATCAACCTGGACCTGGGCGTCGCCGCCGCGCGCGTGACCGGCCCCGCCCCCGGCGCCATCGACAGCCTGCAGGGCGACTTCAACAAGATCAACGACGTGCTGGCGGCGCTCACCCCCGTCGTGGAGCAGCAGCTGGACGACTGCTCGCCGGTGTTCAAGGAGCTGAGCGGCATCGCGCCCAAGCTGGAGCTGAAGATGGTGGGCTTCAGCATGGAAAAGGCGCGCGCCGCGGCGTGGGCGTTCGCCAACGAGCTGGCCCCGCTCCGCAAGCTGCCGCAGGTGGCCCGCATGGCCACGCGCGACATGCAGGCCTCGCTCATCGCCGACGCCGTGCTCAACGACGGCCTGGTGGTCAGGCTGATCCGCGCCCATGAGACCACCGACGTGGCGCACAACATCCAGGTCCTGGCCACGGGCGAGTTCAAGAACACCGTCCCCGCCCTGATCGGCGCGCCGACGGTCTGACGATCTGTAGGGCCGGTATGTCGGTACCTTTCTCGAAAGCGTGGCGCTCTCCTTCGTGATGTCCACAGCAGATCTGTCTCACTTCTGTCCCAGCTGCGGAGATTCTGCCCCATACGGTATGTAGCTTTCTATTCGCATCATCAAAGGAGGACTCACATCCTGCGGTATTTCGGATTGTGCATGCTCCATGCAGTCAGGAATCCTCCCCGCGCTGAACATTCACTGGAGGACACCCATGAATAGAGTCACCTTCTCGCCCGACCTGAGGATGCGAAATCTCGATGCAACTACGACTCAGCGGGCTATCGCGGCTTTTGATGCTGAGCCTAGCTTTCCTCGACCAAACACACTACGCCTATCCTTAAATGTAGTGATCAATGCCATACGGATTTGGAGTGGTAATGGGGTTCGGCGGAAACCTCGATTTATCGCCTGTAAGTCTGTCGACATTGAGGTTATTGCATTGAAAGGAAAAATTGTCGACCGGAGTGCCCCACAGTCCGTGGAAGTCGCCGTGAAAAATTCCAGTTCTCGCTCAGGATCTCTTCAGCCTTCGATTGCACCGGAGGCGAGTATTGAGACCGGCGCGACGAAAGCCTCTATCAAAGTTGGGGCGATTGCTGGCGAACGGAAAGTAACAACCACATCGGAGATTGCCTACGATACGACTGAGCGAGTGCTCAACCCAATTGACTATACTTCGGCTGTCAGGTGGGAATTGGTTCAGCCAGCTGGTGAGAAGGTGATCAGCCAGTTCATCACAGGTAACCTTGAGGTTTTTGCGGAGGCCACATGGCCGCTCGCGTATGGATCGGGGCGAATAAATGTGGTGCCCGTCGATGTGGATTACTATAACGCCGAACGTCATCCACTTGGCGCGTTCAGAAGACTTGCCATGGAGTACTTGCTCTGGAAGCGTGGATTCAAGCCGACGTATCTTGATGGTGTGCGGATAAGCTTCTACACCGACGGAGGAAACCAATGAGCATCTATGACATCCACCTCGAAGATGATGATGATCTCCGTCGCATGGATGAGATCGCCGAGGCAGGCGAAAACCCAGCGGCATTGGTAAAAATCGCTGACATCAGACCGCTGGAGTTCGCTCGTTTCCTCGTCGAGACGGGAAGGGCAGCAAGTCCCGTTGGTCTCCTGATGTGGGGTCTGAGTCTAGCGAGAGTTACTGTTTCAGAACGTCAGGCTAAAGTGCTGCCTGATGCGGGTTCGGCAGCATTGACGACGACTCTCGTGGTAAGTGGTCTCCACTCCGCGAATGTCGCACTACGCCGCCGAAGTTGGACGGCGGGGTTATTCTCGCTCCTGACCTTGGGAGGTGGATTGGGGTATTACCTCTCTCGCGTCGTTCGTCCCCAATCCCGGACCGCGACTGATTTCCCGCTCAATGACAAGGAAACCGCTGATGTTGAAGGTCTAGCCGATATGGACATGGCAAATCTTGGAGAGCGCGCTTTAGCCGAGATCGAACGGGGCGCTGTGATCATGCGTCCATAAGCAGATCTCAATTCAAAAGCATAACTACCTGGCTAGGAGCGTCTCGCGGATCAGTTCTGAGTCGGGGTGATCGGTCCGTAACCCGACTGCGATTGTCAAGCGCGGCGAGGCTCCGGATCCGGACGCAAACCACTCTAGTCTAATTAGTATTAGTGGAAGTTCACCGGCGACACGCTCAGCGCGAGGCCACAGGTGACGCCCCAGATGATGAACGAGAGCGCCATGAACGCCACGCCGCTGATCCAGAACGCCGAGCGCGACTCCAGCGGCAGCTTCAGCGACACGAAGATCGCGACCAACAGCCCCACGAACGCCACGAACAGCCCCTCGAACAAGAAATAGCCGCCGTTGCTGCCGTCGCCGCTGACGGCGACCGCGGCCAGCGAGAGCAGGTGCAGCGCGACCGCCGCCGCGAAGATCCATGCCGCCGCCTTCACTCCGCGCGACACGGCCTGAGGGTCGCGCTGCGGCGGGCGGAACCGCGGGTCCACGCCCGGCGGCGCCTGGTGCGGCCACTCCTGGTACCCGGAACCATCCTGCGCGCCGTAGCCGCTGCCCCGCGGCGGAAAAGGGGGCGGCGGGGGGCCGTGCGCCGGCGTCTCGCCGCCAGGGTGGCCGGGGTCGCCGCCGTTCGGTGTGTCGTCGCTCATCCGTCACCTCGAGTGTAGTTCCAGTCCGCATCCGTCCCGCATTCAGATTCCCTTCAGCATCATCCCGCAGGTGTAGGCGAACAGCAGTATTCCCGCTGCGACGCAGGCCAAGCCCACCAGCCAGAACGGCCACCGCTGTCCTCTTGGCAGTCGCGAGCCCACCGCCACCGCCACCGCGAACGCCGCTGCCGCCACCACCACCGCCAGCCACAGGAAGCGCGCGTCCGCCGTCCGGTCCAGCAGCGTGATCGCCGCGTACTCCAGCACCGCCGCCACGCCGAAGATCAGCAGCGCCGGCTTCATCCCCGGCAGCGCGCGCTCCCGCGCCGGCGCCTCGCGGCGGTACTCGTGGCGCGGCCCGCCGTCGCCCGCCGGCCGCTCGGGGGTCACGCGACGCCCCCGTGCGTCTGCAGCAGCGGCAGGCGGCCGCGCTCGGCCCACGGGTCGGCCAGGCGCGGCTTCCAGTGCTGCTCGCGGCCGTCGCGGTAGAACAGGTTGTAGGTGTCGAAGGGGATCAGCCGCCCGTCGGGGTGCACGATGTGGATGCAGCTCTTCTTCACCGAGCGAATATCCATCGAGTACGCGTCCATGAACTGAACGATCAGCACGCGGAACACGTTGGAGTACCCGAACCCCTGGGGGACGTTGACGAGCGGAAGGCAGCACAGCAGCTCGCGCAGGGATTGCGCGCCGCTCTCGGGCGAGTGGTTGGTGCTGAAGGCGCGGAAGAGCGCCGCCTGCACGCCCGGGTCCTGCTCGAAGACGATGGTGTTGCGCGCCCCCTCGATCAGCACGGCGGGGTCGATCATCCCCGTGAGCGGGGTGACGCAGCCGTTCAGCTTCAGCGCGTACGCCATCGCCAGGCAGTCGGGGTGGCAGGGCACCGGCACCACGTCTTCGGCGCGGAACACGCCGGATTGCTCGTAGATGGCGCGCCGCACCTCCGTCAGCGTCAGCCGGTCGGTGGCCGGGTCGAACTCCTCCAGCCGGCCGGCGGCCTGCACCGGCTGGAAGGTCACCCCGCGCACGCACGGCTGCTCCAGCGCGAAGCGGATGATCTCGCCCACCTCGCCGTCGTTCAGCCCCTTCTTGAGCGTCACCACCAGGGCGGTGGAGATGTCGAACTCGTTGAGGTGCTCCAGCGCCTTGCGGCGGATGCGGCGCAGGTCGGCGCCGCGCAGCTCCATCAGTGCCTCGCGCTGGAACGAGTCGAACTGCAGGTAGATCTCGAAGTGCGCCCGGTACTCGGCCAGCCGGCGCACGAACTCGCGGTCTTCGGCGATCTTCAGCCCGTTGGTGTTCACCATCAGGTGCTTGATCGGCCGGGCGCGCGCCGCGTCCAGGATGTCGAAGAAGCGCGGGTGCAGCGTGGGCTCGCCGCCGCTGATCTGCACCACGTCGGGGCTGGTCTCGCTCGCCACCAGCGCGTCCATCATCCGCTCGATCAGCTCCAGCGGGCGGAAGTCCGGGCGATGCGGGCCGCTCTCGGCGTAGCACACCGGGCACTTCAGGTTGCACGCGTCGGTCACCTCGATCAGCGCGAGACAAGAGTGCTGCTCGTGGTCGGGGCAGAGCCCGCAGTCGTAGGGGCAGCCGTAGCGGATCGGCGTCTGGTTGTGGTTGGGCTGCTCGGGCGGCTTGATGAAGACCTCGCGCGAGCGCTTGTAGTACTCCACGTCGTCGGCGATCAGCACCCGCTCGCGGCCGTGCTCGGGGCAGCGCTTCTCCAGGATCACCTTGCCGTCGGCGAAGAGGATCTTCCCCTCCACCTTGCGCAGGCAGCGCGAGCAGAGGGCCAGCGCCACGTCGTAGTACAGGTACGGCCTTACCTTGTCTGCCATGCGGGTCCCGCGGTGGGTTGGGGTGATGCGGATTCGGGGGATGGAACCGCGTCCGCCGAGGGTGCGCGCGCCCGTCGGCCGATGCCGAACAGCCGGGGGAGGTGCGGGGCGTACCAGAGCAGCCCGGCGATGCAGGCGAGCTGGATCGGGTTCAGCCCCAGCAGGGTGACGTGCGAGGGCTTGATGAAGTCCACCGCCAGCCGCCAGGCGAGATAGCCCACCATGAAGAGCTTGAACCGGTCGCCGCGCGGGTACGGCCGCCGCGCGCGCCACGCGAGGGCGACCGCCAGCAGTGCGAGGAACGCGATCTCATAGAGCTGGGTTGGATGCCGCCGCACCCCGTCGCCGAAGTCGATCCCCCACGGCAGCGACGTCGCCACCCCGTAGGTGTCGTCCGCCAGCCCGGTCAGGAAGCACCCCACCCGGCCCAGGGCGATGCCCACGATCAGCGGGAACGCGTAGAGATCGCCCGTCGGCGTCCGCTCGCCGATCCGCCACTTGACCAGCTCCGTCGCCGCCAGCCCGCCCAGCAGCCCGCCGACGATCGTCTTCCCCGCCAGCAGCAGCCGCACGTCCAGCAGACCGCCGAGCGTGGCGGGCGGCGCGGCGGCGATGGCCAGCAGCTTGGACCCCAGCGCCGCCCCCACGATCGCCGCCGCCAGGACGACCAGGCGCCGCTCGCCGGGGATCGGGTCGCCCGCGCGCCTGCGCTGGCGCAGGTACAGCCGGAAGCCGAGGAACGCCCCCAGCATCTCCATCGGCTGGTGCGGCGCGATGCTGAGCGGCCCCAGGTGCAGGATGACGGGAAAGTGCACGACGGACGGTGGGGGTGGTGGGGGGGGTGCGGCGAAGGACAGCGGAAGAGTACGCGATGCGGCGACGGCCGCCAAGCGTTTCGCCGCCTGGAAGCTACGACAGACCTGAACTCTGCGAAGCGTTGATCCAGCAGTTCCGTCGGTGGCCGGCTCTCAATCCCACCTGTCAGGGCTGCGGCGCGTTCAGGCTACCGCTCTCCGAAGTGCTTTGTTCCGGCCGCGCCGCGCCGCGCATCGAACCACTGGCTCACCTGGCTGACCACGCGGCCCAGCAACTCGTCGGTCGCGGGTTCGAAGCCGATGCAGTCGGAGAAGTGGAGCCCGGTGCAGCCATCGCACCCGCCGGGCTCCACTATCCAGCGGAACCAGCCGGGCTCGCCGGACGCCGGAAACGCCAGCATGCACACCGGGAAGGTCTGATCCGCGAAGCGTTCGCGCTCACGCCGCAACTCGCGGGCGGTGAGCCGGGGTGCGGACGATCCAGCACGGTAGCCCTTCACCACCGCGCCGAACTGTCTCCCGGTGAACCGCCCGTCCTTCTCCACCGCGACCAGGAGGTCCGCCCCGAAGATCTCACCGTTCTGGTCGAGCCCCCGCAGGTCCGGGCGACGCGATAGCCAGAGAGCGGCGAGCGTGTGGGAATGATATTGCACGAAGTCCCGCTGCGGATGGCTCATCGGCTGCCTCGCGGGTCGACGAAGCGCGACGTGAACGCGTGCGGGCCGCGCTGTGCCCAGTAGCTGGCGACTTCCTGCCAGAGCGCTTCACGCGTGTTGCGGTCCAGCGGAAATGCAGTGGGAAGCGTGCTCATCGCCGCTGATCTCTCTCCATTCGCCGAGACGATATAGCAGGACCCGGTCGGTTCATCGACCCCCGCAATGTACGTTGGTCCCGGGCACGCGGCCAAAGCCCGCATCTCCTCCGCCGTGACACGTGCCTGCAGACGACCCGATGGTGTGCACCCCCGACGCGTCGTTTTCACCTGAACGAAGAAGTACGGCTGGCCCGGCGCCCCCTCGAGCCGGACGATGTAGTCGACCACGGGCCACTTGTCGCCCAGGAAGTGCGGGGTGAACAGCGGAGCGTTCGGCGTGTGCAACGCACTGATCAACCTCTCGAAGATGCGCTCGCCGTAAAATCCAATGTAGTCGTTCATGGGTATGAACGGTACGGAGTAACCGCCGCAGAGCGCAAGCCACTGTCCATTTACGGCCAGCGTGGGTACAGCACCGATGAGTCCACGTGTCAAGCGGCGATGTTCGGCGCGACGGAAATCATTGCGAATCAATCGCTTCCACAAAAGTACGCCGCCGCCCCACCCGGGACGCCGGCGTGCTTTCGTGCTTCGATCCTGCGATTCGGCCGCCCGTCAGCTCACAGGCCCAGGACGCTGGCGCCCTGCTCGAAGATGATGTCGACGGGGATGCCGCGGCTGCTGAGGCGGCCCAGGTCGCCCTGCAGCTCGGGGCGGATCACGCCGTAGCCGGTCATGAAGGTGCCCACGCCCGCGTAGTCGCCGGTGCCCTGCAGGCGAAGGATGTTGCCGGCCAGCAGGTCGATCCCCCGCTGCATCCGCTCGAAGTTCACGCGGTAGTGCCCGGTGGCCGGGTCGCGGGTGAAGGCGCCCTGCTCGGCCAGGAAGTTGAAGGTGGCCATGTTCGCCCGCCCGTGCGCGTCGCTGGCGCCGAAGCGCACCGAGCGGAAGAGCCCGGCCAGGAAGGTGACGTAGTTGTTGCGCACGTCCTCCTGCCCCAGCTCGCCCTGCCGGTTCAGCTGCGCCACCATGTACAGCCCCAGCACGTCGGCCTTCTCCTCCTCGAGGCCGCCGTAGCGCTCCTTCAGCGCCTCGCGCACGGTGCCGGTGCCGTTCACCACGTTCTTGATCCCCAGCCCGTGCGCCACCTCGTGGAACATGGTGTTCTCGAAGAAGGCGTCGAAGGTGATGTGCTGCATCTGGTCGGGCGCGATCAGCTCGCGGGCGATCGGCACCAGGATGTTGTCGAACTTGGCGCGCATCGCGTTCTTCAGCTGCAGCCGCCGCGTGCCCTTCTGCAGCTGCACCTGCTCGTCGTTGGGGAGGTTGATGGCGATGGTCTTGGCGCCCGAGTTCGCCTGCCCCGCGTAATACACCGCGTCGTACGCGTTCAGGTCGCTGTTGCTCCCCGGCGTCTCGCGCTTGAACTGCTCCTCCACGGGAAGCCCGCGCTGCAGCCCGGGAAGCATCGACACGTAGCGAGCCAGGCGGCGGCTCCAGTCGCGGTCCTTGACCAGCACGTAGCTCTCGTTGGCGGCCTTGTAGCCGTACAGCGCGTCCTCGTACGTCTCGATCGGGCCGATCACGATGTCGAGCGTGTTGTTCTTCATGTCCATCCAGGCCAGGTCGCTGGCCTGGTAGTCGTCGTTCAGCAGCGCGTCGGCGCGCAGCGTCAGGTAGCGCTTCAGGCCGGGGTCGTCGGCCAGCGCGGCGGCCTGGCGCAGCTTGTCGGCGGCGCGCTGGTTGTGCTCGCGGTACGCCACGTGGAACGGCACCGCGTACAGCCGCCCCGCCGCGTCGCGGCGCACCAGCGTGTACAGGCTCTTCAGGCTGTCGGCGCGCGGGCCGCCGGTCGCCACGGCCGCGTCGAACTCGGCCTTGGTCATCCCCTGCGGGTAGTAGTTGGCGCCCTCGGGCTTGGCGGCGATCCCGGGAAGGAACGCCTGGTCGTTCTCCAGCCGGTCCCACGGCCCGTAGTTGATCTCGGCGAAGCGCCGCGCCTGCGGGTCGGTGATGCGCGCCAGCAGCGCGTCGTGGTCGCCGTAGCTCTGCTCCCAGAAGATGGGGTCCATCTCCTTCGCCGCGTCGATCAGCAGCGGGATCATCTGCCGCTCGTTGGGCGAAAGCTGCGACAGGTCGCTGGTCAGGCGGACGGTGGTGTAGCGGGCCAGCCGCTGGCCGATGTCGGTCTGCGCGGCGGCGCCCGAGCCGGCGGCGGGCGCGGGCGTGGTCTGCGTGGCCGGCTGCGGCGCGCAGGCCGCCAGCGTGGCGGCCACCGCCGCGGCGGCGCGGGTGAACGTGCGCGGGGTCATCGCATCTCCTCTGGGCTGATGCAAACGCGTTCGGGTTCTGTCGGTCGTTCTCGTGCGGCGCGGACGATACGGGCACCCGCGGGGCACGGCAAGGCGGCGTACCGCCGTCCGCGGGCGTGAGGTCCGCATCGTTGGTGCCGTCCGTTCACTGTGCGACGGCTCGAAGGAGGTGGGAGGTGCGATACCGGTGGCGGCTTTGGAACGGGAGCGCCCCAAAGGCTTGCCTCCCGGGGCCTGCCGGGTTTACGGTTGACCGTGTCCATCGGAACGGAGTGGCCAAAGCGGACGGGACGCTTACGATCCCCGGAAGAGTGCCCCCGCGGGTTCCGAGACGGCACGGCACCTCCTTGAGCAGGTGCACGACTGGGTGGTGTACCACCGCGAGGTGCTGCAGACCCCGCTCCGCACGCTGGCCGCCCAGATCGGCATCTCCAAGAGCGCGGTGGACAAGTTCCACAAGGACGGCGTCCGCCCCGGAAAGAACTGGCCCAGGCTGAGGGATTGGTACATGGCTACGCGACAGACCCGAGCACGCGATGAGTACCAGACGCCTTCGCAACTGATGGTCGACACCGTGTTATTCTCGGTGAGCGGTCTTCCGCGCGATCGTCGCGCCGCAGCCCTGCGTAAGCTGGTGGAGGATCACCGGGAGTTCCACGCCGGCCTGCCTACGCCCGACTGGATCGAGATGCTCGCCGATCTGGCCGACCGCGAAGCTGGCAACTGAGCGAAACCCCGCCCGGCATCGCACCATTCACGTCCGCCAAACTCGACGATCATCAGCGCTCTCGCGGCTCATTGCCGCGGGAGCGCTTCGTGGTTCGCGGGCGAGGAACGACGACGACGACTGCTCGTCCAACGATCGTTCTCCGCACGCGATGATTCGCGCGGCGGCCGGTGCGCACTATCATGCATGTGCACGGGCGATCCCGGGGGGCCGGGTTTCCGAGCAGCTACGCGCCGGTGCGGGCGACGCGTGAGACAGAGACCGGCCGCGTGATGCGTTCAGCGTCAGTGACGAGGGAAACGTGACGGCTGGACCTGGAGAGACGTGGATGAACACACCGAGAGCGGCGCGCGGCGAGCCAGGCTGGGGAAGGCTGATCGTGGCGGGGCTCGCCGGCGGCGCGCTGGTGAACGCCTGCGAGTGGGCCGCGCATCACTGGTGGCTCGACGCGGCATGGACCGAGGCGTTCGCAGCGCTGGGGAAGACGCCCACGGGGTGGAGCAGCTTCATCCCCGCCAACTTCTGGCTGGGGATCCTGTCGGTGCTGGGCTACCGCTGGGCGAGCCGCTTCTACGGCCCCGGCCGGCAGACGGCGCTGCGGACGGCGGTGGCGGTGTGGCTGGTCTTCTGGGTGATCCCCACGCTGGCCATGCAGCCGCTGCACATCTTCCCCGACCGGCTCCTGATGTGGACGATCCTGGTGGGCGTGGGCGACGGGGCGGCGGGCACTTTCCTGGGCGCGTGGCTGTACGACCGTGCCCGCTGGAGCGCCCGGGAGCCCGGCCCGCGGCCGTATCCGCACGTCGTGGGGATGCGGTCGTGACCCGCGAACCATCTCCGCCACCCGGTGTGCGGGCGTGGCGGACCGGGATTTGATGGGACGCGGCCGTGGAACGATCGGATCGTCATCCCGGTCAGCGCTCGCCCTGCCGGAGCGCCCCGCGCCTGCGGGTGCAAACCCGGTTCACCCTCCTCCTGAACCACACGCCGGAATCCTATGGGAGAAACTCCCCTGCTTCGCCTGGGGGTGCTGTTGCTGCTGATCCTGGCCGGCCTGGGCATCGTCACCGAGCTGGTGATGCGCCAGCTCCAGCCCTCGCACCCGGGCCCCGAGGTGACCGCCCAGGCGGTGGCCACCCGCAAGCATCACCACCGGGCCGACAGCGCCGCCGCGACATCCGCCCGCGCCGACACCGCGCCGCCGTGCCGGGTGCTGGCCTCGGGGATCGCATTGCCGCGGAGCCTGCACGAGTCCAGCGGCATCGCGCAGAGCCGCCGCGACCCGGCCCTGCTGTGGACGCACGACGACTCGGGCCGGCCCGTGGTGTACGCGGTGGACAGCACGGGCGCCGAGAAGGCGCGGGTGACGGTGACCGGCGCCACCAACGTGAACTGGGAAGACATCGCCGTCGCCGCGTGCCCCGGCGGCGACTGCCTGTACGTGGGCGACATCGGCGACAACCAGGCACGGCGCGCGAACGTCACCGTCTACCGCGTTCCCGAGCCCGGCGCCGCCGTCTCCGTCTCGGCCCCGGCCCAGGCGTTCAGCGCCACCTATCCCGACGGGGCGCAGGACGCCGAGGCCATGTTCGTGCTGCCGGACGGCGCCATCTACATCGCCACCAAGGGCGAAACGGGGCCGGCCGGGCTGTACCGGTTCCCGCAGCCGCTGCGGGCCGGCGCCACCGTGATGCTGGAAAAGGTCGCGGGGATCTCGGACGTGGCGTACCGGCGCCACGAGCGGATCACCGGCGGCTCCGCCTCGCGCGACGGACGGTGGATCGCCCTGCGCACGCTGAAGTCGGTCTCGTTCTATCGCACCCAGGGCGGGGCCGTGAGGGCACTCGCCAACCCGGTGGTGATGGACCTTTCGCCGCTCAACGAGGCGCAGGGTGAAGGGGTCGGGTTCGGGGAGCACGGGGTCGTGTTCCTGACCAGCGAAGGCGGCAGCAGCAAGAAGAACCACGCCACCCTGGCGCGTCTCGCCTGCACGCTGCCCTCCTGATCCCCTCCGGTGACGGAATACGTGGTCGTGAAAGAAGATGGAGGGAGCGGAGACGGTCGGTCTCCCCTCCCTCCGTGTTCATCCCGCCGCCGAAGACACCCGCCGGCCGGCCCGTGCCGCCTCCGTCAGCGCGGCGGGGAGACGAACGCCTCGAAGCGCGCACGGGTGCCGCGGAACGCGTCCAGGTCGGTGCGGCCGCGGATTCCGGGGACGCGCGCGGTGGCGGCGTACTGCCAGAGCGCCCACTCGCCGCCGTACCGAGGCCGCCGGAAGATCCCGCGCACCCAGAGCGGGTGGCCCACGGCACGCCGCAGATACGCGTCGTAGAACTCGGGGGTGATGTACAGCGCCGCCGGCCGGCCGTACGCCGAATCGATCACGGCCAGGAAGCGTTCCATCTGTGACCGCACGGAATCGGCCGGCGGACGCTGGCCGCAGTTGCCGCCGAACTCCAGGTCCACCGCCGGCGGCAGTGAGCGCCCGTGGTCCGGCGGCTGGACGGCGAGGAACATCGCCGCCTGCGCCGCGGCGTCGGTGCAGAGCGTGAAGAAGTGGTACGGCCCCGTCACCAGCCCCGCCCGCCGCGCCGCGTCGCGGTTCCGCGCGTACGTGCTGTCCACGTAGGTGGCGCCCTCGGTTGCCTTCAGGTAGGCGAACTCGTAGCCGGCCCCGCGCACCCGCGCCCAGTCCACCCGCCCCTGGTGGTGCGACACGTCCACGCCACGCACGGGGAACTCGGCACGGCTGGGATGGACCAGGCGCAGGTGGCCGTTCCAGAACAGCACCGCCAGGACGAGCAGCACCGAGGCGGCGACCGCCGAGAGCACGGCCAGCCGGCGCAGGCGTGCCTGGCCGCGAGTGGACTTGAACACCACGTCAGGGTCGCGGAGAGGAAGATCGAAGCGGCGGCGCGGCGGCGGAACGCGGGCTCACGAGCCGCGCTGGCGGTCCTTGCGCGCCAGGCGGCCGATCTCGATGTGCACCTTGGTGAGGTCGCCCGAGAGGTCGGTGATGCGCTCCGTCAGGTCCAGCACGGTGCGCACGCCGTCGCCCCACACCTCGGCCACGTAGCGGTCGCCGGCCTTGAACATCACCCGCTGCGCCTCTTCCAGCACCTGGATGGCGTCCCACAGCATGTCGCGGGCGTGCTCCAGGTGGTCGTGCGCGCTGGGCTCTTGCTCGGGCATGCGGTGGCGGACGGGCGCGGGTGATGGGGTGAACGGACGTTGCAACATGGGGCGGCGCGGCGCCGCGCGCAAAGACCGGGGGGATTTTCGGGGGATGGGATCGCTGCTTTGGAGACGTCCGCCGTCCGTCACCCGGCGCCCCGGCGCAGCCCCGCCGCGTACGCCACCCACGCGACGATCACGATCTGCAGCGGGAGCCGCGCCCAGAGCAGCCCCAGCGCCAGGGTGGACGCGTGCGCCGCCCGCGCGTTCAGCAGCATCTGCACGTTCGCGGGGAAGACGGCGATCAGCAGCAGCACCAGCCCGATCGCCGCCGCCCGGCGCGTCCGCGGCGCCAGCAGCCCGATGCCGCCGGCGATCTCGCAGGCGCCGCTCAGCAGCACCATCGCCCGGTGGAGCGGGATCCACGGCGGCATGATCCGCATGTACCGCGTGGTGATCGCGAAGTGCATCACCCCCGCGAACACGAACGCCGCCGCCAGCACCGCGCGCGAGACCCGTCTCCCGCTGGATTCGGCGGACGCCGGACGCACCCGCGTCGTCACGGGCCCAGCGCGTAGAGCTTGTACGCGATCATCACCGCCACCATCGCGATGGAGACGACGACGCACGCGCGGTGGCGGCGGAAGAAGTACAGCGTGACCGCCAGCCAGCAGAACACCGCCGCGATCAGGCCGCCGGCGATGAACGGCTGGGCCTGGCCGAACGCCAGCCGCCCGCCCGCGGCCCAGCGCAGCCGGTACACCTCGGCCAGCGTGCGCACCAGCGCCAGGAACTGGATGGTGATCGCGATGCGCGCCCAGCGCTCGGCCGTCCAGCGTCGGTCCCGGGCGGGCGGATCCGCGACTTCCGGCGCGCCGCTCAACCGACTCCCGCGGGGGCGTGGGAGAGCAGCCAGTCCTTCGCCTCGTCCAGGTCGTTGAAGGCGCGCATGTTCCTGCGCCGCGACAGCGCCTGGATGGCGCGGAAGGCGGTGAGGTACACCCCGGTGAGGCCCACCACCACCGCGCTCCAGCGGACGTACGGCGCGTTGAACTGCACCAGCTCCTGCATCGCCTTCACCGCGCCGGGAGTGATCTTGGAGCCCCGCACGTCGGTCACGGTGAGCACCGAGCCCGGTGGTTCTTTCCCGATCACGCTCTTGGAGCGTTCGATCTCGGCTTTGAGCTGGTCCAGGTCGGTGCCCAGGTTGGTGTAGTCCAGCAGCAGGAGGCGTTGCCCCCGGTGGTCGATGAAGCGGGTGCGGTCCATTCCGGGCCTTGGGCGGGGCTGCTGCGTCCCGCGCTGCGGTGAGGGGTGCATTTCCGAAGCGGCCAAAAGAGTCCGGAAGGATAATGCATCCCGGCCCGTTGCGCACCCCTTTCCTGATCGGAAAGATGGACGGCGGAACGCCCGCTCGCCGTGGGCGCGTTCGCGTCTAAGGGATTGATGGCGCTACGAATGTGCCAGCGGTGGGACAGCGCGGGAAGATGTCTACATCAAGAACCGGACAGCGGTATACAAACTCCAGCATCCGTGCGGAATCCGCCGATCAGGTGTGCGCTCCCTCCGCGCCGCCGCGGGCACGCCGCAGCGTCTGGCGCGCGGCCTGGATCCATGGTTCGGGGAAGCGGGCGGGGTCCGTCACCCACTCCTCGATCGCCGGCACCGCCCGCCCGATCCCCAGCCGCTCGTCCGCCGCGGCGCTCACCAGCAGCGTCCCCATCCGCGGGAAGCGCTCGGCCCACTCGGGCCCCACGCGCCGCTCGAACTCGGCGGCCTCGCGCCGGAAGAACTCCTCGCTGATCTGGCTGGTGCGCAGCCCGCGCAGCATCTCGGCGGCGCGCAGCAGACGATCGTACGTCTCGCGCTTCCCGGGCACGGCGTTGCAGAGCTCTTCGTGCAGGAACTCGAGGTGCCGCTCCAGCAGGTACTGCGGCATCCCACGCGAGGAGAGCACGCTCCCCAGCCACATCACCTCCGCGTTCACCTGCCCCTGCGGCGACCCGGCGACCAGCGACAGCCACGCGCTGTCGCTGTGCCCGAACAGCCGCCCGCGCTCGCCGAAGCGCGCCTGGTAGTACGGGAACTCGCGCCACGAGCGCTCCCCCGCCTCCACGCTCGCCGCCACCTCGCGCGGGTCGCCGGTGACCGGGTAGCTCCCCGCGGCCGGGTTGATCAGTCCAGCGCCGAGTTCAGGCATATTCCAAGATGACGAAGAGGTTTTCGCTCCCTGCTCCCCATCCAACGATAACGAAGAGACGGTTGGTGTAGTGCAAGTCTGATCCTAACTTGCGAAACCCCTCGGGGCGAGTTCACGTTTCCTGACTTACCTCAACCATGCAAGGCGATGCCGGAACCAAGGCGGTTGCGCACCCCCCCGATCACCGAAGCGATCATCGACATTCGGGCCGATTTGGGCGTCGGCTTCGAGGTATCGCGGTTGCGTGCCGCCGAATCGCTGTTATCGGGGCGCTATGCCCTGGAAGGAGAGCAGCATCTCTTCGCGCGAACGGTCGATCTGGCCGGTGACGCCCCCGGTACGAGCCAAGCCGAGTCTGCGCTGCTGGGGTACACCTTTCGTTCCACGGATCAGCGGTTCATTGCGCAACTCACCGTCGAGGGCTTGACCGTGAGTCAGCTACGAGACTACACGAGGTGGGAACAACTGGCGGAAGAAACCGCCAAGGTGTGGGACGTGTATGCACGGGTTGCATCGCCCCAAACGGTTCTCCGAGTGGGCACCCGCTACCTAAACCGTATCCCCATTCCGTTGCCGACCGAGGAATTCGAGGAGTACTTCAACACTTTGCCGCGTGTCCCCGCGGGTGTGCCGGAACTGGTTACAAACCTTCTCGTGCGGATGCTGCTTCACGACAAGGATCCGCCATTTTCCGTGAGCATCACACAGTACCTTGACGAAAGCAGCGCAGGTTCAAGCCGCATGATTCTTGACATCGACGCGTTTTCTAGAGAAGCTTACAACGCGGACGGTGCCGGGATGTGGGATGCACTGGCTGGATTGCGTGATCTGAAGAACCGGGTGTTCTTCGGCAGCCTCACCGAGAAAGCA
>DASSME010000148.1:0-18581 GCA_035689035.1 Longimicrobium sp. | reverse complement strand
GCGGCCCAGGCGGTGCCCTCGCGGCAGGGGGTGCACTGCCCGCAGCTCTCGTGGGCGTAGAAGTCCACCATCCGCCGCACCTGCTTGACGATGTTGGTGGTGTCGTCCATCACGATCACCGACCCGCACCCCAGCATCGTCCCCGCGGCCGCCATCGCCTCGTAGTCCATCCCGATGTCCAGCTCGTCGGCGGTCAGGATCGGGACCGAGCTGCCGCCCGGGATCACCGCCTTGATCGGCCGCCCGTCGGGGGTGCCGCCGCAGACGTCGTAGATGAACTCCTTGAAGTTGAAGCCCAGCGGCACCTCGTAGTTCCCCGGCCGCTTCACGTGGCCGCTCACGCAGAAGAGCTTGGTGCCCGTGGACTTCTCCGTCCCCCACTGCTTGTACCAGTCGGCCCCGTTCAGCACGATGTGCGCGGCGGCGATCAGGCTCTCGACGTTGTTCACCGCCGTGGGCTTGCCGAAGGCGCCGGCGATGGCCGGGTACGGCGGCTTCACGCGCGGCTCGCCGCGGCGGCCCTCGAGCGAGTTGAGCAGCCCGGTCTCCTCGCCGCAGATGTAGGCGCCGGCGCCCAGGTGCAGCGTGAGGTCGATGTCGATGCCGGTGCCCAGGATGTTCTTCCCCAGGTAGCCGGCCTCGTACGCCTCCTCGATGGCGCGCGCCATCACCTGCGCCGCCTCGAAGAACTCGCCGCGGATGTAGATGTAGGCGTGCTCGGCGTTGATCGCGTAGGCGCCGACCACGCACCCCTCGATGAGCGCGTGCGGCGTCCACCGCATCAGCTCGCGGTCCTTGAAGGTGCCGGGCTCGCTCTCGTCGGCGTTGCAGATCAGGTAGTGCGGCGTTCCCTCCACCTTCTTGGGCATGAAGCTCCACTTCATCCCGGTGGGGAACCCCGCCCCGCCGCGGCCGCGCAGCCCGCTGGCCTTCACGGTGTTGACGATCTCTTCGCGAGAGGTCGCCAGCGCCTTGCGCAGGGCCTGGTAGCCGCCGCGCGCCTCCCACCCCTTCAGCGTCCGCGCTTCCGGGTCGCCGAAGTACTTGGAGATGACGCGCGTCTCTTTCTCGTGCGTATACGGGTACGCCATTGGTCGGCTTTCGCTCGGACTTCCAGGGTGCTGAGTGCTAGGTGCTGAGTGCTGAGTGCTGAGACTTCGGCGCGAGCGCGGTTACCCAGCACTCAGCACCCCGCACTCAGCACTCCTTCGTCACGTCAGCCGCTCGAGAATCGCCGGCACGTCCTGGGGCCGCACGTTCTCGTAGTAGTGCTCGTTGATCTGGACGGCCGTCGGGAAGCCGCAGGCGCCCAGGCACTCCACCTCCATCACCGTATACAGCCCGTTGGCGCTGGTCTCGCCCGCCTCGGTGCCGGTGTGCTTCAGGAACGACTCGAACACCGCGTCGCCCCCGCACAGGTTGCAGCTGATGTTGGTGCACACCTGGATCAGGTACTTACCGACCGGGCCCAGGTTGTACATGGTGTAGAAGCTGGCCACGCCCCGCACGTACGCGGGGGCGAGCTCCAGCCGCTCCGCCACCTCGTCCATCGTCGCCGGGCTCAGGCAGCCGCGGATCTCGTGCGCCATGTGCAGCGCCGGGAGAAGCGCGTTCTGCCGGTCCGGGTAGCGGGAAAGGATCTTCCGCAGCCGCTCCTCGTACTCGCCCACGAAGATCGGCGCCTCGCCGCTCCGGTCGGCCACCTGGTACGGCAGGGTGCCGGCGACGGAGGGGTGGCCGCCGTCCTTCGGGCGGATGCCCACGAAGGCGGTGCCGCGGACCTCGGCCTCGGTCAGCGCGCCGAACTCGCCCGTGTCGCCGGCGAAGCCCGGGTTCTGCTTGGCGACGGGCCACGAGCTGGGGGGTGAATCCTGTCCGGCCCTGGCGGCGCTCATCGGTCGATCTCTCCCAGCACGATGTCGAGCGACGCGTTCACCGCGATCACGTCGGAGAGCAGCGCCCCCTCGATCATGTGCGGAAGCGCCGCGATGTTGATGAAGCTGGGGCCGCGCACGCGCCAGCGCACGGGCTTGCTCCCGCCGTCGGAAACGACGTACATCCCTAGCTCGCCCTTGGACGACTCCACGCTGAACCAGCTTTCGCCGACGGGGGCGCGCACGCCCTCCATCACCACCTTGAAGTGGTGGATCATGCTCTCCATGTCGTTCATCGCCGCCGTCTTGGGCGGGAGGATGACGCGGGGGTCGTCCACGTTGATCGGGCCGCCGGGAAGGCGGCCGATCGCCTGGCGGAGGATGCGCACGCTCTGGCGCATCTCCTCCATCCGGCACAGGTAGCGGTCGTAGATGTCGCCGTGCTCGCCCACGGGGACGTCGAAGTCGTACGTCTCGTAGTCGTAGTACGGACGGTCCTTGCGTACGTCGTAGGTCACGCCGCTCGCGCGCAGGTTGGGCCCGCTCAGCCCCCAGTTGATCGCGTCTTCGCCGCTGATCTCGCCCACGCCCTGGGTGCGGCCCACCCAGATGGCGTTGTTGGTGAGCAGCGTCTCCACCTCGTCGACCACGGGGATGAAGTTGTCGAGGAACTCTTCGAGCTGCGTGATCCACCCCGCCGGCAGGTCGGCCATCATCCCGCCGATCCGCGTGGACGACGTGGTGATGCGGGCGCCGGTGAAGCGCTCGTGCAGGTCGTAGATCTTCTCGCGCTGCTGGAAGGTGTAGAGGAAGACGGTGAACGCGCCCAGGTCGATCGCCGTCGTCCCCAGCCACAGCAGGTGCGAGAAGATGCGGTCCAGCTCCATGCAGATCACGCGGACGACCTTGCAGCGCTCGGTCACCTCGATCCCCATCAGCTTCTCCACCGCCATGGCGTAGGCGCAGTTGTAGATCAGCGGCGCCAGGTAGTCCATGCGGTCGGTGAGCGGAACCACCTGGTTCCAGTCCCGGTACTCGCCCAGCTTCTCGAAGCTGGAGTGGAGGTAGCCGATGTGCGGGATGCAGCGGATCACGGTCTCGCCGTCCAGCTCCAGCACCAGGCGCAGCACCCCGTGCGTGGCGGGGTGCTGGGGGCCGATGTTGATGAGCATGTGCTCGCCGTGGACGTCTTCGTGCACCTCGTACGCCTCGCCCTCGACGGGGACGATCGGCGCGTGCACCAGCGCGCCGCCCGGAGCCATCTCCGGGGAGCGCGTCACGTTGTAGATCAGCCTGCGCAGCGCCATCTCAGCCCCCTCCGCCCATGCCGCCGAACTGCCCGTGCTGGCCGCCGGTCTCGCCCGCGTCGAACGGGTCGGGAACGGGCTGGCCCAGCACGTGGGCGATCTCGAGCTCCATGGGCGAGTAGTGGTCTTCGGTCTTTTGCGCCAGGGCGCGCCGCGTCTGCTCGGCGCGCGTGAAGCGCCCGCGCAGCGGGAAGTCCTTCCGCAGCGGGTGCCCCTCGGCGTAGTTGTAGGGCATCAGGATCCGGCGCAGGTCGGGGTGCCCCCGGAACACCACGCCGAACATGTCGAACACCTCGCGCTCCAGCCAGTCGGCCGCGCGCCACAGGAAGAACACGCTGTCGATCTCCAGCTCGCTGAGCGGCAGCTCGCACTTCACGCGGAGATTGAGCTTGTTCTGGATCGACCAGAGCTGGTAGACGACCTGGATCTGCCGCCCGCCGCCGTAGTCGACGGCGGTGAGGTCCTGCAGGAAGTCGTAGCGGTGCCCCTCGGCGTCCTTGAGCCACCCCAGGACCTCGAGGCTGCGCGCGGCGGGGACGTAGACGATGTGCTCGTCGCCGGCCACCACCTCGTGGCGCAGCACCGCGTCGCCGAACCGCGCCCGCAGCGCGTCGACGGTGGGGTGCGGCGGCAGGTCGCCGGCCTGCGGGGGCACGGCGTCGGGCCCCTGTTCCGACGGGCGGGGGCCCTGGTCCAGGCCTTCGAGGCCCTTCTTGAACGAACTCGGATCGCTCATATCGAAGTGCTGAGTGCCGAGTGCCAGGTGCTGAGCAAACGCCGGATCGGCGCACTCGGCACTCCGCACCCAGCACCGCTGTTCAAGGCCGCCGGTCGCTGACGCGGACCACCGCGCCGGTGCTCACCAGGCCGCTGGAGCGGTTCTGGCTGGTGCTGTTGCCGAACGGGGCGGTGATCGCCTCCACCACCTCGCGCGGGAGGTACGACCCGGTCTCGGGGAGCTGGTCCACCGCCTCCCACTCGCTCTCGCTGGTGGGCGCCGAGTTCCGGATCTTCTCCTGGATCAGCAGGATGCCGTAGATCAGCCCCTCGGGGCGCGGCGGGCAGCCGGGCACGTACACGTCCACCGGGATGAGGGTGTCGATCCCCTGCACCATGCTGTACACGTCGAACACCCCGCCGCTGCTGGCGCAGGCGCCCATGCTGATCGACCACTTGGGGCTGGGCATCTGCTCCCAGATCTTCTTGAGCACGGGCGCCATCTTGTAGCTCACCCGCCCCGCGCAGATCAGCAGGTCGGCCTGGCGCGGGCTGAAGCTCATCCGCTCCATCCCGAAGCGGGCCAGGTCGTAGCGGGTGGCCGCGGTGGCCATCATCTCGATGGCGCAGCAGGCGGTGCCGAAGGGCATGGGCCAGAGCGAGTTCTGCCGCGCCCAGTTGACGACGCTCTCGAGCTTGGTGGTGAGGAAGCTCGGCTGGCCCGAAAAGAGCCCGCCGGGCTGCATCCCCGCCTTTTCGGCCTGCAGCTCCAGGCTGGAGCCTTTTTCCGTGTGCACGGCGGGGGCGTTGACGGTGCTCCCCGCGCCTGCGTCGTTCAGTCCCATTCCAGCGCTCCCTTCTTCCACTCGTAGATCAGCCCCACGGTGAGGATCACGATGAACACCATGGCCGCCGCGAAGCCCGGCCACCCCAGCGCGCGGGCGCTGACCGCCCAGGGGAGGAGGAAGATGGTCTCCACGTCGAACACGATGAACAGGATCGCCACCACGTAGAACTTGACCGAGAAACGCTCGCGGGTGCTGCCCAGCGGGTCCATCCCGCTCTCGTACGGCGACGCCTTGACCCGGGTCTGCTTCCCCGGGCTCAGCACGCTGGAGAGGACCACCATGCCGACCGCCTGCCCGATGGAGAGGGCGAGCAGGATCAGCACGGGGAGGTACGGGCGAAGCATCGGCGCCGTGGCCTTCTACGGTGGTTTGTGAAAACGTTCACTTGTTCGGAGCCGGGCCAAGATACTGCCCGCTCGCAAGCAATGTCAAGCAGCGGCGGGGCTTGCCGGGCCGGGGCCCCGCGCGTACGTTGGCGGCTCCATTTCCCGGTGTTTCCGGGCCCGTCCCGTACCCCGCCGCCAGCAGCCGGTTCGCCGGCCCCTCGGCAGGTGGGGGGCTCCCTTCAAGTCCTGTTCCGCCATGAGCATCCGCCCCGACAGCTGGATTCGCCGGATGGCCCGCGAGCACGGGATGATCGAGCCGTTCGAGGACGCGCAGGTGCGGCAGGGGACGATCAGCTACGGGGTGAGCAGCTACGGCTACGACATGCGCGTGGCCAGCGAGTTCAAGATCTTCACCAACGTCAACAACGCCATCGTCGACCCCAAGGCGTTCGACGACCGGAGCTTCGTCCCCTTCGAGGGGCCGGTGTGCATCGTCCCCCCCAACTCGTTCGCGCTGGCCCGCTCGGTGGAGTACTTCCGCATCCCGCGCAATGTGATTACACTTTGTGTCGGAAAAAGCACGTATGCCCGCTGCGGAATAATTACGAACGTTACGCCCTTCGAGCCGGAGTGGGAGGGTTTCGTGACGCTGGAGATCAGCAACACCACGCCGCTCCCCGCGAAGATCTACGCCAACGAGGGGATCGCGCAGGTGCTCTTCTTCGAGGGCGACACGCCCCCCGACGTGAGCTACGCGGACCGCAAGGGGAAGTACCAGGGGCAGGTGGGTGTGACGACGCCGCGGCTGTGAGGAGGAGTGCTGAGTGCGGGGGTGCGTTTGGTGAGGTGGCGGGAAAGCTCCTCGCGCTCCGGCAGCACCGCGCCCCCTCCGCTCGCTTAGGCTCGCACCTCCCCCGTTCCGGGAGAGGTTGGTGGACGCGGCGCCTGCCTTACGTGCTGAATCCGCTCGAGGGCGGAGTTGCGGGCCCCCGCACCGCCGCACCCTGCACCATCTTTGACCGGGCGCGCGTTGTGCAGCCAGCCGCCGCCCGCCCTGAAACGCGATCAACCAGACGCCGCCAACGCGTCCGAGCACGGTGTAGATGACCACGAGAGCCCTGACTCCCAAGCAGATCGACGCCATCCGCGAGGTGGTGAACATCGGCGCCGGGCACGCCGCCACCAACCTCTCCGCGCTCACCCGGCTGCGCGTGATGATCTCGGTGCCCCGCATCGAGTTCGCCGCCGGCGAGGTGGAGGCCGCGCGCGCGGTGCCGGGCGAGGGGCCGCTGGTGGTGGTCGCCGTCCCCATCATCGGCATCACCGACAGCGGGGGCGAGCGGGCGTCGCTGATCCTGGCGCGCGACACGGCGCTCCGCATGGTGGCGCTGATGCTGCGGCGCGACCCGGCCAACGCCATCAGCGCGCTGGAGCAGAGCGCGCTGATGGAGATGGGGAACATCGTCTGCGCGGCGTACGTGGGGGTGCTGGGCACCTTCCTGCACAAGAGCGTGATGATCGGCACCCCCGAGCTGCACGAGGGCGAGCGCGCCGCGCTGGCGCACCACGTGTCGGGGCTGATGATCGAGACCGACTTCACCTTCCTGGACACCACCTTCGAGGGCGTGTTCGTGCTCAGCCACACCGACGTGTCGTTCAGCTCGCTGCTGCGCGCGCTGGGGATGGACGACGCGCCCGCCGCCGCGAGCTGACCCCGCCCGCCAGCCGTCCGCGATGACGGACGACTCGCCGCCCTTCTCGGCCGCCGCCCGTGCCGCGCACTGGAGCGCGCTGGGGCTGGGCGTGTTCGACGTGCTGGTGGTCGGCGGCGGGATCACCGGGGCCGCGGCCGCGCGCGACGCCGCCGGCCGCGGCCTTTCGGTGGCGCTGGTGGACGCGGGCGACTGGGGGCACGGCACCAGCTCGCGCTCGTCGCGCCTGATCCACGGCGGGCTGCGCTACCTGGAGACGTACAACTTCGGCCTGGTCTTCGAGGCCAGCGCCGAGCGCCGCCGGCTGCTGGAGCTGGCGCCGCACCTGGTGCACCCCCTCCCCTTCGTCTTTCCCGTCTACCAGGGCGGCCCCACCCCGTGGTTCATGCTGCAGGCGGGGATGTGGCTGTACGACGCGCTCTCCCTTTTCCGCAACATCCGCCGCCACCGCGCCTTCTCCCGCGCCGACGTGCAGCGCGAGGAGCCGAAGCTGCGCGTGCAGGGCCTGGCCGGCGCGGCGATGTACTACGACGCCTCGGTCGACGACGCCCGGATCACGCTCGCCAACGCCCGGGGCGCGCACGAGGCGGGCGCCGCGGTCGTATCCCACGCGGAAGTCACCGGGTTCCTCGATGAAGGGGGGATGGCGGGCGCCCGCGTGCGCGACCGGCTGACGGGCGCCGAGACCGAGGTGCGCGCGCGGGTGGTGGTCAACGCCACCGGGCCGTGGAGCGACGCGGTCCGCCGCCTGGCCGATCCGCAGGCGAAGCCGCGGCTCCGCCCGACGAAGGGCGTGCACATCCTGGTGGAGCGCGAGCGGATCGGGAACCGCAACGCCATCACCTTCCAGAGCCCGGTCGACGGGCGCGTGATGTTCGTCCTTCCCTGGGGCGACTTCACCTACGTGGGCACCACCGACACCGACTTCCACGGCTCGCCGGCCGACGTGCGCGCGGACCAGGCCGACGTGGAGTACCTGGTGCGGAGCGCCAACTCGGTCTTTCCCGACGCGAAGCTGACGGCGGCGGACGTGGTGAGCACCTGGGCGGGGGTCCGGCCGCTGCTGGCGCCGGCGCAGGGCGGCGGAAAGGAGAGCGCCACCAGCCGCGAGCACGAGATCTGGTGGGACCGCTCGGGGCTGCTTTCCATCGCCGGCGGCAAGCTGACCACCTACCGCCCGATGGCCGAGCAGCTGGTGGACCGCGCCGCCGAGCGGCTGCTGCGGAAGCACGGGGTGGAGAGCGGCATCTCGCCCACGCCGGACCTGCCGCTCCCCGGCGCGCCCCGCGGCTCGTGGACCGAGTTCGCCCGGCGCATCGTCGAGGAGGCGGACGCGATCGGGATCGGCGGCGAGGTGGGGCGGCACCTGGCCCGCGCCTACGGCGAAGACGCCGACGCCCTGCTCGCCGCCATCCGCGCGGACGCGGCGCTGGGCGAGCGCATCGCTCCCGGGCACCCGTACGTGTGGGCCGAGGTGCCGCACGCCGTCCGCGGCGAGATGGCGGTGACGCTGGAAGACGTGCTGATCCGCCGCCTGCACCTGTTCTACGAGGCGCGCGACGGCGGGCTCTCGGTGGCGCGGGCGATCGCGGAGCGGATGGCGGGCGAGGAGGGGATCGGCTGGAGCGCTGCGGAGGTCGACGCGCAGGTGGAGCGGTACCGCGCGGCGGTGGAGGCGACGCGGGGGTTCGGGGCTCCACCTCGGCCCAGCCAGCAGGGCGAATGAATTCGCTGCAACGACTACACGAAGTCGGCCTGCGCGGACTACCGGCGCCGCGGCGGACGCGGTGACGGTGCGCGGAAGGGGCGCCGCGGCCCCTCCGCTCGGCCGGGCTCGCACCGCCTACGTGTGCACGGCACCGGGTTGGGCGGGTATAGTTGGGGGGCCTGCGATGGTTCAGGGCCGCGCCGGTGGCGGCGTGCAGTCCGCGAAGGCGGACTTCCCGGGGTTCCGGCGGCGGGTTTCAACCCGCCGTAACTCGCACGGACAGAAGGCCTTGCGTGAGGGATGCGCGCCCGGAGGGCCGGGAACGCGGCGGCCCGGGGCGCCGAGCCGTCGGCGCGGAGAGTGCCGGGCGGGCCGGCGCGGGCCCGGCGCCGTTGGCAACGGCGGTATCGTTGCCTACGGCGCGCGCAGCCCGGCCCGGAGCGCAGCGGAGGGACACGCCCTACACCCGCAGTTCGTGGTTACTCTTATCTTCTCCTCGGAGAAAGCCCCGCTCCGCCCGCATCCGCGTCCGCATGGAGCCTGAACGCCGGCGACGAAACCTGGGCCACGGCACCGGCGCGGAACGCCGGCGCCACGGCGTGGTGCGCCCGCCGCGGGCCCGCCGGGGCGAACAGATCAACCGCATGCACGCGCTGCGGGTGCAGCTGGGCGACCCGGTGCGCCAGTTCCAGCTCTCCCTCGTGCTGCTGCTGATCGTGCTCGTGGTCGGCACGGTGGGGTACCGGTTGATCGAGGGGCTGCACTGGATCGACGCCGCCTACATGACGGTGATCACGGTGGCCACCGTGGGCTTCGGCGAGGTGGAGCCGCTGACGCAGGCGGGGCGGCTGTTCACCATGGGGCTGATCGTGGTGGGCGTGGGCACGGGCGCGTACGCCGCCAGCCGCGCCGTGGAGGTGATGCTGGGGCAGACGCTGTGGCTTTCGGTGCAGAGGAGACGCATGAAACAGTCGCTGAGCCGCCTGCGCGACCATTACGTGATCTGCGGGCACGGGCGCCTGGGCACGCGCATCGAGCGCGACCTGCGCGCGCGCGGCGAGCCGTTCGTGGTGGTGGACTGGAGCGAGCAGCTCGAGGAGTTCTTCCTGGGCGAGAACATCCCCCACGTGATCGGCGACGCCACGCACGACGAGGTGCTGGTGACCGCCGGGATCGACCGCGCCCGTGGGCTGGTGGCCGCGCTGGACAGCGACGCGTCGAACGTCCTGGCCGTGCTCAGCGCGCGGGAGATGAACCCCGACCTGCTGATCGTGGCGCGCGCGAACTCGGAGGCGAGCGAGCCCAAGCTGCGCCGCGCCGGCGCCGACCGCGTGGTGACGCCCGACGCGATCGGCGGGCACCGCCTGGCGCTGGCGCTGCTGCGCCCCGCCGTGCACGACCTGTTCAACGAGGTGTTCAGCTTCGGGATGGAGATCCAGGTGGACGTGGGCCAGATCACCATCGAGGACGACAGCCCGTTCGCGGGGCAGACGGTGGCGGGGTGCGACCTGCGCCGCCTGCGCAACGTGAGCATCCTGGCCGTGCGCGAGCCCAGCGGCCGCTTCACGCTGAACCCCGACGCCGCGCGCGTGATCCACCCCGGCGAAACGCTGATCGTGATTGGCCCCGCCGAGGCGGTCTACGAGCTGGAGGCGATGTACAGCGGGGATTGATGGACTTCCCGGGTCGCACGGGCATCGCCCCGGGCGGCTGAAGCCGCGGTCTACAACCACAGGAAGCCTCGCAAACCGCGCGAGGCTGCGGCCGTGAGATCGCGGCGAACCACGAAAATCCGCGGGCACGCCGCCCCACGAAGCCCGTGGCGCGCCTCGGCGACCGCGGCGGCGCCGATGCCGGTCGTCCGCGCAGGCGGACTTCGTGTGGTCGTTGCAGCGAATTCTTTCGCCCGCCTTCGAGAGACCGTCGGAGCGAAACCAATCGGGCCGCGATTCCGTTCTCCTGTTCTCGGCCGGCGCTTGCACGGTGGCCGGCGATTCGCTAATCAACGAGCGCGGGTGCGGCCCGCGCTTCCCCCGAATCACACGCGAGGTGGGCTGATGGCTGCTGCGCTGAACAAGGCCGACGCGGAACGCAGGTCGCGGAAAATCGTGGACAACTGGGCCAAGGCGAACCTGTTCACCGGGTGGATCCCCGGCGCCAGCTTCGCGCTCGCCGCCGCCGACATGGTGATGATCCGCCAGGTGGCCGACGCGTACGGCGTGGAGGCGTTCGACGAGGATTCGCTGAAGGTGCACCTGGGCGGCGTGCTGGGGAGCATGACCGGCGCCATCGCCGGCGAGGCGATCGGCGTGATCCCGATCGTGGGCTGGGCGGTAAAGGCCGCCACCCTGCACTACAAGGCCGACACCATCGGCAAGGCCGTGATCGACTACTTCCGCAAGCACAGCGCGCTGCCGGAGGCGTAGGCGGCCGAAGCGGCATCCTGGCGGAACGCGGGTGCCGCTGCGGACCCTGCATGATACCGTTCGTGGGAAACGACCGTGCATTCTGCGTCCAACCCGTCACTCGTCATCCTGGGGCTGAGGCTGACCACGCAGGCGTTGCAGCATGAGCGAGCGGGCGCAAGCCGAAGGATCTGTGGCCGGTCGGCGCGAAAAAGCAGCGGTAGCGCACCGTCGGTTATAGATCCTTCGCGCTGCGGCCATGGTGGCGGCGATGGCGCAGGCGTGGTCGCGCTCAGGATGACGAGCCGTGGGTAACGGGCTCGAATGCGGTTCCCAAGGTCTCCGGGCTCCCGACAACAGATCGGGAGCCCGGTTTTTCGTTTGCCCTGTTTTCCGCGCGGTCCTACTACCAGGTGACCCAGTTGCTCAGCCGGACGTTGGGGCGCGGCGCGGGCCGCGGGGACGTCGAGGAGCTCAGGAAGCGGCGGATCCGCCACTCCACGTCGCGGTCGTTGCTCAGGAACACGTAGTGCCGGCCGCCGGTGATCGGCACGATGAACTCGTAGTGGACCTCTTCGCGGAAGCGGGCGCGCTGGCGCTCGTGGACGCGGCGCTCCGCCGCGAACCGCGCCTCTGCGTCGCGCTGCTCGGCGGGGGTCATCTCGTCGTACCAGGGGTACTGCTCGCGCACCGTGCGCGGAACGGCGTAGATGGCCATGATCGGCGTGTAGAACTGCCGGAACGACGCGCGCGCGGTGCCGGCCATGAACTTCTCCTGCGCCGAGTCGACGATCTGCTGCCCGCCCAGGCGGCCGGCGCTGTCCACGCGGAACATGGCGCGCACCTCGCTCTCGGGATAGCCGGGGCCGGCGAACCGGGCGTACCAGGCGGTCCACGCGCTGACCGGCGCGTCGGGGCCCGGCGTGCGCGGGCGCGGCGAGGGGCCGGGCACCTGCTGCAGCGAGGCGTACATCTCCGCGAAGTCGAACGCGGCATCCAGGTACACCAGCTTGATCATGCGCCGCCCCGCGTGCGCCGCGAGCCAGTTCAGCTCGCTCCCGCCGAACGAGTGCGCCACGAACGACGCCCGCAGGATGTGAAGCTCGTCCATCACGGCCAGGATGTCTTCGGCCAGCGTCTCCGAATCGTACCCGTCCGCCGGCTTGCTCGAGACGCCGAAGCCGCGGCGGGTGATGCCGATCACGTGGTGGCCGTGGGTGAAGCGCGGCGCGAAATCATCCCACACGTGCGCGGTGTTGCCGTAGCCGGCCAGGAAGATCAGCGCCTCGCCGGTGCCGCCCCAGTCCAGCACCTCCAGCTCCACGCCGGGCGCCGTGCTCACGCGCCGCACGCGGTGGTGCGAATCGTCGTGCCACGCGGGCGCGGCGGACGCCGGCGGCGCCTGCGCGGCGGCCCGCCGAGCGGACGCGGCGATGGCGCACAGCGCCAGCGCGACGGCGATGGAGGCCCGCGCGAGGCGGGAGGCGGCCGGGCGGCGGAGATCGGGGCGGCTCATCATCGGGATCATTCCGTGTTGGGGCCCAGCAGGCGCGGCTCGTCGGGCGGGACGGCGGCCTGGGCGAAGTAGCGTTCCAGCGCCTGGCTCAGCCCGGGGGCCAGCGCGGGAACGGCGGCCAGCGCGCGGACGGCGTCCACGTCGTGCGGGCGGGTGTAGAGCACGTCGCTGGCGCGGAGCACGGGCCAGTCGGGGTGGGGGCGGTCGAGCAGGACGATGTCGTCGCCCGCCTGGACGTGGCCTTCCACCAGAACGCGCAGATACCACCCGGTGCGACGGGTGCGCTGCACGTGCGCCGACAGGTCCTTGATTCCCCAGCGCCGCGCGATCTTCCAGCACGGGATGCGCGGCTGCGACACCTGCACGCGCGCCTCGCCGACCGCGTACACGTCGCCGAGGCAGACCGTGGACTCGTCCGCCCCCTCGACGGTGAAGTTCTCGCCGAAGCCGCCGAACGGGAGGATGCGCCCCAGCTCCTCGCGCCAGAGCGGGTAGTGCGAGGCGGCGTAGGCCAGCACCGCCTTGTCGGGGCCGCCGTGGTGCTCGGGGTCGCCCTGGCGGTCGCCGTCCAGGTTGGTGCGCGCCAGGAAGACGGGGCCGCTCACCGGCTCCTTGTGGAACGCCGTGGTCCACGGGCGCTCCATCACGCGCTCGGCGCCCGCGTGCCCGTGCTCGCGCGGAAGGGCCACCTGGATGGAGAGGAGCTTCATCAATCCTCCCGTGCGGGCGGCGGCGCGGGCGTGGGGAGGTACGGGCCCGAGCAGATGTAGGTGACCAGGCGGCCGTTCGCGTCGCGCCGGGCGTACACGGTGTAGCTGCGGCCGATCTCGAAGCTCACTCCGCAATCGCCGCCGCCGACCCCGGTCCGCACCTGCACCGTGCGCGCCCGCGTTCCCTTGCGCACGCGCGTGACCGCGAAGGTGAAGACGTGGGCCTGGAGCCCGGGCGCTTGCTGCACGACCCGCATCCGCACCGGCCGCCCTTCGAAGACGACCGCATTCTGGCGCACGGCGTCGGCGTCGCTCCTCGGCCCCACGCAATCGCAGAACGCCGCCGCGGGCCGGGGCGCATGGAGAAGGAGCGCGGCGCAGGCCGCGAGCACGGTTGCGGTCATGGTGCCTCCGCGGCGAGTGGGGCGGGCCCGGCCACCGGCGCGTAGCCGATGCACTGCAGCACGGGGATGCGCGGGTACCTGGGGAAGCGCGGGTCCACGTCGCTCAGCGTGCACAGGTAGAAGCGCGAGCCCTTGCGCGTCTCCACCACCTTGACGTTGCGGCACGTCTCGCACAGGCCGGCGGGCGGCGTGTACGTCCGGGGCGCGTCCACGGCGTCAGCGGGCGGGGGGATGATGCGGACGCGGGTGCGCGGCGGCTGCCTCGCGCGCGTCCTTCCACCACGCCTGCAGCGAGTAGCTCAGGAACAGGAACACGCCGCCGAAGCCCAGGAAGAGCAGCACACGGAAGAGCGGGTGCAACGCCGACAGATCGACCAGGAAGAGCTTGGCGACCACCGCCAGGAGCGTGGCGATGCCCGTGCGCTCCACCATCGCCTTGCGCTGCCGCAGGCCGAACAGCAGCAGCCCCAGCCCGAACACGCCCCACGAGATGGTGGCCAGCCCCTCGCCGCCGCCATAGGGGGCGAGCTGGCGCCAGAGCCACCCCATCACCCCCACGTGCACGAAGAAGCGGTACGCCAGCACCGGCCGCCGCGAGCGGATCAGGTACGAGCTGGCCAGCCCCGCGGCGAGCACGGAGAGGTCCGCCAGCACCCGCGGCGCGCTGGTGTCTCCGGTCTGCAGCAGGCGGAAGAGCATCCACGCAGCGGCGGCGATGAACACCTTGTGCGCCATCCAGCGGATGGACGGGCCGCCGCCGCGCCCGGCCAGCCAGTGCAGCGCCAGCGTCTGCACCGCCAGCGCCACCAGCAGCGCGTTGGCCCTGAACGCCGCCACGCAGCCGACGGAGACCAGCATCGACGCGGTGAAGAACACCGCGCGGGCGATGCGATGGTCCGGCCGGTACAGCGCCCACCCGGCGAGGACGTAGCCGGCGGAGACGGCCAGCGTCCACCACCCCCACGTCTCGGGCTGTGGGTTCCACACCGCGGCGGCCACCGCCAGCGCCGCGTGCGGGGGGACGATGGCGAGCGCGTACCAGTGCGCCACCTCGCCGTGGTGCCAGTGGCGCTCGTGGCCGCCGGCGCGGCGCAGCAGGGCTACGCGCCGGGCGAGGGGGAGCGCGCCCAGCGCCACCCACGCGAACACCGCCGCCAGCGTAACGATCCAGCGGTCCGCGTACGCCGTCTGCGGCGGGGGCGGTAGGTGGCGGGCATAGACGAAGAGCAGCGACCACCCCAGCGCCTGCGCCGTCCACAGCACCCAGCGCCAGCCGCGGTAGAGCACCACCCCCGCCGTCCACCCCAGGATCAGGCAGGTGTAGAGCGCGAAGCCGCGCGGCGTGCCGTAGCTCACCCCCAGCAGCAGCGGCGTCCCCAGCCCGCCCACGGCGCCCAGCACGCCCAGCGCGGGCGCGTCGCGCTTCAGCGCCATCCCGAACGCCACCACGGTGATCGCCACCATCCCCAGGAAGGCGGGGACGTAGCCGACCAGCCCGTACAGGTTGAAGGCGGCCCACCCCGTGGTGTACCAGGTGGCCACGCCGCCGCCCAGCAGCACGGCGCCGTAGCGCTGCCGCGGGTCCAGCCTGAGCCCCAGCGCGAAGAGCACCGCCCCCAGAGCGGCGCCGAACCCCACGCGCACCGCGGGGGTGAGCCACCCCATCTCGATCGAGTAGCGGAAGAGCAGCCCCGTGCCCAGGAGCAGCAGCCCGATCCCCAGCCGGTTGAGCCAGAGCTGCCCGTCCCACTCCAGCTTCGGCCGCGTGAAGCCGGGGCGGTGGGGATGCGCGGCCGGCTGCGGGGGATACGGCGCCACGGTCCGCGGCGGCGCGCCCGCGGCCCGCGCGGCGTCCGGATGCGTGGCGGCGTAAGCGGCAGGCGGCGCGGGCGGACGGGTTGCGAGCTCGTGCTGCAGCTCGCCCACCAGCCGTTCCAGGCGCTCGATGCGCTCTTCCAGCGCGCGGGGGTCCTGCGGGGTCATGCGGAGAGGGGAACGGGTTGCCCGCCCGCCACCAGGCGGTTCTCGGCGTCCTGCCATTCGCGGACGGCCTGCGGGACCTCGGGTGATTCGACCGCCGAGCCGGTCGCCTCGATCACCTGCTGGGGGCGCAGGCGGCCGGCGCGGCTGGAGAACTGGATCTTGACGATGGCGTACGCCGCCAGCTCGCCGCCGCGCGAAAAGCGCTGCTCCATGAAGAACCAGCGATCGTCCCAGCAGAGCAGCCGCGAGCGCAGGTCGTAGCGCTGCAGCGGGTTCAGCGCGCGGCGGAAGCTGACCGCCACCGAGGCGACCACGCCGCGCCAGCGGTGGACGCGCATCGCGCGGACGACGCCCAGGCGGATCAGCAGGTCCACGCGCCCCAGGTCCATCAGGGTCAGGTAGCGCCCGTTGTTCATGTGCCCGTTCAGGTCCAGGTCGCCCGGGAGCACCGTCATGCGCACGACCGACTCGTCCAGCGTGCCCAGCCGCTTGCGGCCCAGCGCCGCCAGCGCCGTGTAGATCAGCCGGAAGACCAGGTTCATGCCGGCCGCTCGGCTTCCAGGTAGAGCATCGGCACGGTGGTGGTGAAGGCGCCCTCGGCCGCGGCGATCGCGTCCAGCCGGCGCTCGGCCTCGGCCAGCAGCTCGCGCTCGCGCTCCGGACCCAGCGCGGCGCGCCACGCGGGGAGAAAGCCGATCATCGTGAGCCAGTGCCGCAGCAGCGCGGCGCCGCCGGCGTAGCGCAGCGTGAAGCCGTCGCGCACCATCCGCCGCACCGTGAAGCCGGCTCCCCGCACCCGCTCGGCCACCGATTCGTCCGTCCCGCGCCGCGCCTCGTCGGCCGCGAGACGGTCCACCGCGTCCGCCGCGCCCGCGTCCCGGGCGACGGCGCGGAAGACGTCGTACACCTCGCGCATGTGGCCGGCCAGGTTGGTCGTGAGCGCCAGGATGCCGCCGGGGCGGAGGACGCGGGCGCACTCGGCCAGCACCGTCTCGGGCTCCGCGAAGTTGTTGACGCCCAGGTTCGAGACGATCATCCCGAAGCTGCCGCCACGGAACGGGAGCGCCGCGCCGTCGCCCCCCGCGAGCGCCACGTTCGGCAGGCGGTAGATGCGGCGCCGCTGCTCGGCCTGCCGCAGCGCGCGGACCCAGACGTCGGCGCCGGCCACGCGGCTGCGGGGGCCGAGCACGTGCGCCAGCTCGAAGAGCGGAAAGCCGGTGGCGCACCCCAGGTCCAGCACGGTCGCGTCACGGTCGAGCGGGAGGTTGTCCAGCATCAGCGCGCCGAAGCGGCTGGCCCAGAACGGCAGCTCGCCGAACGCGTCCGCGATCTCGTCCATCCCGATCGATCGGTCGAGGTAGTCGGTCACGGCGGAGGGGAGAGATGGAGATGGACGCGGCGAGATTTCCCGGAATCTAACGAGGTGGGCGGATCCGGGGCACCCTGCGACCGTACCGCCGCCCCCCGCCCCTGCGGCCGATGCCGCGCCAGGGACCGCGATGTGCCGGGCG
Source organism: Longimicrobium sp. (assembly GCA_035689035.1). Lineage (GTDB taxonomy): Bacteria > Gemmatimonadota > Gemmatimonadetes > Longimicrobiales > Longimicrobiaceae > Longimicrobium. The sequence goes on along the minus strand of DASSME010000148.1, from coordinate 1,560 downwards.
GCTCCTGCAGGGGGGCGGCCGAAGCCGCGGTCTACGACCACAGGAAGCCTCGCAAACCGCGCGAGGCTGCGGGTCACCCCCCGTGCGACATCCAGGAACCACCCCGACACGAACCTTCTTCCGCGCACCGCCGCCGCGGCCGGACCAAAGTCGGTAGTCCGCGCACGCGGACTTCGTGTAGTCGTTGCAGCGAATTCATTCGCCCCTGCGACCTCCCTGCGACCTCCCTGCGACCTCCCTGCGACCCCCCTGCGGCTCTCCCATCACTCCTCGCCCCCTCACCCGCCCAGCGGCATCCTCCCCCGCCCCGCCACCTCCCACGCCTCCACGATCTCGTCGCCGCGCACGCCGTACAGGCGCTCGTGCAGGTTGACCGACACGCAGACGTGGTTGGGGACCACGCGCACCCGGTCGCCCACGCGCGGCCGCCAGTCCGTCTGCGAGAGGTCCAGGATGCCGTGCTCCTCGCTGACCGAGCGGACGGATACCTCGGGGCGGTCCAGGAGCGCGCCCAGGCCGGGCTCGTCCGTCGGCAGCGGGTCGCGGGCGATGGCCTTGGCGCCGGCGTCCACCACCGCCTGGCCGTCGCGCGAGGTGCTCACCACCGTCGCGACGACGCTGTAGGCGATCTCGTCCCACGCGCAGGCGCCGACGGCGAAGGTGGTGCGGTCGTTGAAGATGTTGGTGCCGGGGCGCACCTCGGTGGCCGCGCCGACTTCGTGCGAGCGCCAGAAGGTGGGCGTGGATCCCCCGCTCACCACGTGCGGCTTGAGCCCGCAATTCCGCACGGCGTCCACGAAGCGCCCCACGGTGTCGGCCAGCTCGCCGAGCGCGGCGCCCTGCGTTTCGATGCGGGTGCGGACGTGGCCGGGGTAGAACATCAGCCCGCGGAAGGCGACGCCGTTCAGCTCCGCCGCCAGCGTCGCCAGCCGCACCGCGTCTTCCGGCGTCTGCACGCCCACGCGGTGCATCCCCGCGTCGAACTCCACCAGCACGCCCACGCGTCGGCCCCGCTCGCGCGCCGCCGCCGCCAGCCCGCGCAGCGCCTCGGGCGAATCGAGCGCCACGGTCAGCCGCACGCGCTCGGGGAGCGCCATCACCCGGGCCAGCGTTCCCGGGTTGACGGGCGGGTAGGCCAGGAGGATGTCGTCCACCGTCCGCGCCATCACCTCGGCTTCGCGCGCGGTGGCGACGGTGACGCCCACGGCCCCGGCGCGCACCTGCTCGGCGGCGAGCTCGGGGGTCTTGTGCGTCTTGGCGTGCGGGCGCCACGCCAGCCCATGGGCGCGGGTGTACTCGGCCGCGCGGCGCAGGTTGGCGTGCATGCGATCGATGTCCACGATCGCGGCGGGGGTCTCCAGCTGGTCGATGGTGCTCGCTTCGGGCATTCCGTGCTCCGGTTTGGGCCAGTCGGCAAGATCCGGGTGGGCGGCGGCGCTGTCCAGTGGTAGCCTTGATATCGCAAACAGGTGCGTGAGTGAAACCGCAAACAGGTGCGTGAGTGCGCGAGTGCGCGAGTGCGTTTCCTTTGTCTGCACGACGCGGCGCCGCGGCAGGCCC
>DASSME010000147.1:0-4492 GCA_035689035.1 Longimicrobium sp. | reverse complement strand
AGCGGGGGAGGGGGCCGGGGGGAGGGGGCTGGCCGCGGCCGAGCGGATCCCCGTACAAAGGCTACCGCGCCTCGGCTGACGCTCGCCTCACCCCCAGGTCAGCACGATCTTGCCGAAGGTCTGGTTGGCCTCCATCCGCTCGTGCGCCTTGCGGATCTGGGTGAACTTGAAGGTGCTGTCCACCACCGGCCTGATCCGCCCCGACGACAGCAGCGGCAGCACGGCGGACGAGAACTCGCGCGCCAGCGAGATCTTCTCCTCCAGTGGGCGGCTGCGCAGCACGGTGCCGAACAGGTGCACGCGGCGGCGCAGCAGCAGCCCCAGGTCGATCTCGGCCTTGTTGCCGCCCGTGGTCCCCACCACGATGGCGCGGCCCTGCAGCGCCAGCACCCGCAGCGACGCCTCCAGCAGCTTGCCACCCACCAGGTCGAGCACGGCGTGCACGCCGCTGCCGTAGGTGGCCTGGTTCACGGCCTCGGCCAGGTCCTCGCGCTCGCTGTCGATCCCCACCTCGAGCCCCAGCTCGGCGGCGCGGCGCAGCTTCTCGGGGGTGCGGCTGGTGCCGATGGTCATCGCCCCCGCGGCCAGCGCCAGCTGCAGGCCGGCCGTGCCCACGCCGCTCCCCACCGCGTGGATCAGCAGCCGCTCGCCCATCTTCAGGTCCAGCTGCCGGAAGAGCGCGTCGTAGGCGGTGAGGAACGCCTCGGGGATGGCGGCGGCCTCTTCCCACCCCAGGTTCTGCGGGATGCGCACGCCCTCGCGCTCGTGGATCACCACGTACTCGGCGTGCCCTCCGCCGCCCACGATCCCCATCACCCGGTTCCCCACGGCCCAGAGCCCGGCGCCCTCGCCCACGGCGTCCACCTCGCCCGCGAACTCCAGCCCGGGGATGTCGGCGGGGGCGCCGGGGGGCGCCGGGTAGCTGCCGCGCCGCTGCAGCACGTCGGCGCGGTTCAGCGCGCTGGCGTGCACCCGCACGCGGATCTCGCCCGGCCCCGGCTGCGGCACGGGGCGGTCTTCGGTAGCCAGCACGTCGGGCCCGCCCGGGCGGGTGATGACGATCGCTTTCAAGGTCGGTACGGGGGTACGGAGTACGGAACTGCCGGGAACGGGTGCGTGAGTGCGTTCAACTGCCTGAACGGGTGTGTGAGTGCGCCAGTGCGTGAGTGCGTTTTCCCTCCGCGCGAGACGGGCGATGTCGCGCGGCATCATCGCACTGGCGCACCTGTTCGGACGCACTGGCGCACCCGTTTTCACGCACTGGCGCACCTGTTTTCACGCACTCACGCACCCGTTCATCCGTCTATCGCGCCGCGCGCATCCTCAGGAACTCGGCGATGCCGGCCACGTGCGCGTCCGCCAGGCGGTCCAGAAACCCCGGGTCGCGGAGCGCCGCCTCCTGCTCGGGGATCGGCATGAACAGGCTCTCGGTCAGGCAGCTGGGCATCCAGGTGGGCCGCACCAGGGCCAGGTTGCCGAACTTGGCTCCCAGGTCGGGGATCCGCGTCACGCCCGCGATCGAGCGGTCCAGGGTGCGGCACAGGTCGCGCGAGAACGGGTGGAACCAGTAGGTGCTGGTGCCGTGGTCGCGGAAGGGGTTGGCCTCTTCGCCGAACGCGTTGTTGTGCACGGAGATGAGGAGATCCGCGTCCTGCGCCACCGCCATCGCCGGGCGCGCGGCGAGATCGACCACCACGTCCGCCGTACGGGTCATCCGCACGTCGGCCCCCGCCGCGCGCAGCCGCTCGGCCAGCCGCAGGCCGATGGCGAGGTTGGCATCCTTCTCGAGATACCCCGTGGGCCCGATCGCACCCGCCGGCGGGTGCCCCGGGTCCACCACGATGCGGATGCCGCGCAGCGGGTTGGCCGGGTCGATGGCGGGCGGCCGGCGCAGCCGCACCACCAGCGTCCCGTCCGGCTCGTAGAACGCCTTGTAGCCCCACGGCCAGCGCCCCAGCGCCACGTCGAACCGCGTGGCCCCGGCGCCGGCCGCGGCCGCCGCGGCGCCCGTGGCGAAGTCGTCCACCCCGCTCGCGTCCACGCGCGCGCCCGTCAGCCCGTAGACGGTGACGTGCACGCCCGCGCTGTCCGTCTCCACCAGGAACGGCGCGAACCCCGCCGGAATGCGCAGCTCGGGCGCGGCGCCGCCGGTGAAGCGGGCCGCGGCGGCGGCGGGCGGCGCGGGCGCGGCGGGCGGGGCGTCCGCACCCAGGGCCACGTTCACGGTGTCGATCCACGCGCTGGCGCCGCCGGCCAGCTGCACGCGGTACTGCTCGCCGCGCCGCTCCACCACGTTCAGCCGCGCGCCGCGCGGGAAGAACCACTTGTAGACGCCGGTGGGCGTGGGCCGCGCGTACACCGCGTCGGACCCGGTCGCCAGCGTGTCGCTCCCCCGCCGCACCGTCGCCGCGCGCGGCGTGGCGAAGACGCCCGTGGCCGCCGTCCGCGCCGGCGCGGCCGAGGCGGTGTCGGTGCGCCCCGCCTCGGTGGCCGTGTCGGCGCGCGACGGGGCGGCGGCGGCCGCGGGCGCGCGATAGGTGTAGCCGGCCTCGGCCGTCTGCCCGTTCTTGAACGCCCGCAGCCGCCAAACGCCGTCCGCGGGGACCGGAAGGTAGCCGATGAAGGCGCCGTTCGGCGCCACGGGCACCTGCGCGCCGTTGATCAGCAGCGCCGCGCCGCCGGTGCCCACCGTGCCGTAGATGAAGGTCGAGTCGCGCCGGGGCCGCGTCTCCCCGGCCTCGGGCGCCACGATGCGGATGGCGAGCGGCGCGTCGACGGCGGGGATCGGCGGCAGCCCCTCCGTGAGCGGCACGTACGCCACCGGCGCCGGCGGCCCCGACGGCGCCGGGCCGGCGCCGGGCGGCGGAGTCCTGCACGCACCGGCCACGATCGAAACGGCCGCGAAAGCGGCCACCCGGCGGCACGACGAACGGATCACGCTTCCCACCCCGCCTCCCCCAGACAGGTAAAACACGCGCCGCGGCTTGGATCAGCCGCGCGGCGGGGACGCGTGCAAGCCCCGCGCCGAGGTGCGTCCGTGGCGGCGCCCAGGTGGTGCGAGGGTGCCGGCATCCGCGCGGCATCGATCCCATCCAGACGCACGCAGGCCCGGCACGCTTCCTCGCGCCGGGCCTGCGGTTCCGCGCCTGCGCGCCGGGGGCCTACCGCTCCACCCCCGCCAGCTCCTCGATGCGGCGCGCGACGGTGTTGCGGTGGGCGGCGTCGCGAAGGATGAGGAGCACGGTGTCGTCACCGGCGATGGTGCCCACGACCTCGGGCCACTCCTCCCAGTCGATCCCCACGGCGATCGGCTGCGCGCCGCCCACCAGCGTCTTCACCACCAGCAGGTTGCCCACGCCGTCGGCGCCCAGGTACAGGCTGGGGAGCAGGCGCGCCAGCGTGGGCATGGGGTCGGTGACGCCGGCGGGGAGGGTGTACAGCGAGCCGCCGTCCTCGTCGGGGACCTTTACCAGCCCCAGCTCGCGGATGTCGCGCGAAAGGGTGGCCTGCGCCACCTCGATGCCGCGTTGCGCCAGGCGCTCGCGCAGCACCTCCTGCGAGGGGATGCGCTGCTCGCGGACCAGCTCGAGAATGACGGCGTGTCGTTGGGGCTTCACCGGGAACCTGGGCGGGGCGACGCGGCGCGGGCGATCGGGCCCACCGTCCGGCGGGGGATCATCGAGCCTGGTGGGCAGGGCGCAAGGCGCCCCGGCACAACGGTTTGGAAACATCCTGCGTGGGTGGCGGCCGGCGGCAGTACAGTATTTGGCCCCACACGTTTGCGCAAGCGGACGGACCAGCAGGTGCGTGAGTGCGCCAGTGCGTGAGTGCGCTCATGCATCCGCGTGGCCGGGTCCGCGCACGACGGGCAGACGTCTCGGCGATGCGGCGACGGCGGGTTGAACCCCCAGGCGTCGCAGCGAATCGCCCGTTGCCGCGCCCACCGGAACGCACTCGCGCAATCACGCACTCACGCACCCGTCCATCGGGGCGTGCGAAAGAAAAAGCTGCCCGGCGCGGAGCGGTCGCGCCGGGCAGCAAAACCGTGCCTCGTGACGAAAAATCCTACTGGTCTTCGGACGGGAGCTGCTGGTCCAGGGCCGAGTTCTGCAGGCCGATGGTCCACACCCACTCCCGCTTGCTCTTGGTGATCCCGATCCGCACCTCCGGTCCGTCGGCCACCTTCACCAGGATGTACCGGTAGCGGGTGGGGACGGTGATCACGTAGTCGGCGCGCGAGCCGGGGCGGTTGCGCACCTCCAGCCCGTCGGCGCCGGTCACCAGCTCTTCGTTGCGGTAGCCGCGCACCGCCTGCACGTTGGCGCGCGGCACCTCGCGGATCCAGATGGTGGCGCTCCCGGCGGCCTGCACCGAGTTGAACACCAGCGACACGTCCGGCCCGGCCGGGGTGAAGGTGATGGGCGGCGACACGCCCCGCTTGGGCGGCAACGGCCGTTCGGCCGGACGCGCCGGCGCGGACGCGGCGGCGGGG
>DASSME010000146.1:0-6072 GCA_035689035.1 Longimicrobium sp. | reverse complement strand
GGGGGTGATGATCCGCCACTCGTCGGTGGTGGTGCTGCTGCACTGGCTGCGGGAGAACGTGACGGACGAGGAGCGCTCCTCCGTGCTCTTCTCCACGTCGATCAACTTCGACGTCAGTGTCGCTGAAGTCTTTGGCACGCTCGCGTGGGGCGGGAAGCTGGTGATCGCCGAAAACGCGCTGGAGCTGGCGACGCTCGACGAGGACGTCGTGCACGTCAGCATGGTGCCGAGCGCGGCGGCGGAGCTGCTCCGCAGCGGCGGCATCCCGGCGTCGGTGAAGACGCTGAACCTGGGCGGCGAGCCCCTGCCGAACGCGCTCGCGCAGGGGCTCTACGCGCTGGAGACGGTGGAGAAGGTCGGCAACCTCTACGGCCCAACGGAAGACACCACCTACTCCACCTACTACGTCGTCCCGCGCGGGGCGGAGCAGGTGCTGGTGGGCACGCCGGTGGCGAACACGCTGGCGTACGTACTCGATCGGCATCTCCAACCCGTGCCGGCCGGTGCCGTCGGCGAACTGTATCTCGCGGGCGGCGGGCTGTCGCGCGGGTATGCGAACCGGCCCGGGATGACGGCGGAGCGCTTCGTCCCGTGTCCCTTCGGCGCGCCGGGCGCGCGGATGTATCGGGTGATGGACCGCGTGCGGCGGCGCCTGGATGGCGAGATGGAGTACCTGGGCCGGCTCGACTTCCAGGTGAAGGTGCGCGGCTACCGCATCGAGCTGGGTGAGATCGAAGCGAGGCTCGCGGAGCACCCGGGGGTGCGGGCGCCGGTCGTCCTGGTCCGCGAGGATGCGCCGGGCGACCGCCGCCTGGTCGCGTACTACCTGGCGGACCAGCCGGTCGCCGTCGACGCGCTGAAGGCGCATCTCGCCGACCGGCTCCCCGGGTACATGGTGCCGGCGGCGTACGTGTGGATGGAGGCGTATCCGCAGACGCCCAACGGGAAGGTGGACCGCAGGGCGCTCCCGGCCCCGGAGGGCGACGCGTACGCGGCCCGGGCGTACGAGGCGCCGGTGGGCGAGACCGAGCAGGCGCTCGCCGGGATCTGGGCCGAGGTCCTCGGCGCGGAGCGGGTGGGGCGCCGGGACGACTTCTTCGAGCTGGGCGGACACTCGCTGCTGGCCGTGCAGGTGATCTCGCGGGTGCGGCAGGCGCTCTCCGTCGAGGCCGGGCTGGGCGACCTCTTCCTCCGGCCCGTGCTGGCCGACTTCGCGCGCGGGCTGGAGACCGCCGCGCGTGCCGATCTCCCGCCGATCGAGCCGGTGGAGCGGGGGGCCGGTCTCCCGCTCTCCTTCGCCCAGCAGCGGCTCTGGTTCGTGGACCGGCTCGAGGGCGCGGGCACGGCCTATCACCTCCCCGCGCGCCTGCGCATGCGGGGCGAGCTGGACCGTGACGCGCTGGTCCGCGCGCTGGACCGCATCGTCGCCCGCCACGAGGCGCTGCGCACCACCTTTCCCGAGCACGACGGCGTGCCGGCGCAGCGGATCGCCCCGGCCGAGGAAAGCCCGTTCCATCTCGTGGAGCACGACCTGCGCGGCGACCCCCAGACCGCGCGCGAGCTCCGCCGGATCGTGGCCGAGGAGACGGACGCGCCGTTCGACCTGGCGCGCGGCCCGCTCATCCGTGGGCGGCTGGTTCGCCTGGCGGACGACGACCACGCGCTGCTCATCACCATGCACCACATCGTCTCGGACGGGTGGAGCATGGGGGTGTTCGCCCGCGAGCTGGGCGCGCTCTACGCCGCCTTCCGCGCGGGGCGGGCCGATCCGCTCGCCCCGCTCCCGGTGCAGTACGCCGACTACGCGGCGTGGCAGCGGCGCTGGGTGGACGGCGACGTCGTCGAGGAGCAGGCCGAGTACTGGAGGGCGACGCTCGCCGGCGCGCCCGAGCTGCTGGAGCTTCCGGCCGATCGTCCGCGGCCGCCGCGGCAGGACTTCGCTGGCGCGGTGGTGGGGGTGGAGCTGGACGAGGAGCTGACCGGCGGCCTGAAGGCGCTCGGCGCCCGGCACGGGACCACGCTGTTCATGACGCTGCTGGCCGGCTGGGCCGCCGTGCTCGGCCGCCTGGCAGGGCAGGAGGACGTGGTGATCGGCACGCCCACCGCCAACCGCGGGCAGCGGGAGATCGAGGGGCTGATCGGCTTCTTCGTCAACACCCTGGCCCTGCGGGTGGACCTGGCCGGCTCTCCCACGGTCGCGCAGCTGCTGGAGCGGGTGAAGGAGCGGACGCTGGGCGCCCAGCACCACCAGGACATCCCCTTCGAGCAGGTGGTGGAGCTGGTCGATCCCGCGCGCAGTCTGTCGCATACGCCGCTCTTCCAGGTGGTGTTCTCCTGGCAGAACACCCCCGGCGACGGCCTGGAGTTGCAGGGCCTTACGCTGGGCTCGGCGACGGGCGCGAACGGCCCCGCGGGTCCGGCGTCGCGCGTGACGGCGAAGTTCGACCTGACGCTCACCCTCTCCGAGCGGGGCGGGAGGATCGCCGGCAGCGTGGAATACGCGACCGCGCTCTTCGACCGCGCGACGGTGGAGCGCTTCGCCGCCTACCTGCGGCGGGCGCTGGAGGCGATGGTCGCGGACGAGCACCAGGCCGTGGACCGGCTCCCGCTGCTCCCCGAGGCCGAGCGCCGCCTGGTGCTGGAGGAGTGGAACGCGACCGGCCGGCCGTATCCGGCTGGCGCGTGCGTCCACGACCTCTTCCGGGCGCAGGTGGCGCGGACACCCACCGCGATCGCGCTCTCATGGCGCGGCGAGCGGGTGACATACGCCGAGCTGGCGGCGCGGGCGAACCGGATCTCCAACGTGCTCCGCCGCCGCGGCGTGGGCCCCGAGGTGCGCGTCGGCATCTGCCTGCCGCGCACGCCGGAGCTCGTGGCCGCGATGCTGGGCGTGCTGGGCGCGGGCGGCGCGTACGTCCCGCTGGATCCGGCGTATCCACGCGAGCGGCTGGGCTACATGCTCAAAGACGCCGCCGTCGCTCTCGTCCTCACCGACTCGACCCTCGCGGATCGTCTGCCCGAGGATGCGCCTGCGCTGCTGCTGCTCGACCTGGAGCGCGACGCCGTCGCGGCGGAGTCGGCCGATGCGCCGGAGAGCGGCGTGGAGCCCGAGAACCTGTCGCACGTCATCTTCACCTCCGGCTCGACCGGGCGGCCGAAGGGGGTGATGATCCGCCACTCCTCCGTCGTCGTCCTGCTGCACTGGCTGCGCGAGAACGTGACGGACGAGGAGCGCTCGTCGGTCCTCTTCTCCACCTCCATCAACTTCGACGTCTCGGTGGCGGAGGTGTTCGGCACGCTCGCGTGGGGCGGAAAGCTGGTGATCGCCGAGAACGCGCTGGAGCTGGCTACGCTCGACGAAGATGTCGTGCACGTCAGCATGGTGCCGAGCGCGGCGGCGGAGCTGCTGCGCAGCGGTGGCATCCCGGCGTCGGTGAAGACGCTGAACCTGGGCGGCGAGCCCCTGCCGAACGCGCTCGCCCAAGGGCTCTACGCGCTGGAGACGGTGGAGAAAGTCGGCAACCTCTACGGCCCGACGGAAGACACCACCTACTCCACCTACTACGTCGTCCCGCCTGGCGCGGAGCAGGTGCTGGTGGGCACGGCGGTGGCGAACACGCAGGCGTATGCCCTCGATCGGCATCTCCAGCCCGTGCCGGCCGGTGCCGTCGGCGAGCTGTACCTGGCGGGCGACGGATTGTCTCGCGGGTACGCGAACCGGCCCGGGATGACGGCGGAGCGCTTCGTCCCGTGCCCGTTCGGCGCGCCGGGCGGACGGATGTACCGGGTGATGGACCGCGTCCGCCGTCGCGCCGATGGCGAGCTGGAGTACCTGGGCCGCACCGACTTCCAGGTGAAGGTGCGTGGCTACCGCATCGAGCTGGGCGAGATCGAGGCGCGCCTGGCGGAGCACTCCGGGGTGCGGGCCCCGGTCGTCCTGGTGCGCGAGGACACGCCCGGCGACCGGCGCCTGGTGGCGTACTACCTGGCGGACGAGCCGACCACCGTCGACGCGCTGAAGGCGCACCTGGCGGACCGCCTGCCCGGGTACATGGTGCCGGCGGCGTACGTGTGGATGGAGGCGTATCCGCGGACTCCGAACGGGAAGGTGGACCGCAGGGCGCTCCCGGCCCCGGACGGCGACGCGTATGCGGAGCGGGCGTACGCGGCGCCCCTGGGCGAGACCGAGCAGGCGCTGGCCGAGATCTGGTCGGGGGTGCTCGGCGCGGAGCGGGTGGGCCGCTGGGACGACTTCTTCGAGCTGGGCGGACACTCGCTGCTGGCCGTGCAGGTGATCGCGCGGGTGCGGCAGGTGCTGGAGGTGGAGGTCCAGCTCGGCGACCTGTTCACCCGACCCGTGCTGGCCGATTTCGCGCGCGGCCTGGCCGCCGCCGCCCGCGCGGAGCTGCCCCCGATCGAACGCGTCGCCCGCACGCCGGATCTCCCGCTCTCCTTCGCGCAGCAGCGGCTGTGGTTCCTGGAGCGGCTGGGAAGCGCGGGCACGGCGTACCACATCCCCATGCGGCTGCGCCTGAAAGGCGGGCTGGACCGGGATGCGCTGGTGCGCGCGCTCGACCGGATCGTGGCTCGCCACGAGGCGCTGCGCACGGTCTTCGTCGAGGTGGATGGACAGCCGGTGCAGCGGATCCTGCCGGAGCGGAGTGGCTTCCACCTGCTCGAGCACGACCTGGCCGGGGGTGCCGGCGCGCGGCCCGATCCGCGGCCCCTGCTGGCCGAGGAAGCGGGCGCGCCGTTCGACCTGGAGCGCGGGCCGCTGATCCGCGGGCGCCTGGTCCGCCTGGCCGCGGACGACCACCTGCTGCTCATCACCATGCACCACATCGTCTCGGACGGGTGGAGCATGGGCGTGTTCACCCGCGAGCTGGGCGCCCTCTACGCCGCCTTCCGCGCGGGCGACGCCGATCCGCTTCCCCCGCTCCCCGTGCAGTACGCCGACTACGCGGCGTGGCAGCGGCGCTGGGTGGACGGCGAGGTGCTGAAGGCGCAGGCGGAGTACTGGACGGCGACGCTGGCCGGCGCGCCCGAGCTGCTGGAGCTCCCCGCCGACCACGCCCGGCCGGCGCGGCAGGACTTCTCGGGCGGGGTGGTGAGGATCGAGCTGCACGCGGAGCTGACCGCGGGGCTCAAGGCACTGGGCCAGCGGCACGGGGCCACGCTCTTCATGACGCTGCTGGCGGGGTGGGCCGCGGTGCTGGGCCGCCTGTCGGGTCAGCACGACGTGGTGGTCGGCACACCGACCGCCAACCGGGGCCGGAGCGAGATCGAGGGGCTGATCGGCCTCTTCGTCAACACGCTGGCGCTGCGCGTGGACCTTTCCGGCGCGCCGACGGTGGCCGAGGCGCTGGGGCGGGTGAAGGCGCGGGCGCTGGAGGCGCAGCACCACCCGGACATCCCCTTCGAGCAGGTGGTGGAGCTGCTGCAGCCGGTGCGCAGCCTGTCGCACACCCCGCTCTTCCAGGTGATGTTCACCTGGCAGAACGCGCCCGAGCACGAGATGGAGCTTCCTGGCCTGTCGCTGGGCTCGCGCGGGGCGGCGCCGGGAGCGTCGTCGTCGCCGGCGGCACCCGCCGCCCGGACGACGGCGAAGTTCGACCTTTCGCTCTCCCTTTCCGAGCGGGACGGGCGGATCGTGGGCGCGCTGGAGCACGCCGCCGCGCTCTTCGAGCGCACGACCGTGGAGCGCTTCGCCGGCTACCTCCGGCGCGCACTCGAGGAGATGGCCGCGGACGAGGCCCAGCCCGTGGATCGGCTGGCACTCGTGCCCGAGAGCGAGCGGCGTCTGCTGCTGGAGGAGTGGAACCGCAGCGAGGCCGTGGACCCGCGCGAGTCGTGCGTGCACGAGCTCTTCGAGGCCCACGCGCGGCGCACGCCCGGCGCGGCGGCGCTCCTCTCCGGCGGCGGGGCACTCACCTACGCGGAGCTGAACGCGGCGGCCAACCGGCTGGCGCGGCGGCTGCGCGCGGCCGGCGTTGGTCCCGAGCGGGCCGTGGGGGTGATGCTGGAGCGCTCCGCCGAGCTGGTGGTGGCGCTGCTGGCGGTGCTCAAGGCCGG
>DASSME010000145.1:0-28227 GCA_035689035.1 Longimicrobium sp. | reverse complement strand
CCCCCCGCAGCGGCTCGGGATACGTGGCGGTCGTTGCCTGCCAGCGGGCCAGCACGCCCCCCGCGTCCTCCACGATCCGCAGCGAGTGCACGTCGGCCATGACCGCATGGTTGAAGAAGCCGCTCACCGTCCATGCGACGTACTCGCGCCGCACCACGCCGCGCAGACACTCCGCGATCGCCGCCTCCACGGAGCGGACGCTGCGCAGCCAGCACTCCACCCGCACCCCACGGTAGGTGAAGTCCGTGCCGCCCTGCACGAACGGATCGTCGCTCCCCCACGACACGGGCCCGGCCTCCGCGCCCAGCGCCGCTCGCACCGCCGCGTCCCGGGCCGCGCCGCCCTGCACCCCGTCCGCGAACAGGTACACGTCCACGTCCGAATGCGCGTCCCGCTCGCCCTTCGCGCACGAGCCCCCCAGGCCCACCGCGCAGGCCCCGGGCGCGAAACGCCGCAGCAGCGGCAGCAGCTCACGAACGACCTGCCCAGGCTCACCTGGCATGGATCAGGGCAAGCGACGGGGCGGATTCAGAGGTCATTGGCGCCCTCGAGGGACCCAACGGCGGAGGGCGCCGCGGAAACGGCGCCCTCGCCACGATCACGATCCAGCTCGGTACGGCACATCCCGACGCCCGCCGTCGCGGCGAGCTTCACCGGATGAAGCGGATCGGGCAGACGCCCCGCGGCACCCACGCTTCGAACTCATGGCGGTCCGAGGTGACCACCTCGCCGTTCATACGCTGCGCGAGCGCCAGGCAGAAGCAGTCGGCCAGCGAGACCTTGCCCACCGCCTTGAAGCGCCCCACGCTTCGCCAGAACGACCCGTCCAGGTCGCCGCACTCCGCCACACCGGCCGACTGGAGGTTGTAGATCGCCTCCTCGGCCACGATGGTGCCGGCCTGCCGCGCCAGGTCGTAGTACACCTCGCACAGGTTCACCGAGTGCGCCACGCAGCGGGAACCAGGGCTCGCCAGGAGCTCGTCCACCACCCTGCCGCCCTCTTCGCCGCGCAGGTACGCCAGCATGGCGCAGGCATCGAGCACATGGATCACCGGCGCACCCTGTCTTCGCGGGCGATCTCGGCCTCCTTGGCGGCGGCGAACTCGCGGCTGCCGGAGCGCAGGTGCGCGTAGCGCCCGAATGCGCTGTGACGGACCACCGGCGCCGCCACGGGCGGCACGTACGCGTGGATCGGCTGCTCGCGGACCATGTGCGTTCCTCCGGTTGAGGGACCATACGGGACGGGATTGTACGCCTCGCGCCACGCCCCCAGCCCGCCCTCGGGCTGCTGTGCGAAGCAGCGCTCCACCAGCTCCGCGAGCACCGCCCGGGCCTCCTCGGCTCCGACGGAGCGCTCCCGGAGGAACTCCCGCACCGCTGCGCCGAACGGCGACGACTCACTCCGCGGCTCCAGCGCCGCGGCCACGTTCAGGAGCAGGATGGCGAACGCTTCGGGCGGGACCCCGGCCCGTTCGGCGGCCAGTTCGAGCTCGTAAGCAACCCGCGGAGGCAGTTCGAGCCTGTACATCGGGCGGCATCCAGGGTTCGAGGCTTGGCTTTGGCGCCACAAACTAGACGGTCCAAATGATACTGAAAATCCCCCGAACCTTCAAGGCCTTTCACCCCCTCAGCGTGAACCCCGCCACCTTGGCCCCAGTCGTTCATACGCTGGCCGTTTCTGCCCGATTTTTCCTGGGTTGTGCCCCACCGGCGCCCCAGCTTTTCGCGGCTACTACACAAGCCTCGATCTCGCCGCGGCCCTGGAACGAAGAAAGGCGCCGCAGCCGCGGCGCCTTCCGTCGTCATGCCTCCCCCGATGAAGCCGGCGATCACACCAGCGGCATCGGCCTGGGCTCATCGCCGGAGTAGTCGTAGAAGCCCTTCCCGGTCTTCCGGCCGAAGTAGCCCAGGCTGATCATCCGCTTGAGCAGCGGCGGGCTGGCGTAGCGCTTCTCCTTGTACTCGTTGAACATGATGTCGCCGATCTTGTCGAGCGTGTCGAGCCCGACGAAGTCGCTCAGCACGAACGGGCCCATCGGGTAGCCGGTGCCCAGGCGCATCCCCTTGTCGATGTCCTCGATGCTGGCCACGCCCTGCTCCAGCGCGCGGATGGCGTCCATCATGTACGGCACCAGCAGCAGGTTCACCACGAAGCCCGAGTTGTCCTTGCAGACGATCGGCTCCTTCCCCAGCGACTTCGCGAAGTCGAAGGCGGTCTGGAACACCTGCGGGTCGGTGGCGATGGTCTTCACCACCTCCACCAGCTTCATCACCGGCACGGGGTTGAAGAAGTGCAGCCCCACCATCCGCTCGGGGCGGCGGGTGGCGGCGGCCATGTCGGCGATGGTGAGCGACGAGGTGTTGCTGGCGAAGATGGTGTGCGGCGGGCAGAGCCCGTCCAGCGTGCGCCAGATCTCGTTCTTGAGCTCCAGGTTCTCCACGATCGCCTCGATGACGATGTCGCACTCCTTCAGGTCTTCGAGGCTGGTGGTCCCCTTCAGCCGCCCGAGCAGCGCGTCGCGGTCTTCGGCGGCGAGCTTTCCCTTCTCCACCTGCTTGCCCAGCTGCTTGCCGATGCCGCCGATCCCCTTCTGCACCACGTCGTCGCTCACCTCGCGCACGATGGTGTCGTAGCCGGCGGCTGCGGCCACCTGCGCGATGCCGCTGCCCATCAGCCCGCACCCCAGCACTCCCACGCGCTTGATCTCGGCCATGCGTATCCTCTCGGAATCCTTCCAGGTGTTTTCGGTTGATGAACTGCTCTTCGTGTTCGCACGCCGCCGGCCCGGCAGACGGGGTCAGCGGCCGCGCCCGCCCACCCGCGCCAGGCGGAAGCACCGCCCCGGCGCGGCGGCTCCGCACAGCTCCAGGGTGTCGCGGGTGACTCGCACCGCATAGTCGGCCGGGTCGGCGGCCAGCGCGCGGATGCGCAGGCGGCGCTTCTCCAGCCACTCGTACCGCGCGACCGAGGCGGTGCTGTCCTGCTCCATCACCACCTGCCCGTCGGGGTAGAACAGCATCCGGCTCGCGCCGCTCTGCCACTCGCCGAGCACGGCCTGCCGCGGATCGCGCCGGCAGCCCGCCAGCAGCAGCGCCACGGAGGCGATCCGCACCCCTGGCCGGCGGCGCATCGTCTTCACCGCCCGCACCGCGGGCCGCGCCACAGCCGGGCGTCGCCGCCGATGCTCCACGACCGCCGCGAACCGTCCGCGGGGAGCATGGCCACGCACAGGCGGCTTCCCGCGTCGGTGATCACCGGGCGGAAGCCGCCAAAGTCCTGCTCGGTGAAGCCCACCGAGCGCAGCTGGTCGACCTCGCCGGCAAAACGGCCGTTCTGCGCCTGGTACGTCATCTGGAGCGTGTACAGCATCTGGAGCCCCGCCAGCATCCGCGGGTCTCCCATGCGCCGGGCGCGGAACTCGCGCAGCTCCACCGGCCGCGCCGCGGCGCAGGCGGAGAGCAGCGCCAGCAGCGGGACGGCGCGACGGACGGTCATATCCCGAACCGCTTCTGCCATTCCTGCTTCTGCTGGGGCAGGCGCAGCTCGCCGTGCTCCAGCCGGTCCAGGAAGGCCTCGAGCTTGTTCTGGGTCTTCCCGGTGATCAGCCGGTACGCCCCGCGCGAGCCCAGCACCCCGGCGGCCAGCACGCCGACGCCGGCCAGCGCCAGGAGGTGCGGCGCGGTGCTGGCCAGCACCACGGCGGCCACCGTGCTTCCGCCACCCAGCCCGCCCAGCCACCCGCCCACCGTGGTGCCGGTGCGGACGGTGGAGAGGTCCACCTGCAGGGTGACCACGGACGAGTCTGCGTCGGCCAGCGCCACCCCCACGTCCACCGTCTCCAGTTCCAGCGGGGCCACGCGGCTCCCCGCCTTGCTGAAGGTGCGCCCCAGCGCGGCGCCGAGCCCCTTGGCGCGCACGTAGCGGGTGCGGTCCGGAAAGCGGCGCTCCACCACCATGAACTCCGCCTCGAGCAGGTACTTCTCCAGGAAGATGCCGAGCTCGGTGGCGGGGCGGCGGATGGTGCGCGCCGCGCGGACCATGCTGGGCCCCATCACCCCCGCCACCAGGCCGTGCTCCTGGGGCGGGCGGCCGCGCACCTCGGCGATGGCGCGGCGCACCAGGTGCGGCTCGATCCCCAGGTCCTGCCCGATGCGCACCACCTCGGAATCGCTCAGGCCGTCGGTCATCTCCGTCTCGCGCGCCGTCTGCAGCTCCACGGCGCGCTTGATCACGGCCTCCAGCTCGCTGCTGGAGAGCTTGCGGGCGGGAAGATTGGAGCCGCCGGGCGGCACGGGTGCGGGGTGCTGGTCGCTCATCGCGTGGAGATGCGCGGGCGCCGCCTCCCGCCACGGCGGCGGCGGGCGGCGCCGGTGCCCATCAGGAGTCCTGCGCGGGGAACGCCTCCACCACCACCGCGATCCCCTGGCCGCCGCCGATGCAGGCGGTGCCCAGGCCGAACCGCTTCCCCTGGCGCCGCAGCTCGTGCAGCAGGTGCACGGTGATGCGCGCGCCGCTGGCGCCCAGCGGGTGGCTGACGGCGATGGCCCCGCCCGAGACGTTGGTGCGCTCGCGGTCCAGCCCCAGCTCCTTCTCCACCGCGCAGTACTGGCTGCCGAACGCCTCGTTCACCTCCACCAGGTCCATCTGCGCCAGCTCCATCCCCGCCTTCTCCAGCGCCTTGCGGCTGGCCGGCACGGGGCCGATCCCCATGTGCTTGGGCTCCACGCCGGCGATCCCCCAGCTCACCAGGCGCCCGATCGGCTTCATCCCGTTGCGCTCGGCATAGGCCGCGCTGGCGATCACCACCGCCGCCGCGCCGTCGCCGATCCCCGACGCGTTGCCGGCCGTGACGGTGCCGCCCTCCTTGAAGTACGGCTTGAGCTTGCCCAGCTGCTCGGGGGTGGTGTCGGGCCGCATGTGCTCGTCGGCCATGAACTGCGTTTCGCCCTTGCGCGTCTTGATGGTGACCGGGGTCAGCTCCTCGGTGAAGTGGCCCGCGTCCCACGCGGCCTTGGCGCGGGTCTGCGACAGGTGGGCGTAGGCGTCCACGTCTTCGCGCCTGATGCCGTGCACGTCGGCCAGGTTCTCGGCGGTCACCGCCATGCTGCAGCCGGCGAACGGGTCGGTGAGCGCCTCCCAGAGCAGGTCCTCGTAGAACTTACCGGCGGGCCCCAGCCGCTGGTCGCCCCAGCGGGCGCCGCGGATCACGTGCGGGGCCTGCGACATCGACTCGGTGCCGCCGCACAGCGCCACCTCGCACTCGCCCAGCAGGATCTCCTGCGCGCCGGTGACGATGGCCTGGAACCCGCTGCCGCACAGGCGGTTGAGGGTGAGGGCCGGGACCTCGATGCCCAGCCCCGCGCGCAGGCCGATGTGGCGCGCCAGGTAGATGGCGTCGGCGCTGGTCTGCAGCGCGTTGCCGAAGACCACGTGGCCGACGTCCGCGGCGGGGACGCCGGCGGCGTCGAGCGCGCCCTTCGCGGCGAACACGCCCAGGTCGGTGGCGCTGAAGTCCTTCAGCGCGCCCCCGAAGGTGCCCATCCCCGTGCGCTTGGCGGAGAGGAAGACGACGTCCGTATCCTTGCCCTGCGTAGCCATTTCGATGAGTCGTGTTCAGCGTGGATCAGGCCGGAAACCAAGGCGCGACAATATGATTGGGGGTGGGAGGCGTGGCAACCCGCCGCGGCGCGCCGGCCCTGCCCCGCGCGCGAAAAACGGCACGGGGCGTCGAGATGCCGCGTGCCGTTCTCCATCCGCCCTCCCCCGTCCGGGCGCGGGCCTGCCCCTGGCGGCGCCCCTCCGCGGCCGCCCCGCGCCGGCTGGAAGGCCGCGCCGCGGGGTCACGCGGCGCGGGCCTCCCCTCCACCGGTCAGCGGTAGACGGTCACGAAGTTGGAAAGCGTGTTGCCGCCCGGCCACGCATTGTAGCAGGTGCCGCCGCTGTCCTTGTACGACACGTTGGTGACGGTGCGCAGCGTGGTCCCCACGATCCCCTTGCCATCCCACGAGCGGCGCACGCCGTCGAAGCCGAAGTACGGCGTGTAGTAGCTCTCGGTGCCGGTGCAGTTGGAGCCCGTGAAGTGGCTGATGTACGCGGCGGTGACCGGCGTGCACAGGCTCTCGCCGCACACGGTGCGGTACACGGTGACGAAGTCGGAGAGCGTGTTGCCGCTGGGCCACGCGTCGTAGCAGGTGCCGCTGCTGTCCTTGTACGAGCGGTTGGTGACCGTGCGCAGCGTGTTCCCCGTGGTCCCGCCGCCGTTCCACGAGCGGCGCACGCCGTCGTAGCCGAAGTACGGGGTGTAGTAGCTCTCGGTGCCCGTGCACCCCGCGCCGGTGAAGTGGCTGATGTACGCGGCCGTCACGGCGGTGCAGCTCGCCTCGGGGCAGAAGATGTAGTTGCGGTGCGGCTCGGACGGCTCGCGCGCGCCGGTGACCCGGTCAGCCGGGGTGCAGGCGGCCAGCAACGCGATGGCCGCAAGTGAGACACTGGCGAGCGTGCGGGTGAGATTTCGCATCGAACATCCCCCTCGTTGGGTGGGTGCGCCGCACCCGCGGAAAGCGGGTGAGGCAAGAGATCACCATCTGGCGCCGCATCGGAACGGTAGTTCTCAAAAGATGCGGTGTCAATCATTTTATTTCTGGAATTGTCTCTTTGATCAACAAGGGAAGCTTTCCCTCCCCGGGCATGATCAGCAAAGACGATGCGGATCCGGAGAGAAAGTCCATCGCTCCTTGAGGAACGGGAAGGCTGTTACGGTCTGGGGCAGCATCCCATCGCGAACGCGATCGTGCTCGCGTGGTGATCGAAACTCGTGAGCGGCCCCGCCCCGCCGTGGCCCCGCGCGGGCTCCGGCTGCACCGACCGCGCGCGGATGGTCGCGCGCCCACGGCGGCTCGTCCCATCCTCGTGGATGCGCGCGCAGGACGGCCCCACCTTGGAGAACGGGTACCTTCACCGGGCGAAACGCGTCGCCCGGGGATGGAACCCGCCCACCCCCGAGAGCGGAGATCTGCCGATGAACAAGCTTACGCTGGACGTCGACGAGCTGCGGGTCGATTCCTTCGAAATCCCGCGGCACGTGCGCGAGAAGGGGACCGTGGAGGCGCACTGGGCGTGGAGCGACAACTCGATCTGCCCCACCACCGCGCCGAGCGACGCGCGCCCCTGCCTCTGAGCGTTGCCCGCGAGCGAGGCCGCGCCCACGGCCTCTTCCGTGGCTGGCCTCCTACCCTGGACATGGAGAACTCGAGATGAAGAAGCTGACCCTGGATCTGGAGGGGCTGACGGTCGATTCGTTCGCGACCGTGCAACCCGCGGATGAGAATGGAACGGTGGAGGCGTTCTCGGAGGGATGGAGCGACACCTCCGTCTGCCCCACCACCACACCCTCCGACTGCAGGGCGTGCCGTCCGTACCCGCGTTGAGATCCAGTGCTCCCGCCCTGGGCGGCACGACACGCCCGGCGGCGGCGAACCCGGCCGGGGACGCGCACCCGCCGTACCCCGGCTCCCACCCGACCCCGCAGGAGCCGGTACGATGAAGAAGCTGGCGATGAACGTGGATGAGCTGAAGGTGGATTCGTTCGAGATCGCGCCGCGCGGCGACGGCGGCGGGACCGTGCAGGCCAATTGGGCGTGGAGCGACGATTCCGTGTGCCCCACCACCAACCCCAGCGACCGCCGCCCGTGCGTGTGACGGCGGATGCACGCAGCGGTGCGTGAGCCGCCGGGTGCGTGCGTGGGAGGGGCACGCACCGCGCGCGATGGCTCGCGCACCGTTGCTGTTCCAGCGCGGTCGAAGCGTCCGGGATCCCCTCCCCGCGCACCACCTCGCCGCGATAGCTTGCAACCCGGCCGCGCCCGCTCCGTAGACCCTTCGCGGATGGCGAGACAGGCGGACCGGCGGGGGAATCAGCCGACGAGCGGGGTGGATTGAACGGATACGTGCTGGCGCTGGCCTCGGCGGTGACGTACGGGGCCGCGGACTTCATGGGCGGGATGGCGTCGCGGCGGGCGAGCACGCTGGCGGTGGTGCTGTGGTCGCAGCTCGCCGGGGTGCTGGTCGTGGTCGCCGGCCTGGTCTTCCTCCCCGCCGCGCGGCCCGCGGCGGGCGACCTGGCGTGGGGCGCGGCGGCGGGGATCGCCGGGATCGCGGGCGTGGGGCTGCTCTACCACGCCCTCTCCATCGCCCCGATGAGCGTGGTGGCGCCGGTGACGGGGGTGTGCGCGCTGTCGCTGCCCGTGCTGGTGGGGCTGGTGGCGGGCGAGCGGCCGGGGTGGGCCGCGCTGGCGGGCGTCCCCGTCGCGGTGGTCGCGGTCACGCTGATCAGCCACGAAGGCGCGATCGAAGACGCCGTCGAGGGCCGGTCGCCCGCCTCGGCGCGCGGGCTCATGGTGGCGCTCACGGCGGGGATGATCATCGGGCTGTTCCTGGTGCTGCTGGCGCAGGCGGACCCCCGCTCCGGGCTGTGGCCGCTGCTGGCCGCGCGCGCCGCCGCCGTCTCGTCGGGGCTGGTCTTCGCCCGCGCCGCGCGCCGGCGGATCAGGCTGGAACGGCCGGTGGTGGCGCTGGTGGTGCTCGGCGGCTTCAGCGACATGCTGGCCAACGTGCTGTACCTTCTCGCCGCGCAGCGGGGGCTGCTGAGCGTCGTCGCCACCCTCACCTCGCTCTACCCCGGCGCCACCGTGGTCCTGGCCGCCCTCCTGCTGCGCGAGCGGCTGCGGCCGGTGCAGCTCGCCGGCCTGGCCTGCGCCGCCGCCGCCATCGTGCTGATGACCTCCCGACCGCCGCTCGTCCCCCGCGCTCCGACGGGCCGGCCGCGCCGCCCCGTCCCACTGCGTTTCTCTCACCGAGCTCACGAAGCACACGGGGGAAGGACGGCCCGTCGCGGCGCGGAACCGAGCACTCCGTGTTCCGCGACAGGCGCCGTTCGTCAGGCCGCAGGTCCGCATCCGTCCCGCAGATTGAAGGGCCGGGCTGGGATCGACTGCCCCGGGCTCCCGTTCCGGGCGTGATTTGGTTATCTTGCAAGTCACGCCGCGACAGGCACTTCGGTGACGTGCATCCGGCGCACGCAGATCGCTCGTCGAATTCGAGGCGGAGCCGCGCGGGCGGTGGCCGCCGCATTTGCATCCTTGCCGGTCGACCGCCGATGTCCTCTTCCGCGTCCGAACCGCGGCACGAGCCGCAGGCTCCCGCCGCCCAGCCCGAACCCTCCGCGTCCACCGGCGAGCAGCCCCGCCGCAGGCTGGAGCTCACCGTGAGCCCGGGGATGGCCCGCCTGATCCTGGGCGTGTCCGTGCTGCTCGCGCTCGCGCTGGCGGGGTGGAAGGCGTACACCCGCCTCCGCGAGCCCGACCTGCCGGCCGTGGCGTATTCCGAGCTGCTGTCGGCCATCGACCAGGGCCGCGTCGCCTCCATCACCGTGCGCCCCGGCGCCGACGTGCGCGGCACCTGGCGCCGGCCCGGCCGCGTCGTGGCGGCTTCGCCCGAGTTCACGGTGCAGTACCCGGTGCAGACGGTGGACGCGCTGGCGCAGCGCGCGCAGGCCCACGGCGTGGCCATCACCCTGGCGCCCGCGCCCGACGGCTCGCGCGTGCAGCGGATGATCGGGCTGGCGCTGGAGGTGCTGGTGCTGATCGGCGTGGGCTACTTCCTGCTCCGGCAGATGAAGGGCGGGCAGACCACCGAGCTGGGGCAGGGCGGGAAGAGCACCACCACCTTCGACGACGTGGCCGGTACCCAGGGCGCCATGGAGGACCTCCGCGAGATGGTGGAGTTCCTCAAGCGCCCCGAGGCGTTCGCCGCGCTGGGCGCGCGCATCCCCAAGGGCGCGCTGCTGGTGGGCCCGCCGGGAACGGGGAAGACGCTGCTGGCCCGCGCGGTGGCGGGCGAGGCGGGGGTGCCGTTCTTCTCGCTCAGCGGGAGCGAGGTGACCGGGTTCCTGGTCGGCATGGGCGCGCACCGCATCAAGGCGTTGTTCAAGAAGGCGCGCAAGAAGGGCGGCGTGATCTTCATCGACGAGATCGACGCGCTGGGCGGGCACCGCGGCCGCAACCGCAGCCACAACGAGGACGACCGCACGCTCAACCAGCTGCTGGTGGAGATGGACGGCTTCGACCCGCTGGACGGCGTGGTGGTGATCGCCGCCACCAACCGCCCCGAGGACCTGGACGCCGCCCTGCGCCGCCCGGGCCGCTTCGACCGCACCATCACCGTCAGCACGCCCACCTCCACCGGCCGCGAGGAGATCCTGCGGCTGCACGCCACCCGGCGGAAGATCCCGCTGGCCGGCGACGTGGACCTGGGGCGCATCGCGCGGCTCACCCCCGGCAGCAGCGGCGCCGAGCTGGCCAACCTGCTCAACGAGGCCGCCATCGCCGCCGCCCGCGAGGGCGAGAAGGAGGTGCGCTGGGCGCACGTGGAGCAGGCCCGCGACCGCATGCTCCTGGGCAAGGAGCGCAAGGGCTTCCGCGCGCTGGACCGCGAGCGCTGCACCGTGGCCTACCACGAGGCCGGCCACGCGCTGGCCGGCGTGGTGTGCGCGCCCGAGGACGGGCTGCACAAGGTGACCATCCAGGCGCGCGGGCAGGCGCTGGGCGTCGCCTTCTTCAGCCCCGAGGACGACCGCTTCCTGTACCGGCGCAACTACCTCGAGGGCGTGATCATGAAGGGCCTCGCCGGGCGCGCGGCCGAGGAGCTGGTGTTCGGCGCGCACGCGGTGACCAGCGGGGCGCAGAACGACCTTCAGCAGGTGAACGGCATCGCCCGGCGGATGGTGTATCAGCTGGGGATGGGGTCCGACACCGGCCTGCTGATCCACGACGGCGAGGCCGGCAGCTTGAGCGGCGACGCGCACGCGCAGATGGACCGCGAGGTGCGCACCATCCTGGAGACGATGTACCACAACACGGTGGAGCTGCTGCGGGTGAACCGCGAGCCGCTGGCCGCGCTGGCGGTGGCGCTGCTGGAGCGCGAGACGATCGACGGCGCCGAGGCGATCGAGATCATGGAGGAGGCGGGCCTCACCCGCCCCGCTCACGTCCTCCCCGCCGGCATCGTGAAAGAGGCCGCGACGCTCGCCGCGGGCTGAGCACGCGTCCAGCGCAAGCCCGAAGGCCCGGATGGCAGCCGCCGTCCGGGTCTTTTCTTTGCGCACGATCCCCGTAGCCGGGGGTGAATCCTTCGACCGGGGAGAGTGCACATGCGGCTCTATTCCTACGTGGTCAAGGTCGACAAGGGCTTTGCGCCCAATCCATTCGGGGGCTGGTGCACGCTCGCCGCATGTACACCCAACCGCATGGGCATTTGCCTGAGAGAGGGCGACTGGCTGATCGGCAACGGCGACACGGCGCACGGTCAGCGGTTGATCTACGCCATGCGCGTATCCGAAGTACTGGAGTTCGACCCATACTTCCACGATCCACGATTCCAGCGTAAGAAACCACGTCCGCGTGGAGACTGGCGAAACCGCTGCGGCGACAACATCTACTTCATTGGCGAAAGCGGCCGATATGAGCAGGCATTCACGTACGCCCACCGCGAGCCGCACTACCTGGAGAAGGACACGCGCAACCCGCGCGCACGTGTCCTCGTCTCGGATCACTTCTTCTACTTCGGCGACCGCGCACCCGATTTTCCGGCCGAGTTCGGCGAGTTGATCTGCGAGGGACGGGGGTGCCGACGGCACGAGGGCTCATCGATGGTCCGGGCTTTCGTGGGCTGGCTGGAGCACACCTATCAGCCGGGAATCCTCGGCAAGCCTCGCGACAATCGGCCCGCGACGGACGTTGGCATCTGCTGATTGCTTCGTCCGGGTGCTTGTCCGCAGGGTGCGATCGGCTACAGGTTGATCTGCAGTCCCGTCGGTCTTCCCGCTTCCCACATGTTCCGATGCGAAATCGACCGTTGTTCGTCGCCCGGCGACTGAATGCGGCGCTGGCAACATGCGCGTTCACCGCCACGCTCGCCGGCTGCGCCAACTCGGGGCTGATGGTGGGCGGGCCGGGGGTGCAGGTGGGGATTCCGATGCGCCGCACGGCCGACGTGTTCGGCGACACGGTGGCGGACCAGATGTTCTTCGGGCGCAACGTCCCGGGGGGCGGCACGGTGTCGGACAGCGCGTTCGCGGCGTTCGTGGACCAGGTCGTCACGCCGCGGTTTCCGAACGGGCTCACCATCTTCCACGCGAACGGGCAGTGGCGCGGCGAAAGCGGCGCGGTGGAGCGCGAGCAGGCCGTGGTGATCGAGATCGTGCACCCCGCCGGCCCCGCGGCCGAGGCCGACCTGCGCGAGATCGCCGACGAGTACAAGCGCCGGTTCCGCCAGGAGGCGGTGCTCCGCGTGACGCTTCCCGCGCACGTGCGGCTGTACGAATAGCGCGAAGGCGACGTGGCAGGGTCAGCAGAGAACGGCAGGGCCGGTCCTCGGTCGGGTTGATGCCTCTGCGCTGGATCTCCAACCGGACTTTCACCGGGATCGATGACCGTGGCGGGACGACCGTACATCCTGGGCGAGACGAGCTGGAAAGCCGTCTCGCGGGCGCGCTACGACGTGGCGGTGCTCCCCTGGGGCGCCACCGAGGCGCACAACTACCACCTCCCGTACGCCACGGACATCATCCAGGCCGAAGCCGTGGCCGCCGAGGCCGCGCGGATCGCGTGGGAGGCGGGCGCGCGGCCGGTGGTGCTCCCCGCCGTCCCCTTCGGCGTGCAGACGGGGCAGCGCGACATCCCGCTGTGCATCAACCTGAACCCGAGCACGCAGGCCGCCATCCTGCGCGACGTGGCCGAGACGGTCGAGGGCGCGGGGATCCGGCGCCTGCTGCTGCTGAACGCGCACGGCGGCAACGACTTCCGCGCCATCATCCGCGAGCTGCAGCCCCGCACCGGCGTCTTCCTCTGCACCATCAACTGGTGGAACTGCGTGGACCCGAAGCCGTTCTTCGGCACCCCCGGCGACCACGCGGGCGAGCTGGAGACGAGCGTGACGATGCACCTGGCGCCCGGCCTCGTCCTCCCGCTCCCGGAAGCGGGCGACGGGGCCGAGCGGAAGGCGAACGTCGCGGGGCTGCGCGAGGGGTGGGCGTGGGCGCCGCGGCCGTGGACCCGCATCAGCGCCGACACCGGCGTGGGCGACCCGCGCGCCGCCACGGCCGAGAAGGGCGCCGCCTTCTTCCGCGCGGTGACCGAGCGCGTCGCCGGCTTCCTGGTGGAGCTGGCCCGCACCCCGCCGGACGAGGTGTACGGCTGATCCGTGGACGGATCGATCCGTTACGACGTTGAGCGTTCGGCGCGGCGATCGAAGACGCGGCGAAGTTCTCCGTTTCCTCCGTTGCCCTCCGCTGCTCCGTGTGACGCAATCAGCAGGGCCGGTCGTGCGACGGATCACCGGGCGCGGGAAAATCGCGGCCGCCGGCGCAAACAACTGGTGCGAAGAAACGGTTGCGTGACGGCCGAATCGTATCTATCGTTTTCGTGCAGTGCGCGCGACGCCGCGCATCCCTCTCGCTCGACGGCCCGCCCCCTCCCCACCGCGGCGGACCCGGAACTTCCCCGCATCACCCCCTTACCCAGGAAGGCAACCATGGCAACGCTGTATTCCAAGATCCCGGGCCGCGAGGCCGAGTTCCGCGCCAAGGGCGTCGACTCCGACGGCAAGCAGTTCAAGCTGGCGGCGGCCAAGGTCGACATCCCGGGCACCACGCAGAGCCTCGAGGTGGTGACCGCCAACCTGGCCAGCGGCGACAAGAGCTTCTACTACGCCGAGGCGGTGGCCAAGGAGCGCATCGTGGTGCACTTCACCGCGGGCTACCTGTGGGGTGACATGGCCGCGCTGACCAAGAAGGACAACCACGTCTCCGTGCCCTTCGTGGTGGCGCGCGACGGGACGATCTACCAGCTGTTCAGCAGCAAGTACTGGAGCTACCACCTGGGCAAGGGCGCGCAGGGCGGCAACGAGGCGATGAGCAAGAGCTCGATCGCCATCGAGCTGTCGAACGTGGCGTACCTGCGCGACAAGGACGGCAACCTCGTGGACCCGTACGGCAACGTGTACTGCACCCCCGCCGACACCGCCGCCTACCAGACGCTGACCAAGGCGTACCGCGGCTACACGAAGTTCGCCACCTTCACCGACGCGCAGTACACCAGCCTGGCCAGCCTGCTGAAGTATCTCACGGCCACGTACAAGATCCCCGCGGCGTTCCTCCCCGAGGACAAGCGCTACGACGTGTACGCCGACGTGGCGAAGTTCAAGGGGATCACCACGCACGTGAACTATCAGCCCGAGAGCTACGGGAAGTGGGACATTGGCCCGGCGTTCGACTGGGCGCGCGTCATCGCGGCGCTCGGCACCGTGCCCGTGAGCGGCGTGGCCACCCCGGCCACCACGGGCTGAGCCCCGCCCGATGCCGGCATTCCCTCGGCCCGGGCCGCGCCGGCGGTCCGGGCCGTCGCTCCCCGACGCGGGCGTGTGGTTTACGCCTTCGTATTCTCAACCGGACGGATGACGATGCACGTCCAGGCGATCTCGCCCGACGCCGCCCTGCCCGCGCCGGCCCGGGCCATCCCGGCCGCGGCGGCCGGGCGCCGCACCCGTCTCTACACCTTCTGCCGCTACGCCACGGCGTTCATCATCATCTTCTACGGCTTCGCGAAGGTGTTCAAGCTGCAGTTCGTGGTCACACCGTCGACGGCCGACACGCCGCTGCGGCTGGTGTACGGCCAGGGGCTGGCGTGGTACTTCTTCGGGTATTCGTCCGCCTATGCCGCGCTGATCACGCTGGCGGAGATCGGCGGCGGCGCGCTGCTGCTGTGGCGGCGGACCACGTTGGCGGGTGCACTGCTGCTTCTCCCGCTGATGTTGAATGTGCTGATGCTGGACCTCGCGTTCCAGATCAGCGCGATCGGGATCGCGCTGCTCCTGCTGGCGATGATCTTCTACATCCTGAGCTGGCACACGCCCGCGCTCCTGACCCTGCTCCGCACCGCGCCGGACCACGTTTACGGCTGCGCGCGGAGCACGTCGGGCGCGGCCGGTACGGCCGCCACGTGGCTGCTGCGCGCGGCGGTGGTGGCCATCCCCGCGTACGTGACGTGGGCGGGGCACGCCGAGCGGATCCGCCCCGTGCCGCTGGAGGGGACGTGGTCGGTCGCGCGGAAGGAGCGCCCCGCCGGCGAGCCCGCGCGGATGTCGCACCTCGACTTCGCGCGGTCGATCTACATCGAGAACTGGGGCGAGGCCGTCCCCCGTGCGGTGCTGCGCGATGGCGACACCTTCACGCAGACGCAGTTCGTAGTCGATTCCGCCGCCCACGCCGTCCGCATCGCCGAGATCGACCGCTTCCGCCCCGGCAGCGGAAAGCCCCTGTTCGAAGGAACCTACACCCGCGCCGCGGATCACGTGATCCTCTCCGGCAACGCGGGCGGCGCCCCGCTGCGGCTGGAACTGGTGCCCGTGAGGCGCTGACCTGTCCTTCGGCCGCTGCTTGCCGCGCGGCGAGCCACGCTCTAGCTTCGCACCGACCTCTTCGACGGCCCGGACCGCGCCCCGCGGTCCGGGCCTGCGTACGCCCGCTCTCCGCGCCACTCGATGCTCTACGACCTGGTCCGCCCGTTCCTGTTCACGCTTCCGGCGGAGACGGCGCACCACGTCGGCAGCGGGCTGCTGGACCTGTCGCTGGCTCCGCCGCCGCTGCGCGCGCTGGTCCGCTCCACTTTCGCGGTGGACGATCCGGCGCTGGCGATCGAGCGGTTCGGCATCCGCTTTCCCAACCCCGTGGGTCTCGCGGCCGGGTTCGACAAGAGCGGCGAGCTGTTCAACGCGCTGGGGGCGCTGGGCTTCGGCTTCGTGGAGATCGGAACCGTCACGGCGCTCGGGCAGCCGGGGAATCCGAAGCCGCGCCTCTTCCGTCTGCCGGACGACCGGGCGCTGCTGAACCGGATGGGCTTCAACAACCCCGGCGCCCAAGCCGTGGCCGCGCGGCTGCGGCGCGCGCGGATCGAGCCGGTGCTGGGGATCAACCTGGGGAAGAGCAAGGTCACGCCGCTGGAAGACGCCGCGGGCGACTACCTGCGCAGCCTGGAGCTGCTGGAGCCGTACGCGCGGTACCTCGTCGTCAACGTCAGCTCGCCGAACACGCCGGGGCTGCGGCAGTTGCAGGACGCGGCGCCGCTGCGCGAGCTGCTGCGCGCCCTGCGCGCCCGCGCGGGCGAGCTGGCGGCCTCGCGCGGAGAGGCGCCGCGGCCGATCCTGCTCAAGATCGCCCCCGACCTTACGGACCCGCAGATCGACGAGGCAGTCGGCATCGCGCGTGACGAGGGGATCGTTGGCGTCATCGCGACCAACACCACCGTCTCGCGCGCGGGGCTGCGCACCCCCGCCGCGCGCGTGGAGGCGCTGGGCGCGGGCGGAATCAGCGGCGCGCCGCTGCGCGCGCGGGCGCGGGCGGTGGTGAGCCAGATCTGGCGCGCGACGGGCGGGATGATGCCGATCATCGGCGTGGGCGGGATCTTCACCGCGGACGATGCGTGGGAGATGATCCGCGCGGGCGCCTCGCTGGTGCAGCTCTACACGGGGTTCATCTACGGTGGGCCGCTGGTGGCGCGCGAAATCTGCGGCGGGCTGAGGGACCGGATGAAGCGCGAAGGCTTCCGGTCGCTGGGCGAGGCGGTGGGGAGCGCGCACCGATGAAGGCGCGCACCGCGAAGTTCCTGCGCGCGTGGGTCACCGGCGCGCGCGGCATCCGCGAGGTGGAGACCATGGTCCGCGTGGGCGGCCTGGAGCGCGAGGCCACGCTCTACCTGCCGCCGGGCGGCGGACGCCCCGCGCCGGGGTGGGTGGTGCTGCACGGGCTGACGGTGCCCGGCCGCCGCCACGCGGCGATGACGCGCTTCGTGCGCTCGCTCTGCGCGAGCGGCGCCGTGGTGCTGGTCCCCGACGTGCCGCCCTGGCGCGAGCTGCGGCTGGACGTGGGCGCCGCGCGCGAGACGGTGGAGGCCGGGGTGCTGCACCTGGACGGGATGGATCAGGTGCAACCCGGCGGCGTGGGCGCCATCGGCTTCTCGTTCGGCGGCACGCAGGTGCTGATGGCGTCGGCGGACCCCGCCATGCACGGCCACCTGCGCGCCGTGGTCGGGTTCGGGGGATACTGCGACCTGGGGCGGATGCTGCGCTGCCTGTTCACCGGCGAGCACGAGTGGCAGGGCGAGCGGTACACGCTGGACCCCGACCCGTACGGCCGCTGGATCGTGGTGGGCAACTACCTCACGCTCCTCCCCGGCTGCCAGGGGATGCGGCGCGTGGCCGATGCGGCGCTGGAGCTGGCGCTGGAGGCGGGGCGGCGCGGCGAGTGGGCGTGGGGCCCGCACTATGACGCGATGAAGGTGGAGCTGGCCCGGGACTTTTCCGGCAACGAGCGGCGGATCTGGGAGACGATCGCGCCGCTGACCGACGCCGCCGTGGACCTGGACGGCGCGCGCGAATTGGCCGCGCGCTTCACCGACTCGGCGCTGGAGCACGACCCCGGCCTCGACCCGCGCCCGCACCTGCCGCACCTGCGCGCCCGCATCGTGCTGAGCCACGGCCGCCAGGACCGGCTGATCCCCTTCACCGAGACGCTCCGCCTCACCTCCATGATCCCGCCTTCGGTCGATCTCTCGACCACCATCACCGGCCTGTTCGCCCACTCCTCGGGCGCATGGCTGCACCCCGTCCACTGGGTGCGCGAGACCTCGACGTTCGTCGGGCTGCTGGACCGGGCGCTGTACACGATCTGAGGGAAATCAGGGAACCGAGTCGCTCGTGGTGGAATTGGGGCTCACCGGCTCCACCGCACGGTGCGCGGCCGAGGCCGCTGGAACCGCGACCGGCGCGAACCGCTCCAGCATCTCCGCGGCGTGGGCGGGGTCGACGGCGCTCCAGCCGGTGCGCAGGGCGCCGCTGGAGTAGTACCAGGGGCTCGACTCATAGGCGGAAAGCCCGTTCCACTCCTTCACCTTGCGCCAGCCGGCGCGAAGGCGCGTGTCGGCGCGCCAGTACGCCCGCACGGGCCGCGGCGCGCTCGACCAGGGGCGCAGCCACCGCGGCATCACCGAGTCGGCGACCAGCGCGGTGCGCCCGTAGCTCATGTACTCGTCGCTGCAGGCGAAGCACGCGCCCACGTAGAAGCGGTAGCCGCTCTGCAGCCGTCCCACCCGCGTCCACTGGAACTCCAGCCCGTCCAGCGTGCCGGGGCCGGGGCTGTCCGCCTCGTCATCGCCGAACTCGGCGATCTGCGCGAAGGCAGCCACGGCCTTCTCGCCGTTGCGCCGGAACACGCCCGCGGTGTCGGCGACCGCGATGGTATCGCCGCGCGACAGGTCCATCACCATGCGCCACGACCCGGGCAGGTCGTGCGCGCCGCATCCGTCGAACTCGCCCACGCCCCGCACGAACAGGTACGGCCCCGCGCCCGCCATGGGGTCGGCGGACTGCGGGGGCGGCGCCATGTCGTCGCTGTCCTCGGCCTCCATCACCCACACGCGCGGGGAACCGCCGGTCAGGTCACGCAGGTACGCGGTACGCACGGGCTCCGTGGTCATGCACCCGGCTGGGTCGTCCGTCCGGTTGTAGCAGGTGCAATCCAGGCCCTTGACCCGTTTGCGCCCGTTCACCCACTCCCACAGGTGCGCGCCGGCGGCGATGTACACGCCCCGCCGTTCGGCGACCACGGCGCCCGTGGTGTCTAGCCACACGGTGCGGGGAGCGTTCAGGGTATCGGCGCTCCAGACCAGGTATCCGGCGGGGTGCTCCGGCGGCTGGACTCCGGCCGGCTCCTCCCGCGCAACCGGCGGAGGGGGCGTGGAGGAATCTGCCGTGGAAGAATCCGCAGGCGGCGCGGGAGGGGGCAGGTCCCGCGGCGCGGGCTGCGCCGCGTCGGTGGACGCGGTGCGCCGCGGCGGATCGGAGATGCGGGACCGTGCCGGGGGTGGCGAGGGAGCATCGAGGTGGCAGGCCGCGCAGAGGAGGAGCAGGAGCGCGGCGGCGGTGCGGCGGTTCATCGGTGTGCGGCGGGCGCCGCGCGGAAGGGGAATCTACGACCGGAGAACGGATGAACGTATGTAGGTAACGACGGCGTGGAAGGTTCCCTTCGTCTCGGTTTGTCCATCGTCCCCCGCGGGCAGCGATCAGCGGGGCGCTTCGGCCTCACCGGTCCGCCGGCTCGAGACCCGGAAAGGCGCCACGTGAAAGGCCGCGCCCCGGCGGGCGCGGCCTTTCTTCCGTTCATCGCGGACCGGGTCAGGCGGGCCAGCGGTAGCCCAGCAGCCGGCTCTTGTCGTAGTAGGAGATCTTGACCTGGTTCTCCTGGTTGCCGCCCAGCAGCTTCAGCCGGCCGCCCTCCTCGCCCACGTAGAAGGTGACGTGGCCGTTGGTGGGCGAGCCGGGGCGCGACAGCACCGCGATGGCGCCGCGGCGGGGCTGGTCCAGCTTCTTGCCCCAGGTGAGCCACGAGCGGGCGCTGGCCTCGCCGCTCCCCTTCATCCCCGCCTTCTTCATCACCCAGTTGGCGAACGACGAGCACCACGGCACCTCCTCGTCGTGCGCGTTGTAGCTGCACGCCGTCTGGTACTCCAGGATGCGCGGGTTGTGGCCCGGGCCGCTCTGCTCCTTCTGGCCGCGCTCGCCCCACGCCACCGCGTACCACGCCGGGTCGTCCGGCCGGGGCGCGTCGGGATCGGTGCCGTCGCTCTTCACCACGAACTGGCTGCTGACCCACCCCTCGAAGCCGCCGGGCGACTTGACCCGGGTCCACTGCCCGTCGCCCGAGACTTCCAGCTGCTGCACCACCATCCCGCGCGGCAGCTGCGTCACGACCGCGCCGTCCTTGCTGGGGCCGGAGCGCACGTTGAGCGTGGTGGCGGTCACGCGCAGCTGGGCGCCTCCCGCCGCGGCGGGCTGGGCCGGAGCGGCGGCAGGCTGGGCCGGGGCCGCCGCATCGGGGGCTGCGAACTTCGCGCTGATCCAGCCGGTGGCTCCGTTCGGAAGCTGGACGCGGATCCAGCCGCCGGATTCCTCCAGCCGCTCCAACCGCGTCCCCTTGGGGAGCGAGGTGATGACCGGGTGCTCAGCGCCCGCGCCCTGGCGCACGTTCAGCGAGTCTGCGGTGATGGTGACGGTGTTTGCCATTGTGCCTCGAATAGCTAGGGAGAAGGGGGGCGGAATGATCGTGGGAAGAAAGCAGACGCCCGGGAGACGAATCGGATGACGGCAATCCGTGTTCCAGGCATCCTGCGTCCCGGGGTGTGCGGGCAAACGTCTGCTGGCAAACCAGTTGAGGATGATTCCGTGGGGTGGACGCGGCGTCTACATCGTGCGAATAGGGACTTTGCGGGTGCGTTCTGAGACACGGATGCCGCAACCACTCGGAACGACGGGTGACGAACGGCGGCAGGGGAGCGGAGACCATCCTGCTCTCTCCGCTCCCCCGCCGCGCGAGGTGAGACCCACGAGCGAGGCCTACCGGTCCGCCAGCTCCTCGCCCAGCGGCTGGAGCTGCTCGCCGCGTGCGATGTGGTCGAAGCGCTCGACCAGCGTCACGAACTCGCGGCGGTAGGGATCGTCGCCGGCGGTGGCGCGGGCCAGGCTCAGCACGTCTTCGAGCGAGGCGCGGCCGCGGTGGTCCGAGTGGCGCAGCAGCAGCCCGAACTCGGCCACGGCGGCGGCGAACGCGAAGTCGCCCCGCACCGCCTCGCCCGGCCCGCCGTCGCGGACGGGGTACGACACCTCGCGGCTCACGTCGCCGTCCGGCGCCTTGTAGCGCAGCCGGACGAAGGCCAGCTCGCCGGACGCCCCGCCCGCGCGCCGGGCGTCGTCGCGGCGCTGGTAGCGCAGGCGCGGCGCGTCGTGCAGGCGCACGTCCATCCGCGCGCCGGCGGGGACGATCTCGTACAGCGCGGTCACCGAGTGGCCGGCGCCCATGTCGCCCGCGTCACGCCGGTCGTCGGTGAACTCCTCGTCGCGCAGCGCGCGGTTCTCGTAGCCGATCAGGCGGTAGGCGGCGACCGCGGCGGGGTTGAACTCCACCTGCAGCTTCACGTCCTTGGCGATGGTGAAGAGCGTGCCGCCGAACTCGGTGACCAGCGCCTTGCGCGCCTCGTCGCGGCTGTCGATGTAGGCGTAGCTGCCGTTCCCGCGGTCGGCCATCCCCTCCATCTTGCTGTCCTTCAGGTTCCCCATCCCGAAGCCGAGCACGGTGAGCGCGGTGCCTTCCTGCCGCCGCTCCTCGATCAGCCGGAACATCTCGGCGTCGCTGCTGGCGCCCACGTTGAAGTCGCCGTCGGTGGCCAGGATCACGCGGTTGTTGCCGCCGGCCACGTGGCTGCGCTTCGCCACGTCGTACGCCAGCCTGAGGCCCGCGCCGCCGGCGGTGCTCCCGCCGGCCTGCAGCCGGTCGATCGCCTCCAGGATGCGCGGCTTCTGGTCGCCCGGCGTGGCGTCGAGCACCAGCCCGGCGGCACCGGCGTAGACGACGAGCGAGATGCGGTCCTGCGCGCGCAGGTTGTTCACCAGCATCCCCAGCGCCTCCTTCACCAGCGGCAGCTTGTTGGGCGCCATCATCGACCCCGACACGTCCACCAGGAAGACCAGGTTGCTGGGCGGCAGGACGCGGGTGTCCACGTGGCGCCCCTGCAGGCCGATGCGCAGCAGCCGGTGATTCGCGTTCCACGGGCACGGCGCCACGTCGGTGGCCACCGAGAAGGGCTGCCCGTCGGCCGGCTCGGCGTAGCCGTACGCGAAGTAGTTCACCAGCTCCTCGATGCGCACCGCGTCGGTGGGCGGGCGCTGGCCCATGCGCAGGAAGCGGCGGACGTTGGCGTAGCTGGCGCGGTCCACGTCGATGGAGAAGGTGGAGAGCGGCGTGGCGCGCGGCGAGCGGAAGCCGGGCTCGTCGATGGCCGCGTAGCTCTCGGTGTTCGGCTCATGGTATCGGCCGCCCTGCACCGAGAGCCCGTTGACCGTCGAGCTGCCGCGCATGCGGATGCGCGCCGAAGACTCCGTGGCCGCGCCCGTCACCACGACCGCGCTCAGGTTCAGCGCCGATGAGGTGAGCTGGAAGTTCTGGGTGAGCGTGGCGCCGGGGGCCAGGGTGAGCGTGTGCGACTGCCCCATGAACCCCAGGCGCATGGCCATGATGGTGACGGCGCGCGGCGCCGTGCCGATGCGCTGGTTGGGCACCACGAGTCGGTACTGCCCGTCCGCGGCCGCGGTGGTGCCCACGCTCAGCTCGACGATGCGGATCAACGCGCCGGCCAGCGGCGCGCCCGACGCGTCGGTCACGCGGCCGGTGACCGTCGCCGCCTCCTGCGCCGCTCCGGCGCGCGGCGTCGCCGCCAGCAGGACCAGCAGGGCGCCTGACAGGATACGTTTCATCACGTCTCTCCTCCGTTGGCGGTGGACTGGGAACGATTCGAACCGCGGGCGCGGCTCCGGAGAGACAACGAGCCGTCACCGGCGTTGTTGGACAGATGGACGGCAGATGGGAGCGACGAGCAGACATACTGGTTCCGCCAACGCCGAAGGGCCGCGCACCTCGCGCGGCCCTTCGGTCGATGGTCGAGCCTTCGGAGTTCCCCGACCCCGACTACTTTCCTCCCCCGAACAGCCCGCCCAGCCCGCCCGCGAGGTCGCCCAGGTCCGGCAGCCCGCCGCCGTGCGCGCCGCCGCCGCCGTGCACCAGCTTGGCCAGGTTGCCGCCGATCGGCGCGGGGAGGCGCGAATCCAGGAACTCCACCGCGGTGCGCGCCGCCTCCTGGGCCTTGTCCTGCGGCAGCCCGGTCCGCTGGCTGATCTGCGTTACCAACTCGTCGAGCATCGACATCGGATCACTCCATGCGAAAGGTTCGTCGAAGGAGCCCCGGCCCGCCGCAAGGACTGCACCCGTGTTGACCGGTACGGTCCACCATGCCCAAGACGAAGATCGCCGTTACGCTCGATTCCTCTCTGCTCGCGCAGGTCGACTCGCTCGTTCGCGAGGATCGCTTGGCGAACCGCAGCCAGGCAATTGAAGCCGCGGTCGCGGAACAGCTTCTCCCCTTTCGCCGCACGCGCCTGGCGGAAGCGTGCGCGCTGCTCGATCCGGCGGAGGAATGCGCGATGGCCGAAGAAGGCTTCGCAGCCGACGTTGGAAATTGGCCGGAGTACTAGCCGCGCGAATCAGGCGCGGTGAGATTCGGTGGGGCCGACCTGGAGCCGGTCCGTGGCCACCAGCAAGGCGGCCGGCGCCCAGTGCTCATCCTCAGCCACGATGTTTTCAATGAGCGCTCGCAAACCGTGATTGCCGTTGCGCTTACGAGCCGCGCGCCGCGAGCGCCATTCGCACTGACGCTGCACCTCGGCTCCGCCAAGCTCCCCAAACCTTCGTGGGTGAAGATCAGCCAGGTCCGTACGCTGGCGGCGGAGCGGATCGGTGGCTCTCTCGGAGAAGTGAGCCCTGAAGAACTCGCGCAGGTGATTGAGGGATTGAACGAGATCATCAGCTGATTTCGTTCAACGCTTGAACGCAAAAAACGGCCGCCCCGGCGATGATGCGGGGCGGCCGTTCGTCGTTCAGCCGATGGTCCGGCTACGGACGCGGCGCGGCGACGCGGGCCGAGTCCACGAGCACGCGGTTCGGGCCGGCGCACCAGGGCCAGCCGCCGGCGCCGCCGCCGAACCGGCCGCCGGGGCCGCGCGTGCTGTCGCCGTCCATCGGCGGCATGCCGGGCATCGTGCCGCGGCCGCCGCCGCGCCCGCCACGCCCGCCGCCGCCGTACCCGCCGCGGCGTTCACGGCCGCCGAAGCGGTCGCCGCGCTGCTCGCGCACCAGCGCGCACACCTGGGTGCGCTGCTCGGGGGTGAGCTGCGCCTGGATCGCCTCCACCGCGCGGCGGTTGTTCTCGCCGATGTGGGTGAGGATCGGGAGGTAGCGCGCCGTCTGGAACTCGCCGCGCGGCTGGCGGATCGGCCCGCCGTTGCCGGAGTTGCTCAGGCTGCGCAAGCTGTCGGTGAGCGGCCGGTTCCGCTCGCGCGTGGCCTCGGCGATGCTGTCCAGCGCGGTGACCTGCGCCGAGGTGAGCTTCAGCCGCTCGCGCGCGCCGATCAGTGCGTACACCGAGGGCATCTGCGCGCCGCGGTAGGCTTCGAAGAGCCGCCGCTGCGCCGAGTCGCGCGCCGTCAGCGGGCGCGCGTTGCCGCCGGCCTGGGGCTGGGGCGACTGCCTGCCGCCGCACGCCGCCAGCAGCAGCGCGGAAAACGCGAGGAGCACGGTCCGGGTCTTCATGCCGTCCATAGCCGTGTATGCCGTTGCCGTGTGGGATGATGGATTGGTAACCCCCGCCGCCGCCGGGTGTTTCGGCCCGCGTGGCCGCTTGCATCGGCCGCGCGCCGGGCGGATCTTCCCGGACGCATCCGCAGGTGCAATCCACGTCCACGCATCCAGACACGTGAACACCCGCCGCACCCTATCCATCGTCCTGATGCCGATCTCCCTTTTCGCCGCCGCCGGTGCCGACGCGCAGGCGCGGCCCCGCGCGCGCGAGGCCGGCGTGGTGGTGGGCATCCTGCCGCCGGGGCCGCTGAACGCCATCACCGACGTGGCCGGCGTGCGCGTGGGCCAGGTCACGCTGCACCGCGGCGACTCGGTCCACACCGGCGTCACCGCCATCCTGCCGCACGAGGGCGACCCGTTCCGCGAGCGGGTGCCGGCGGCGATCCGCGTGGGGAACGGCTTCGGCAAGCTGCTGGGCGTCACCCAGGTGCGCGAGCTGGGCGAGCTGGAGACGCCGGTGCTGCTCACCTGCACGCTCTGCGTCTGGAAGGCGGCGGACGCGATGGTCGCCTGGATGCTGGCGCGGCCGGGGATGGAGGAGGTGCGCTCGATCAACCCCGTGGTCGGCGAGACCAACGACGGCGGATTGAACGACATCCGCAGCCGCCCGATCGAGCCGGCGGACGTGGTGCGGGCGCTGGAGAGCGCGTCCGCGGGGCCGGTGGAGGAGGGCTCGGTGGGCGCCGGCGCGGGGACGATCGCGTTCGGCTGGAAGGGCGGGATCGGCACCAGCTCGCGGCGGCTGCCGCAGCCGCTCGGCGGGTACACGGTGGGCGTGCTGGTGCAGACCAACTTCGGCGGCGTGCTCGCCATCAACGGCGCGCCGGTGGGCCGCGAGCTGGGCCGCTTCTACCTGCAGCGCGAGCTGGCCCCGCCGCGGCAGGGCCCGGGGGACCGCGCCGACGGCAGCATCATGATCGTCGTCGCCACCGACGCGCCGCTGGACGCGCGGAACCTGGACCGTCTCGCCGCCCGCGCGCTGAGCGGCCTGGCGCGGACGGGCGCGACGATGACCAACGGCTCGGGCGACTACGTGATCGCCTTCTCCACCGCGCGCGACGTCCGCCGCCGCGCCGGGGCGACCACGGCGGCGACCGTCGCCGACCTGCCGAACGAGGGGATGTCGCCCCTCTTCCAGGCCGTGGCCGAGGCGACCGAGGAGGCGATCTACAACTCCCTCTTCAAGGCCACCCCCGTCCGCGGCCGCACCGTGACGATCGACGCGCTGCCGATCGACCGCACGCTCGAGGTGCTGCGCCGCTACAACGCGCTCAACCAGGACCGCACGCTGCCGCCGGGGCGCCCGTAGCGCATCCCGCGACGGTGGTGGCGCTGGGGCCCGCGTCGCACCGGGGCGGCCGTGGCGAGTCCGCGGCGCGGAGGCGTTCGCGCCGGCATCGTGCCAGGGGCGGCTGAAGCCACGGTCTACAACGACCGGAAGCCTCGCGGACCGCGCGAGGCTGCTCGTCGGCTACCGTGGCGGAAACCTCGGCGTCGGGCCGTGCGCGTCCTGGAACACACGTGGGATCGAATGGACGATCATCGGCGGAGGCTTTGAGGGATCCCGGAGAGCCAGCCGACTTCGAGCACGGCCCAGAAGCCGACCAGGATCGCCTCGGCCGCGTCGTGGCGGAGCGAGGTGGGGCGTGGGGCGCCGGACCAGTCGATGATGCGCCGCGCGAGGCCGTCCGCCGTCAGCTTGGCCTGCACGCCGGTGCGCTGCTCGCGCGGGTAGAGCAGCACGCGCCGCCACTCCTCCGCGGCGATGCGCAGCATGGACACACCCCGGCGCTCCGCCTCGCGCGCCCAGGCGTCGCCCAGCGGCCCGCCGCCCTCGATCACCACCCACGCCAGGCCGCGCTCGGCCTCGAGCAGCGCCGGAAGCGCCCTGCGCAGCCGCGCCGCGCTGCCGAAGTTCTGCGAGCGGTAGCGCAGCAGCCTCCCGTCGCCGCCGTACACCGCCAGCCCGGTGCGCACCCCCAGGTCCACCGCGAGAAGCGTCTGCATGACGATCGCGCGCAGGCAAGGAGTCTGCCCGTACGACTCCATGATCGATCGACGGGCATCGAAGCAAACGCCCCGCGAGCAGCGCTGCTCGCGGGGCGTTCTCGTTGGAGTCCGATCAACCGATCAGCGGAACCAGCCGATGACCGGGATTCGCCGCTCCGGTTACCGCGCCGAGCCCAGGCCGCGGACGGTGGTGGCCAGGGTGCGCACCTTGGCCGGGTCCGCCGCGCGGTCGGCCGAGCGGTCGAGGGAGGCGGCCAGGGTGGCGAGCGCACTCCGGCGCGCCGCCGAGCCGGCGCGCAGCCGCTGGGCGCGGTCCAGGTCGCGGCGGATGCGCGCGATGTCGCCGGGGTGCAGCGCGAAGCCGCGCTCCAGCTGGTCCACGTACGCGCGGGCGACCACGAAGGCGGCGGGCCACGTGATCTTCGTCTGCATCTGCGGGTTCAGACGGTCCCAGCGGACCAGGTTGGCCGCGTCGATCTCGTTCTGCGACAGGTACTTGCTGGGCGTGAGCGTGAACACGTCCACCCCGCGGGCGATCTCGCTGCCGTAGATGTGCCCGTTGTACCAGTACGCGCTCCAGAAGCCGCCCAGCAGCAGCTTGTCGGCCACCGGCCCGCGGTCGAAGAACGCGATCTCCTGGATGTGCGCCGGGTCGGTGAAGTCGAACACCGAGATCCCCCCCTGGTACCACCCCTGCGCCATCAGGTCGCGCCCCGGCACCGGGATCAGCGAGCCGTTGTGCGCCACGCAGTTCTCCTCGGCCGTCTGCGGCGCGGGGAGCTTGTAGTAGCCGGCCAGCTGCATCCGGTGGTCCGGCGCCAGGGTGAACACCGCGTCGCCGCCCCACAGGTGCGGGTCGGTGGCCCGGCAGCGCGCCTGCGTGCCGCCGCCCCACTCGTCGCTGTACAGGACCTTGGTCCCCTCGTTGTTGAAGGTGGCCGAGTGCCAGTAGGCGAAGTTGGGGTCGCTCACCTCGGCCACGCGCACCGGGTTGGCCGGGTCGCGGATGTCGAGCACCAGCCCGTTCCCGGCGCAGGCGCCCGCCGCCAGCCCCAGCTCGGGGTAGGTGGTGATGTCGTGGCACTGGTTGGTGATGGGGCTGCGCTGCGTGCCCGGCCCGTGCTCGCCGCCCTGCCACAGCCCGGCGATGTTGCCGTCACGCGCGAAGATGCGCGGCATGCTCACGATGGCCGCGTTCTGCGGGGCCGCCAGGGGGACCTTGATCACCTCGATGCGGAAGTACGAGGTGTTGGGGTCTTCGACCGGCGGGCGCCCCGAGCACCCCGTCAGCTCCTCGGCCGGGCGCACCTGGCTGGTGCCCTGCACGTAGACGTACAGGTTCGCCGGGTCCGAGGGGCTGGCCACCAGCGTGTGCGTGTGCGAGCCGCGGCAGGTCTGGATCGCCGCCACCTGGCGTGGATGGTCCAGGTCGGTGATGTCGAAGATGCGCACGCCGCGGAAGCGCTCGGGGCTCGACGGCGCCTGCACGCCCTGCCCGCCGCAGTCCACCCGGCCGCGCGTCTCCTCCACGCTCATGAACAGCAGGTTGCCCCACACCGACACGTCGCCCTGGCCGCCCGGGCACACGTGCGAGGCGCGCAGCCTGGGCGCGGCGGGGTTCGACACGTCCCACACCTGCAGGCCGTTGAAGCCGCCCTGGAACACCAGGTTGCCGGCGAACGCCAGGTCGGCGTCGGCGAAGGCGAAGTCGCCGGCGTTCTGCGGGTTGAACCAGCCCTGCGGCCGGTCGGCGTGCCCCACCAGCTGCAGGTTGCTGGCGGCGGTGCCGGCGTCGCTCCACCCGGTCTTCAGCCCCACGCGGGGGTCGGTGGAGGCGCCCTGCGCGGCGGCCGTGCCGGCGGCCGCC
>DASSME010000144.1:0-10885 GCA_035689035.1 Longimicrobium sp. | reverse complement strand
CCGATGTTCATCAGGTCGCTCAGCCGGTCTCCCTCCAGCCTCACCTTGCTCACGCGCGCCATGTGGCCTCCAGAGCTGGGGTTCGGCTTGAGTTTATATCCTATGTTCACCAAAGTAAACGGTATTGCGCCTTCGCGGACTCCCACCCAGGTATCTGTGCGGCTGATCAAGTTTCCTGTTCGTGCCGACGCCACGGCGGGTTGAAACCCGCCGCTGGAACCCCGGGAAGTCCGCCTGCGCGGACTGCGAGTCGGCAGAATCGCGGATCTCGGCCCCTCGCGCGAAGTGCTCCCCCTCCCCCGCGGAACGCGGGGAGGGGGGCCCCGCCGCGGCCGCGCCGATCTCCGCCTCCCGCACGCCAGGCCACAAACGCCCGCTCTTCCTCCGCTGTATCTCTTCTCACGAAGTACCGAGCGATCCGAACCACGCTTCGTGAGGTCATACATCGCATGATCCGCATCCTCCCAACCGCCGTCCTGGCGCTCGCGCTCGCGTGCATCCCGGCGTCTGCGGTGGCGCAGATGCACGCCCACGCGCAGATGCAGCACGACGCGCATGCGACGCACGCCGCCGCGTCCGCGCCGATGTCGGCGCGCGACTCGGCGGCGCTGGCCGAGGAGGTGGCGGCGGTGCGCGCGGCGACGGCGCGGTACCGCGACCACGCCAACGCGGTGAAGGACGGGTACCGCCGCTTCGGGCAGGAGGGGCCGCTGATGGGCGAGCACTGGTACCGGCCCGATCTCGTCCGCAAGCCGCTGGACCTGGCGCACCCGTCCACGCTGCAGTACGCCAACATCGGCGGGCGGAAGGTGCTGGCGGGGGTGGCGTATACCGTCTACCGGCGCCCGGGCGACCCAGTGCCCGCCGGCTTCGCGGGCGCCGCCGACGCGTGGCACACGCACGACGTGGCGCACCTGGCCG
The DNA here is from genome assembly GCA_035689035.1 of Longimicrobium sp. Classification (GTDB taxonomy): domain Bacteria; phylum Gemmatimonadota; class Gemmatimonadetes; order Longimicrobiales; family Longimicrobiaceae; genus Longimicrobium. The sequence continues at coordinate 9,964 of DASSME010000144.1, read as the reverse complement.
ACGTGGCCACCGAGGACCGGCCGCTGCTGCACGGGATCGTGGAGCGGCGCATCCGGCGGGGGAAGGTGGGGCCGGACGGGCGCACCCTGCTCACCATGGTCCACGCCTGGGTCTGGCTCGACAACCCGGACGGCCTCTTTGCGCAGGAGCACCGCGCGCTCCCGTACCTGCGCGCCGGCCTCCCCGCCGCCTGGGCCACGGGCGCGGGCGTGGACGCCGCGCAGGGGGTGGCGCTGCTCCCCGCGGACGCCTGCGCCGCCGAGGTGAAGCGCACCGCCCGGCTCGCCCGCACGGACGATCGCCAGGAGCGGCTGCTCGCCGCCGCGTGCCTGCAGCAGGCCGCGCAGGTTCGCGCGGCGCTCGCCCGCCGTGACGCGGCGAGCGTGAACGCCGCCGCCGCCCGCGCCTGGGCGGCGTACGAGGCCTCGCGCGGCCGCATCCTCACCGCCGGCCAGCTCGCCCGCATGGAGCGCATCCTGGGCGCGGCGATGGAGCACGAGATGGTGGGGATGTGACCTAACTCCTTCCATCGCAAGCGAGAACGTCCGCTCCCGTGGCACGGGGCTGGCGCTGGGGAGCCGCACCCGGCCGGCGCGCGGCCGGTCATCTCCCGACCGCCTGAGCCGTTGACGCAGCCCAGCATCGATTCGCAGCCCACCGAGCCCGCCGCGAGCGCTTCCGCGGCGGGCTCGGCGCGCGCGGTGGACGGGGAGCTGGCGCGCGAGGCGGTGGAGCTGGCCCACCTGGAGGAGCGTCCGCGCCGCATCCCGTGGCTGCGCTGGGCGCTGATGGTCGTGTTCCTGGCGCTGGCCGTCCGCCTCGTGGTCCCTCAGCTGGGGCCGCTGCAGAACTCGGTCGACACGCTGCGCAACATGGTGCCGGCGTACCTCGTCGCCGCCGCGCTGGCGCAGATCGGGAGTTACGCGTGCAGCGGGCTGATGCTGCGCCACATCGTCGCGCTCACCGGCGACCGGCTGTCCGCGGGGCGCGCGACGGCGATCTCGGTGGCGTCGGGGAGCGTGGGGCTGGTGGCGGGCGGGGCGATCGGGATGGCGGGGTCGACCTTCCGCTGGCTGCGCGACGCCGGCGTGAGCCCCGAGGGCGCGCTGCTCGCCAGCTGGCTGCCGACGGTGCTGAACGCCGCGGTGATGGTGGTGCTGGGGGTGACCGGGGTGGTGGAGCTGGTGGCGGCGCACGGCCTGAGCGGCGCGGAGTGGGCCGCGGTGGGGCTGGCGCTGGCGATCACCCTGGGCACCGGCGCGTTCCTGTGGTGGGCCGCCGGCCACCCCGGCCCCGGCGAGCGGCTCGCGCTGTCGGTCTCGCGCCGCTGGGCCCGCCTGCGCCGCAAGCCCCCGCGCGACGCCGCGGCGCGCGAGCGGGTACGGGCGACGTACGAGGCGCTGGCGCTGCTGAAGGAGCGCGGCTGGGTGCGCCCGGCGATCGATTCGGCGCTGATGATCCTGCTGGACGCGCTGACGCTCTGGCTGGTGTTCGTGGCGATGCTCGACGTGGTGAGCCCGCACGTCTTCTTCGCCGGCTATGCCATCCCGCTGATGGTGGCCAAGGTGGGCGTGGTCCCCGGCGGCGTGGGGCTGGTGGAGGGGATGATGGTGGGGATCTTCCGCCACGTGGGCGAAGAAACGGCCACGGCGGCCCTGGCGGTGGTGGGCTACCGCCTGTTCGCCTTCTGGCTGCCGAACCTGATCGGCTTCGGCGTGCTCCCGTTCCTGCAGGCGAGAAAGCCCCGCGCGTCCGCGAACACGTGAAGGGTGATGCCGCCGCTGCCGGGCGGTTGAAGCCTCGCGCCGTTTGCGAGGCTTTTCGTAGTGGTTGCTGCGGCTTCAGCCGCCGGTGAGCGGGGCGGGCGCGGGCACGCTATACGTGGCGTCCGGCACCCCACCAGGTGGCATCGTCCCCGTGAAGACCGTCACCGCCCCGGCGTGCCGCGCAGGGTGCACTCGCGCAGCACCGGCAGGTGCTGCAGGTACGACACGTTGCGGTTGTGGCGGAACGCGCGCCGCACGTCCGAGGGGAGCTCGCCCTCCAGGTACCCGTCGTACAGGCGGACCGCGCGCTCCTCGGCGGCCAGGGCGGACGCACACGCCTGCGGCAGGGGGCGACGCGTGGGCACGGCGTCGGCGGTCCAGCGGCTGGGCGGCGCCGTCTTGCCGCGGTCGTGGTACAGCCAGCCGATCAGCTCGGCGTGCGCGCGCTCGGTCTCGGCCCAGCCGGCGTACGGCTGCGCGCCCGCGTGGTCGCGGGCGATGCGCTCGTACTGCGCGGCGGTGTGGTATTCCTCCTGGATCATCACGTCCATCGCCTCGAGCACGGGATCCCGCGGCGGCGCCATCTTCCACGCGCCCAGCGCCGCGGCAGCGCACGCGACCGTGGCCAGCGCGATCGATTTCCTCGTCATCCTCCCCTCCCGATACCGGCGTGTGTCGAACCTCACCGGACAGATCCTACGCGGCACGATAGGGATTCGATTCACGGCAGGGGACGGGAGAAGATGGGTGTCGGATGGAAGGAGTCCGCCGCGGGGTGCGTAGGTGGCACCCCCTCAGAACGATCGAAGGGGCGGCGTTCGTACGAGTTCCTGGTCCGGGGCGGTTGAAACCGCGGCAACGACGGCCCGAAGTCCGCCGGCGCGGACTCGCATGCGAGCATCTTCGCGGCTGACCAAGGATCTGCGCGCGACGGTGCGGGGGCGTTGCGAGTCGACGGATGTCGGCGCGGCCGCGGGGGAGGGGAGAAGAGACTCGGAGTGAGGATGGAATATCGAGTCCGCACCCCTCCCCCCAGGCAGTGTTTGGGGGAGGGGGTGGCGAGCCTGGGGCGGGGCCCAGCCGCGCCGGAAACGACGATCCGGCGCGGACCTAGCTCTCCGCGCCGGATCTTTCAACCTGCCGCAGTGTCCAAGACGGGCCGCGGCAGACGTTTGAAGGTGGAATCAGCCGGTGACCAGCACCACCGCGGCCAGCAGGGCGCCGGTCAGGCAGAGGATCACGGCGCGGCCCACCCAGCGGAACTTGGTGCTCAGGATGCCGCTCACCACGTACAACTGCACGGCCAGGTGGTCCAGCAGCTCCTGGCGGCTGCGCAGGTTCAGGTTGCGCACGAACGCCGCCGGCGAGCCGTGCGCCAGGATGCTCTCCCAGAACACGTAGCCGGTGGGCACGCTCTTCACCATCCGCGGGCGCATGGTCCAGGCGGCGGCCATCACGGCGCCGCCCAGCAGCAGGTAGGTGACCAGCGCGGCCACGGTGCGCAGGCTCCACTCGGAGATGGGGACCGCCGCGAAGGTGCGGTGCATCCCCCCGCCGTAGAGCATGCTGAGCAGCGCGCCGGCCAGCACGATCACCGAGCCGGCCTTGGTGTCGCTGAAGCGCACGTGCTCGTTCAGGTACTGGTTCACGTGCCAGAGGTACTCCTCCATGAACTCGTCTTCCTCCACGCTGGCCGTGCGGAGGAGGGGCTGCATGAGCTCTTCGGAGAACTCGATGGTGTCGGCGGCCTCTTCGGCGGGCGCGGCGGGGACGATGGTCGTATCCATGCGGGGGCCCTGCGGAAAACGGTGGAGGGTACGGACGCGGCGGGCGTGAACCGCCGCGGACGCGTAATCTAGTGCATCCGATGCGTTTGCGGCAGCATGGCGTACATCTTTCCCGGCGGTGAACGAATGACGTGGAGGACACGCGCGGCGCTCGCCGCCCTGGCGGGCGTGATGACGGCGGGGTGCAACCTGGCCGAGGTGGCCACCGAGCCGGGCGAGGACGTGGTGGTGGTGGAGGCCGTGCTGCGCACCGACGAGCCGCTGCAGCAGGTGCTTCTCCACCACGCCCTGCAGGGCCGCTTCAGCGGCGGCGAGGCCGGCGCGCACGTGAGCGTGACCGGCGACGACGGCCGCGTGCACGTCCTCCAGCAGTCCACCGGCTGCTACCGCATCGACAAGAAGTACCAGGCGTCCGACTCGCTGCAGTTCCAGGGCACCTGCTACGTGTCGCCCAGCACCGACGCGGGGTGGGTGCTCCCGGGCTCGACCTACGACCTGCTGGTGGAGACCGTGGACGGGCGCACGATCCGCGGGCGGACGCAGGTGCCCGGGGCGCTGGCGGTGCCGTCCATCAACGGCAACCTGGGGAACGGGCTGCGCGGGTGCTCGCTGGCGCCGGGAACCGGGTTCACGCTGCTCTGGCGGCAGGCGGACGGCGCGGCCAGCTACGTGGCCGACCTCAACATCAACGGGCTGCCGCACGCCCTGGGCGTCCCCGCGCCCGACCCCTTCGAGCTGCGCGGCCTGGCGGTGAGCGAGACCGACACCACCATCCTGTTCCCGAAGGAGTTCGGCGTCTTCGAGCGCTTCAACTACGACGTGGACCTGCTGAAGGCGATCGAGAACGGCTTCCCCGAGGGTGTGGACATGCTGCTCGTCCTGGCCGCGGCGGACCGCAACTGGGTGAACAGCGTGCGTGGCGGCAACTTCAACCCGTCCGGGCTGATCCGCATCTCCACGGTCGTCGGTGACGGCGTGGGCGTCTTCGGCTCCCTCGTCGTGCGGCGCTTCACCATCAACGTCAACGCGAAAACCACGATCCGCCGCTGCGGGACGTAACGGCAACAGCGGGTCACACGGAGGAACGGAGGTCAACGGAGCAGCGGAGAACCAAACCCGGCACGTGGTTGCAGTTCTCCGCTGCTCCGTTGCTCTCCGCTGCTCCGTGTGACCCGCTGTTGCTTTTCCCCGGATGAATGAGCGGGGCTGGTTGCGACGAGCGGCGCCGGAACGCACTATCCCATCATCATCCCGAGACGAGACGCGCCACACCGCCACCGTGACCGCACCGATGCTCCTTCGCCGCGCGCTGCTCCCGCTGGTTCCGCTCCTTCTGGCCGCCGGAACGCCCCGCCCCGCCGGCACCCGCGCCGCCGCCACGCCGCCCGACACCACGCTGCGCTTCCCCGCGGGGTGGGAGCTGCAGCGCGGCGCCATCACCCCCACCGTCGCCGCGCGCGGGATGGTGGTGAGCACGGACCGGGTCGCCAGCGAGGTGGGGAGCGAGATCCTGCGCCGCAACGGCAACGCGGTGGACGCCGCGGTGGCCGTGCACTTCGCGCTGGCGGTGGTGAACCCCGAGGCGGGGAACATCGGCGGCGGCGGCTTCCTGGTGGTGCGGATGGCGGACGGCACCACCGCCGCCCTCGACTTCCGCGAGGCCGCGCCGCTCAAGGCCACGCGCGACATGTACCTGACGCCCACGGGCGCAGTGAGCGACACGCTCTCGCTCTTCGGCCACCTGGCGAGCGGCGTCCCCGGCTCGGTGGCGGGGATGTGGGAGGCGCACAAGCGCTTCGGCAAGCTGCCGTGGGCCGAGCTGGTGCAGCCGGCCATCAACCTGGCCGAGGGGATCGTGATCCACGAGCGGCTGGCCGGGTCGCTGCACCGCAACAAGGACATCCTCCGGCGCTACCCCGGTACGCAGCGGATCTTCGCGCCCGGCGGCCGCGAGCTGGTGGTGGGCGACCGGCTGGCGCAGCCGGAGCTGGCCGAGACGCTGCGCCGCATCCAGCAGCAGGGCGCCGACGGCTTCTACCGAGGCCGCACAGCCGAGCTGGTCGAGCAGGAGATGCAGCGCGGCGGCGGGATCATGACGCGCGAGGACCTGGCCCGCTACCGCGCCGTCTGGCGCGACCCGCTCCGCTTCACCTACCGCGGCAACACGGTCATTTCCATGCCCCCTCCGTCCAGCGGCGGAGCGACGATGGCGGAAATGCTGAAGATCCTGGAGGGGTACGACCTGCGCTCCGCCGGCTTCCTCTCGCCGCGGTACGTCCATCTTTTCGCCGAGGCGGCGCGCCGCGCCTACGCTGACCGCAACACCTACCTGGCCGATCCGGATTTCGTGCGGCAGCCCACCGCGCGGATGCTCTCGGACCAGTACGCCGCCACCCGCCGCGCCGACATCCGCCTGGACCGCGCCACGCGCAGCGCCGACGTGGCGCCCGGCCTGGGCCCCGCGCCGGCCGAGGGGCAGAACACCACGCACTACTCCATCGTGGACCAGCTGGGCAACGCGGTGGCGGTGACCACCACGCTGAACTCGCTCTACGGCAGCGGCGTGACCGTGACGGGCGCCGGGTTCCTGCTGAACAACGAGATGGACGACTTCACCAGCAAGCCGGGCGTGCCCAACCAGTTCGGCCTGGTGCAGGGCGCCGCCAACGCCATCGCCCCCGGCAAGCGGATGCTGAGCGCCATGTCGCCCACCATCATCCTGGACCAGCGCGGCCGCCTGCGCGCGGTGACGGGCACGCCGGGCGGCAGCACGATCATCACCTCGATCGCGCAGATGGTGAGCAACATCGTGGATTTCAACATGGACGTGGCCACGGCCGAGCTCGCCCCGCGCCTGCACCACCAGCACCTCCCCGACACGCTGCGCTACGAGCGCCACGGCCTGGACGACAGCACCGTCGCGCGCCTGCGGCAGATGGGCCACGCCATGGCCGAGCGCGAAGGCTACCAGGGCGACGTGCAGACGATCATCGTGCTCCCCAGCGGCTACGTCACCGGCGCCAGCGACCCCCGCCGCGGCGGCGCCGCCGTCGGCCTGGGCGAGGTGCGGCGCGTGGTGCAGTGAACGAAACACTCGCCGCTAAAATAAAACGGGGACGGCCCTAGCGTGACGTTCCCCGCTCAGTGTCTAGATCTACTCCCAAACCAGATCCACGTCACCACAAGCAAGGCGGGTGGCGTGCCGAAGAACGCGAAGATACCTATTATCTTCGACGGAGGGTCAAGGTCCGAGGCAATACCGAATGCTAGCCATTCAATGAATGCGCCGCCGGCCCACAGCACAACCAACTGACCTGGGTGCCAGTCTCGAATTGCCATACCTGTTCAGGCGCGACCGGTGTCGATCGCCACGCGCGTGGGTGAACAGCTTTGCGACTCGGCGAGCACACTCATTCTGCATCTCCTAATAGAAGGTCTCCTTGAGGCGCTGTTCGCCGCGCTACCTTGGCCGGCCACGGTTCAGGTTCGCGGATAATCAACGGGGGGGTTCCACCCACCTTTCCCGAATGGCGGAGCACCTTCTCGTCATATGTTTCAAAGATCTCGACCCCAGCGTACAAAGCGGATGCAATATGGATAGCATCCTTGGGCCGAACATTTCGATCCCAAACCTGTTCCTGGGCATCCTGTGCTACAGTGCGATTTAGATCTACCAAAACGATACCCGGTCGGAGCAGAAACCGCTTGACCTCCTGACGCAAGCTCGCGTCCAGCTTTGTCTTGCCCTGCGGATACAGAACCTCCGCAATGGTCAGGGTGGATGTAACGATTTCGAGGGCATGTAGTTCGGCGGCACGGAGTATGGGCGCGCACACGCCGACGCGTTGCGCTTCCTTTTGCAGGATCGCAATGAAACAAGCTGAATCCCAGTACCGCCGCTCAATTGCCATTCGTCAGAATCCCAATAATATCGTCTACCGTCGGAAGTTCGTCCTCTTCAGGGAACGGCTCTATCCGACTCGCGCGCATACTCGTGACTTCACCGTCAGCGCGCGTCGTGAACACCCCGTGGATCGTCACCCGCCGTCGAAAATTATCGTATACATCCTGCAGAAGCGGCGCATTGAAGTAGCAGCGTACAGGTTCCTTCGTCAAAGCGGTGTAAACGGTGCAGAAAAAAGGTTCCTCGTGAGCCGAGAGCGAATCGATTTGTCCTTCGACACTACCAATCGACCGGTACCTTCCTTCTAAAGTCTCCTTCACTGCCTTCCGCATGGAAGGAAGGAGTTCGACTGAATCACCGTTTGTACCAAACCTAAACGCCTGTATCCCATTCTCACCGAGAATAGAAGTAAGTTCGAATGCCCGCCGCATGGCGTATTCGCTGAAGTAGTCCGGTCGTTCGCCCGTTTCAATGACTTGGCGCATGCCGACCTTAAAGCGGTTCACAACGGTTTCAGCGGCCCACACCGGAGTACTTTCTCCCTTGGCCTCGGCGTACACCTCGAATACGGCGCTTCCGGAACGCATATCTTTGATTACCCAGTCCAGGCTGCCATCCTCAACCCCAGTAGCGCGAGCGTCAACATCTTTCAAAATCGAAAGAACGCGCGCTGTGGCCTCCAGCAGATCGGACATCGTGATTCGACGCCCGTCAAACTGGAATGGCAGAATGCGTTCAGGGAACGTGTCGTTGTTTGCCACAGGGTTCTTGGCAGAAGGTTAGGGAATGCTCGCCCTATAGTGGGCTGACTTCGGCCGGCTTGTAAAGAGTCTTGTAACCGAAGAATGAGATTCCAAGCCGAGATTACCTATACACTAGCTGTGCCGGATGTCGAATTCCACCAATGCCTCCGCCGTCCACGACGGTAGCTGCCGCCCGATGCGCGCGTACTCGGCGCGGGTGACGTTCGCGATCGCCGCACGAACGTCGCGCACGTGCTTGCGAGGCGCCCAGCGCGCGAGCACGCCGAGCGCGACCGTCTCCGGCACGATCTGCGGGGTCGGCTTGTCTTCACACCAGAGCGCGACGGGGGCCCAGTCGTCGTTCGTAAGCTCCGTGCCGGCAAGGAAGTCGCGCAGGCGGCGCGGCGACATCTTCAGTTCCGACGCGATCGCGGAGTAGGGCGTGCCGGTCTGGGCTGCGTGCGCACGGATGGCCTCACGCATCTCGGCCAGGTGAAGCTGCTCGAGGAGGATGTCGCCCGCCCAGGTCTCCCGCAGCTCCAACTCGGTTTCGCGACGGTCGTTCCTCGCTCTTGCACTCGTCTGGCCCCCAGTCTACAGTATCCAGTGTAGCCAACCGGATTATATCCAATCTATCCAGACGAGCCCAAGTCTGCGGCGGAGGTGCCTATGAGCGGCGCACCTCCGGACGACGTGCTGCGTGCCGCGTTGCGGGATGCGCTGGAGAAGAGCTCGTTGCGCACGGTTGCCGAGCAGGTCGGGCTCACGCATCGCGGGCTGAAACTCTACATCACGGGTGTGAGCCGGCCTCGCGCGGCCACTGCCCGCAAGCTGCGCGAGTGGTACGTGCGCGAGGCGAGCGCGCACGCCGGGGCGGACGAGACGACGGCGCGGGCCGCGATCAACGTTCTGCTGGGCGGCTTGCCGGAGGGGCAGAAGGGCAGGGCAGCGGCAAAGGTGATCGAGGCCGTGCGGCAGGCGTTCAGCGAGGCGAAGATGGAGCCGCCGGATTGGATCGGGAGATCAGGAACGGGATGAGGACGGCTGCATTCCTCGTCACATGCGCATTGCTCGCCGGTGCGGCATCGTCGTCGGCCGCGCAGTGCGATCTGCCGCGCGCGGCGCCGGCGGGCGACGCAGCGGGGCCGATGCGCTACGCGGCAGGCGCCGCGTGGTTCAAGAACAATGAGCCGATCACGGTCTACGGGAGCAGGTTCGTGAAGTACGGCCTGCCGCGGAAGCTTTCGCCGAGCCTGCTGTGGTGGATCGGCGAGTACCAGGGAGTGCCGGTGTATGCCGAGACCGGCGCTCGGAGTTTCGCGGTAATCTACGCGCTCGTGAATGCCGGGTGCGAGTTTCAGCCCTACGAGAGCAATGTTCCGCTCCCCGTGGTGCGCGCGGACCCGGCACCCCCGCCCGGCAGCCAGCCCGCGGAGCTTCGGATCAGCGGCTGCCCCAAGGGCGCGCACCTGTACATACTTCCGGCGGCCCAGGTTGCGGCGGACACGGCGTGGCGGTCGAAGCTCGTACCCGAAGCGCCGGGGTACATCGGCATGGCCTGGTACTATCACGTGCTGGTCTTCACGCCCACGCCCCAGCCGTACGAGGTGGTGCTGGCCTGGCGCGGCCGAAGGTGGCGTTTTCGCGTCGATGCCGTGCCCGGGCGCACGACCGCCGTCGATGCCCGCCCGCCGGACCTCCGCAAGTGCGAGGTGCCGGATTACCCGGTGATGTGACCGGCTGATCGAAGGAGGTGAGGTCGTG
>DASSME010000143.1:0-9707 GCA_035689035.1 Longimicrobium sp. | reverse complement strand
CCACGGCCACGCCCCAGCGGTCGTTGAAGGCGTGGTGCGCCTTGAAGCTCACCCCCCCGGTCTCCAGCGGCCCGCCGCCGCGCACGGTGGAGTACGAGGTGACGCCCACCTCCAGCGCCACGTAGCGCCGGTCGCCCAGCCCGATGCCGATCGCCGCCGCGCCGTCGTCGGTGGAGGTGTAGCGGGTGCGCTCCTGGTAGGCGAAGCCTGCGAACCCCTCGCCCATCTGCACGCCGAAGGCGATCGGCGAGCTGAGGCTGGCGGCGGGGACCGCGATCAGGTGCGTGGCGGGGCGCCGCAGCGTGAGCCGGTGCCGCCACTCGGCGGAGGTGCCCTCCTGCGGGGCGGGCTCGGGCACGGTGGCCGCCGCCTGCATGGCCGTGGGCGCGGCGGGCGCCATCCCCCCCGGCCCCGCGTCGCGCGGGGGACCGGGTACGCGGCCGGTGTCGGACGACGCCACCGCGCCCGCCACGCCGGCGTGGTGATCGGCGGCGGCGCCCGGGTCGTTGGCGGCCAGCCGGCACTCGGCCTCGGGGGGCGCGGCCCGGTCGGGCGCGGGGGTGGTGAGCAGCTGCCGCGCCGGGTTCTCGAAGTGCGCGGCCACCACGCGGCAGTCGCGGATCACCACGTAGTCGTTGGCGCAGCCGGGGCACCCGTTGGGGTACTCCATGTACGCCAGGTCGCCCTCGCGGCGCACGCGCACGGGTTCGCCCATCACCTGGCGCACCTGCGCCGGCGTCATCCCGGGCGAAAGGGCGGTGGTGCGCTTGTGGGGCTGCGCGGGGCGCTGGGCCGCCGCGTGCGCCGGAATCAGCAGCACGGCCGCCAGCAAAATGACATGGGAACGTGGCATCGTGGGTCCGGGCCTGCCTGAGACGGAGGCGGATGAAGAGTGGAGCCGCGATTGTGAGGCAGAGGGCGGGCGAGAAAAGCACAAAGGATTGCCCACAAGGAATATGCGAAACGTAGCGGCTCTGCACAAGGCTGTCGCTCTTTACGCTCATTCGTGCGCGTCGTAGGTTGCGCCGCACGCCGGCTCCGCACACCCTCGCACACCCGTCCAGGTGACCATGCGCCGAACGCTCCTGCTCGCCCTCGTGCTCCCCCTGGCCGCCGCGCTCCCGGCCCGTGCCGCCGCGCAGGCCGCCGACTCGAGCTCGCTGCAGCCGGGCGACGTGATCCGCCTGGCGGTGTTCCGCCAGCCCGAGTTCACGGGCGACTTCGCCATCGGCCCCGAAGGCACCATCCAGCACCCGCTGCTCGCCGAGGTGAACGTGGTGGGGGTGCCGCGCGGGGTGGTGCGCGACCGCCTGCGGCAGGCGCTGGCGCGCTACGAGCGCGACCCCAGCTTCGTGTTCGGCTACCTGTTCCGCGTGGCGGTGGGCGGCGAGGTGCGGCTCCCCAACCTGTATCCGCTGCCGCCCGAGACCACGCTGGGGCAGGCGGTGGCCGCGGCGGGGAACGTGACCGAGTTCGGCCGGCTGGACCGGGTGTACGTGCTGCGCGACGGCCGCGAGATGGTGGTGAACCTGCAGCGCCCCGATGCGGCCACCGCCGCCATGCGCATCCACTCGGGCGACCAGATCCGCGTGGCGCGCCGCCGCAACGTGCTGCGCGACATCGTGGGCCCGATCGGCGCCGTGGTGGGCGCCGTGGCCGCGCTGGCCGCCGCCATCCGGGTCGGCCGAGGGAACTAAAGCCTCACGCGACCGGCGTGGGGGAAGGGACGAGGGGGACCGGGCACCAGCCCGGTCCCCCTTCGCTTGGGTGACTTGGTCGTCGGCTTCACCCCTGCGGCCGCGACGGGGGCGGGGGTGGGGTGGTGCCACGGTCGCGCCGTCCGTCCATCGGCGGAGGGCCGCCGGGAGCGCCGGGCCCCATCCGTCCGGGGCCGCCGCGTCCACCCGGCCCGCCCGGTCCGCCCGGTCCGCCCGGTCCGCCGGGGTGGTGCGCCATCATCTCCCAGGCGCGGGCCTGCTGGTCCGCGGTGAGCACCGCCAGCGCGTCGCGCAGGTCGGTGCGGGCCTGTTCGCGCATCTGCTCGTGGAGCTGGCGCATGCGCGCGGCGTCGGGCTGCTGGGCGCCGGCGGCGGGGCGCTGCGCGTCGCGCCGCTCGGCCGCGCGGCGAGCGATGGCGGCCAAGCGCACCACCTGCGCGTCGCTCAGCCGCAGCTCGCCGGTATGGCCCAGGAAGAAGTCGGCCGCGGGCGGCGGCCCCATCGGCATCCCCATCGGCGGTCCCATCCCCGGGCCGCCGGGCGGAGGGCCGCCCGGGGCGGGGCCATCCTGCGCCGCCAGCGATCCCGCGCCCAGCGCCGCGGCCAGCGCGGCCAGGAGTGCAACTCGTCTCATCGTCATCTCTCCAGAGAACATGGTCCGGACATCGTCAGGCGCCTTCCATCCGCCCGCCGTGATGATGGACAGCGGCATCCGGCGATCGATTCCACCGCACGGACCCGGCCAGGGGAGCCTTAACGGCCACCTAATCCTGATACCAGATCCGCGTGTTTCGTTCACATGAAGATCATCATGGCCTCACGCAGGGTTCTCAGCGTTCGCAGAGAACTGATGGGTTTTTCTGCGAACCCTGCGGACCCTGCTTGAGGAAGCAGTTCAGCCGGATCTGGTAGTGATCCACCGGCCAAGCGCGTGCGACACTCTTCCGGGACGGGTCTCACGGAGAAACGGATGAACGGGGGAACTGCGGCCAAGCTCTCCATCCCTCCGTCCCTCCGTAAGAGATTTCGGCGGTCTTCGTTCCGCCCACGGGCCTTCCGGATGCGGAACAATCGTAGCGCGTAACCTCGCGCCAGCGACTCCGCCCGGCCGCGGTAAATCCCCCCCTGTCGAATTTCTCGACACCGCGCTCCCGCCGGACACTCGCTCCAGAAAGCCGCCATTCACCACGTTCCACCGCCGTCCCCCATCGAAGCCGTGTCGGATCTTTCGGCAGACGGGACACATCCGGCGTGCCGGGTCAAATCTGTCTATCCCGTTGTGAAAGCGTAAGTTAGAAGACTCGGCGCACGCGGTACGGCACTGGCTTGGGGAGGGGCCGGCCGCGCTGATCCCGGCGCGGCATGGACCCGGAGCCAGACCATGCCCGCGACCCGCTCATCCATCGTCCCGATCGCGCTGCTCACCCTGGCGCTGCCGCTGTCCGCGTGCGGCGACGGGGGCACCGGCGGCGGCGCCACCGCCCCCGACGCGGCGCAGCCCGTCGCCAGCTGCGCCGCGCAGACCACCCTCGACCTGCAGCCGGGGCAGACCGCCTCGCTCACCGGCGCGCAGGCCGCGTGCTTCCGCCTGGCGCCGCACGCCGGCGCCCGCTACGCGCTGGCCGGCTTCGACGCGCGCGCCATCGACGGCGCGCGCGGCGGGCCCGAGCCGGCCCTTTCGACCGACCCCGTCTACATGGTGGGCGACGGCTCGGGGGCGGCCCCGTCTCCCGCGCCGTCGGGCACCCGCACGCCGTCGCCCGACCGGTCGCCCGGCGACGTGCGGGTGCGCGCCGACGCCGCGGCCGACCCGCTCAGCCCCTTCAGCCGCGCCACGCCGTGGCAGCAGGGCGAGCGCTTCAGCCTCAAGGCGCTGGAGGGCGGCGTGGTGACCGCGAAGGTGGAGAAGGTGGTGGGCCGCTACGTGCTGGCCGTGGTCGAGAGCGACCGCGAGAGCCACACCGGCAAGTTCATCGACGACACCGGGACGGCGCTCGACTACCTGCAGCGCGAAGGGAACGCCGTGATGGCCCGCGTATGGGGGAGCGCCGCGCCCGTCACCAGCGCGGGGTCGGGGCAGATCCTGATCGTGCTGGCGGCGTGGAACATCGACAACGGCGTGGGGAGCACGTCGACCAGCGCCGCGGCGGACGGCGGCGGGGTCGGCTCGTTCGTGTGGATGAACCTGAACGCGCGCCCCGGCGTGCGCGACGGCTACAACATGGTGGACGTGGCCAGCTACCGGCTGAAGGTGCTGGCGCACGAGCTGACGCACGCCTGGCAGCTGCGCTACGCCTACGATTCGCAGCCCGCCGGCCCGCGCACCATCGCCTTCGGGCCCGCGTGGGCGATGGAGGGGACGGCGGACTTCGTCTCGCTGGACCTGGTGCGCCGCTCGCTGGGCGTTTCCCTCACCGGCAACTGGAGCTGGCAGGACCGGCTGCGCTCGCCCAACCCCGGCATCACCCTGGCGCTGCAGCCCGCCGACACCCGCGGCCGCATCTCGCGCGGGTACGCCGACGCCGCCTCGTTCCTGCAGGACGTGGAGGTGCGCATGGCCCGCCGCGGCGTGGCGCCCGACGAGGCGCTGGCGCAGGTGGCCCGCGGCGCGGTGGAGGGGTGGTACGGCACCGACGCGGCCGGCGTGCGGCGCCAGGGTCTGGCCGCGCGCGTCCGCGCCGTGCTGGGCGCGCAGTGGGAGCCGGCCGACGCCGTGCTGCTCTGGACGCTCACCCAGGCCGCCGACGACCAGACCGAGTTCGCCGAGTTGAACAACCCCGTCTTCGACCACGCGGCCGACCCCGACAACGACTACGCCTGGAAGGCCGCCCTCGACGAGGTGCAGCCGGGGAGGTCGTTCGCCTACCAGGTGCAGCGCAGCGCGGGGAGCAGCTTCTTCGTGCGGGTGAAGGACGGCGGCAGCGGCGGTACCGTGTCGCTCAGCGCCAGCGTGGAGGGCACGCGCTGGATGATCGCCCGCCTGAAGTAGCCGCTGTCGGATTTCCGTACACTGTACGCCACGCCGACAAATCTCCGGACATCGCGCAGCGGCGCGGATTTCCCCGGCCGGCGGCGGGCGGGGTGACCGGAGGATGGACGGACGGAGGGCCCGCGAAAGCCCGCGTGCGGCGAAGCCCAAGTATCTGTGGTTGAACCACTTGAGATGATCGGCCCCGCGTGGCGCGAAGCTCGCCTTTCATCGCGGCGGCAGACCGAACAACGACCTGACGAACGGAGCCCCGACCATGAAGATCGTGAAGATGAGCATCGTGCTGGGCACCCTGGCGCTGGCCGGGCTGGTGGGCGGCTCGGATCGCGGCACCCTGCAGAGCGCCGCGTGCAGCCTGGACGGGGTGGCGAACGCCCTCTCGGGCCGCGCCGCCGCCACCTGCGAGCGATGAGCCGCTCCGCCCGCCGCGCGTGACGGTGGACGGGGGTAAAAAACCAGCACGATTAGCGGCGGGTGAGGATGCGGGCCGGGTTGAAACAGACCGCGCCCGGATGCGTAAGACACCGTGGGAGACCAACGCGGGAGGAGATTGCGGCTCCTCCCCGCACCGGACGGGGCATGCGCGAGCATGCCCCTTCTCCGTTTCATGGTACCAGATCCGTCGACTCGAGAGGCGGGGCTCGGAACCGACCGATCCGTCTGAACTGCTTCCATCCCGCTCGTTCGGCGTGAACGATCCTCGCGGATCCGCGATCACCCCGCCCGCGACGCCACCGGCTCCAGGGTGAGCGACGGCGGCGCCTCGAAGTCGTACGAGGGGAGGAGGTTCCGCTCGGGGTCCACGCACAGCGGCCGCCACAGGTCGTACAGCGCCCAGGCGCGGCCCGAGGCGGCGACCTCGGCGTGGCGCCGCAAATCGTCCTGGCTGGGCCAGCGGAAGAGCGGGTACCGCGCCGCCTGCGGCACCCCGCGCGGCACCTCGCCGCGGCGCACGATCCCCTCCACCGCGTCGGCCATCATCTCCGCCGCCAGCTCCCAGCACGCCAGGTCCAGCGCGGCCAGCCGGGTCTCGTCTTCCGCGACCGCCACCAGCCTCCGCTCGATCACGGCGCCGGTGTCGATCCCCCCGTCCACGTAGTGGAGGGTGGCCCCCAGCGCCACCCCGTGCTCCAGCGCCGGGCCGGTGGTGCCGACGCCGCGCGTCCACGGCAGGAGCGCCGGGTGCGCGTTCAGCACGCCGATCCGCGCGGTCTCGATCACCTGGGGCTCCAGGATCCCGCCGCCGCCCAGGACGATCCAGTCCGGCTGCAGCGCGCGCAGCTGGCTCACCAGCCTGCGGCCGTTCATCGCCCCCGTCACGATCACCCGCGTGCACCGCTGCGCGTAGCCGGGCTTTCGCTTGCGGTGGAAGCGGTAGCGCCGCCGGAGCGTGCCCGCGAAGGTCCGCGGCCAGCGCAGCAGCCTCTTCCCCAGCCCCGCCCCGCGCAGCTCCGGCACCCCCAGCGTTCCCGACAGCATCAGCACCGCGTCCAGCATGATGCCGCGCTGCCACACCATCTGCAGCACGCGCTGGCCGTGCGTGTTGTCGTTGGTGATCAGTACCACGCGGGGCATGGGCTGGCCGGTGGATCGGGCGGATAAGGATTGGGCGGTGCAGGAAAGGTATCGCCGCGAGGGGCGGGCGGGAAAGCGGTGAGGAACTCCCGGGGGTATGGGTCTGAAGTCCCCGCGTCCCCGCTACAACGGCACGCAGTCCGCCTTCGCGGACTTCCACGACGGAGGGGATTCGGGCTACGTGCCGTGGTAGGATCTTGCCGTACTGGTCGATCTGTTCATCTTCAATATTCCCGCCCTGAACCTGACCTGGGAGCGGAGGATATGAACCAGCACCAGTTCGACCAGTTGTGCGAGAGCGTCAGGGAAGCAGGCGGGTACCTGCGCGGCGAGCCGGCCGACGTCCGCGTGACGTTCGTCGGCGGGCCCGATCCGCGGGCGATCCGCGAGCGGCTGGGGATGACCCAGGAGCGGTTCGCCGCCGTGCTCTGCATCGGCGTGAAGACGTTGCGCAACTGGGAGCAGGGGCGCCGCGATCCAAGCGGGCCCGCTCCTCCAGATCGTCGACAAGCATCCCGAGGTCCTGCACGACGCGGCCTGACGCGGCAGGTCACCGTGCAAAAGTCTGTGCCACTGCACCGTCACGCTGTGCGACCTGAGCGAAGCAGCCGCGCGAAGCGCCAAGCGTCCCTCTCCTGCAGTTCGGGAGAGGGACAGTCTTTCAGGACGCGACGCAGTCGCGCGCCTGAAAGCCAGGGTGAGGGCCGCCCCCGGTTGCCGCCTTCCGGCTTCTTTCGCTAAATTTCCAGGTTCTACGCCTCGAGTTCGCCCGTTCGGGAAGCAGACAGATGAAGCAGGTTCGCATGGAGGACACGCAAGACAGGAGTGTGCAGGCCCGGGCGCTGTGGCCCTGGGCCGTTTTCACCGTGGCCTTCGCCGCGGGACTCGCACTCTTTTTCGTTTATCCTCCACGCTGACACGGCGGCCGGGTTCGCGGCCGCAGGGACATAGAAATGAGCATCGCAGAACAGGCAGACACGGTGAAGGTCACACTCCCCGACGGCTCGGTGCGCGAGCTGCCCAGGGGCGCCAGCGCCCGCGACCTGGCCGAGGGGATCGGCTCGCGGCTGGCGAAGGCCGCCATCGCCGCCAAGGTGGACGGCCAGGTGGTCGACCTCGGCCGGCCGATCGAGGGCGACGCCCGGGTCGAGATCCTCACGGAGAAGAGCCCCGAGGCGCTGGACGTGCTGCGCCACTCGGCCGCCCACGTGCTGGCCACGGCCGTGCGCAAGGTGCGCCCCGGCGCCCACATCGCCTTCGGGCCCTCCATCCAGGACGGCTTCTACTACGACTTCGAGGTCGACCGGCCCTTCACGCCCGACGACCTGGAGCAGATCCAGAAGGAGATGGAGGCCGTCGCACGCGAGGACCAGGGCTTCGAGCGGCGCGTGGTGAGCCGCGACGAGGCCCGCCAGCTCTTCGCCGACGACCCGCTCAAGCTGGAGCGGCTCGAGGAGCTGGGCCCGGACGAGACGATCACGGTCTACCGCAACGGCCCCTTCCTGGACCTGTGCCGCGGCCCGCACGTGCCGTCGACGGGCCGCTTGAAGCACTTCAAGCTGCTCAACACGGCCGGCGCGTACTGGCGCGGCGACGTGAAGCGGCAGATGCTTCAGCGCATCTACGGCACGGCGTGGTTCAGCAAGGACGAGCTGGAGCAGTACGTCCACCAGCTCGAGGAGGCGCGCAAGCGCGACCACCGCAAGCTGGGCAAGGAGCTGGACCTGTTCCAGTTCCACCCCGTCTCTCCCGGCGCCGCCTTCTGGACGCCGAAGGGGACGACGCTGTACAACACGCTGGTCGACTTCGTGCGCGAGCGGCAGCAGGAAGACTTCCAGGAGGTCAAGACGCCGCTGCTGTACAACAAGGCGCTGTGGGAGCAGAGCGGACACTGGGGCAAGTACAGGGAGAACATGTTCCTCGTCCTCGACACCGAGACGCAGGAGCACGACATGTCGCTGAAGCCGATGAACTGCCCCAGCCACTTCCTGTACTTCGGCTCGGCCAGGCACAGCTACCGCGAGCTGCCCACGCGCTACGTGACGTTCGACGTGCTGCACCGCAACGAGCTGTCGGGCGCGCTCAGCGGCCTCACGCGGGTGCGGCAGTTCCAGCAGGACGACTGCCACGTCTTCCTCCGCGAGGACCAGATCGCGGAAGAAGTGCACTTCCTGCTGAAGTTCATCCTGGGCTACTACGAGGCGTTCGGGCTCACGGCCTCGCTCAAGTTCGCCACGCGCCCCGAGCAGCGCATCGGCAGCGACGAGATGTGGGACCGCGCCGAGGCGGGGCTGAAGGCGGCGCTCGAGGCCACGGGGATGCCGTACGAGCTGAAGGAGGGCGACGGCGCCTTCTACGGCCCCAAGATCGACTTCGACGTGACGGACTCGATCGGGCGGGCGTGGCAGCTGGGGACGATCCAGCTGGACTACAGCAACCCCGAGCGCTTCGACCTCACCTACGTGGGCGAAGACAACCTGCCGCACCGGCCGGTGGTGATCCACCGCGCGGTGAGCGGGAGCTTCGAGCGCTTCATCGCCATCCTGATCGAGCACTTCGCGGGGGCGTTCCCCGTGTGGCTGTCGCCGGTGCAGGTGGTGGTGATCCCGATCAGCGACGAGCAGGCCGGCGTGGCGCGGGCGTACGGCGCCGAGCTGCGCGCCCGCGGCATCCGCGCCCACGTGGACGACCGCAACGAGACGCTGAACTACCGCATCCGCGAGGCCGAGACGCAGAAGGTGCCGTACATGGCCGTGATCGGCGCGCGCGAGGCCGAGGGCGGCACGGCGGCGGTGCGCGTGCGCGGCGCCGGCCGCAAGCAGGAGGTGGTGGACCGCGCCGCGCTGGCCGACCGCATCCTGGAGCAGGTGAAGAGCCGTACCCTGCAGGTCGGCTTCGACACGGCCGAGCCGGCGGCGGCTGATCAGCCCGCGCAGTCGTAGACCGTACCTGGGGATGAACGAGCCGAGCCCCTCCTCCGGAATCCGGGGGAGGGGCTCGGTGCGTACGGGCGAGGCCCGCGGGCCCTCACCCTGGCTTCAGGCGCGACTGCGTCGCGTCCTGAAAGCCTGTCCCTCTCCCAAAAACAGCCTGGGAGAGGGACCGGGGGCGCTTCGCGCGGCTGCTTCATCGCGGCGTCGGTCGGGAAGCGTGCCCGGCGGATCCTGGGCGTCGAAACGTTCGCGAGGGTGCCGCCCGCGTCGCGTGTCGGATGCACGAACGCCTGGGCATCGCGAGGATGCCGCGCCCGCAGCCTCGCGCGGTTCGCGAGGCTTCCCGTGGTCGTAGAGCCTGTCCGATAAACCCCCAAGGGCGGTGCGGACAGGAAGGAGGTGGAGTAAATTGCACGAAGAGCTGCCGTGCTGCCACCCGCGTCCGCGCCGGATTCCCGATGAGCTACAACTTCCGTCCGTACGAGCAAGAGC
>DASSME010000142.1:0-7231 GCA_035689035.1 Longimicrobium sp. | reverse complement strand
TGACCAGGCGGCGCGGCTTGAGCTGGGCCGTGTCGAAGAGAAGGCGGAGCGTTTCCACCACGATCTGGGGGTCCATCACCTCGCCCTCCACGATCGCGTCGGGAAGGAGCGGGGTGTGGGAGATGTGCACCAGCTCGGGCTGGGGCCCGGCGTGGTCGACCACGGCGACCTTGATCAGGCCGCTGCCGATGTCGAGCCCCACCGTGGTGCGGTTGCGGCTTAGAAACGAGACCATGGGACGCGCGAAAGGGTCCGTCGGGCTGCGCCGCAATGCTGACAGCGGCGAAGGGCGGTTAGGCGTGATCGGTGTGGGGGGATGGCGGCAGTATAGCGCGCGGCAGTGCGGGCGTCAAGCACGCCCGCACATGCCCCCGCCTCAGCGCACCAGCTCGTACCATGCAAACGTAGGCTGCCCAAGCACTTGCGGCATGTCTGCGAGGCGCGAGCGGTTGAGCGCGTTTTGCGCGTCGTTGATCGAGCAGCGGTTGTAGCGGATGGTGGCGTTGCCCAGCACGTTGTCGGTCACCTGGCTGTTCTCGCCGAACGCCACCACGGTGCCCTCCAGCTTGCCCAGGAACGGCCCGTTGCCGCCGGTCACCTTCAGGTCCTTGTCCACCAGCACGATGCCGCGGAACACGAAGTTGCCCTGGATCTCCAGCGTGCCGTGCAGCACCATCAGCACTCCCTGCCCCCAGTCGCCGTTCAGCTTCACGTCACCGTTGTCGGCGTCGATCGCGACGATCACGAAGCGCTTGGCGCCGTTCGTCGAGCAGGTCTCGCTGCCGATGTCGTCCTTGGGGCACCCCCAGTTGTAGATCGAGTCGGCGGTGGAGGCGCTGTAGCGGCTGTCGTTGGGACGGACGTTGTTGTCGAAGGTGGGGCAGGTGTTGGAGGGGCGATCGTTGCACATGTGCCGCGCGGTGAAGAACGGCCCGAACTTGATCTGCGCGGTCTGCACCGCCAGCGAGTCGAGCGGCATCCCCAGCACCGACGTCATCAGCTGGGCCTTGGTGACGCTGGAGGTGCGCCAGGCGCCCTGCAGGTTGCTGCTCCCCGCGTCGACCGTGGAGCCCGCCGTCACCTCCACCGAGTACCCCGCCTTCGTCGAATCGCACCCCACCTGGCCGGTGCCGTCGCTGACCGTGGCCGAGCCGCCCACCTGCACGTTGCCGCCCGAGGTGAAGCCGGCGTTCACGTTGAGCCGCGCGTTGGTGAGGGTGCGGGTCACGCGCACCAGCGCCCCCACGCCGCGCCCGCGGGTGGGCACCGCGGTGAGCGACCAGGTCTCCACCGCGCTCCCCGCGCTGGGGGTGATGGTGACCAGGTTGGCCAGCCGCGCGATGTTCAGGTTGTAGCTGACGTTGTCGAAGGTGTGGGTGTCGGTCCCCTCGACGAACTTGTCGGTCACCCCCGACGCGGCCTGTGTGGCCACGTAGTCTTCCAGGGCGCCGCTGGCGCTGTACAGCGAGCGGTCGGCCTCCTTCTGGCTGGCGCTCACCGCGAACTCGCTGCCGCTGGTGAGCAGCACGGTGGTGACCAGCAGCGTGACCGCGATCAGGCCCAGCAGGGCCAGCGGCAGGGCGATCCCCTTCTGCCCCAGCGGGGTGGGCGCGAGGCGCGGGCGCCGGATACGGATGCGGGTCATCTCAGTTCCTCAGCAGGACGGAAGTCTGCACGCTGTCGTTGAGCTCGGCGCGCCCCTTGGTGCGGCTGTGCGCCACCACCTTCACCCCGATCCGCGCCACCAGGCGCAGCTGGGCCAGGGTGTTGCCGGGGCTGAACGCCGTGCCGTCGGCCTTGTAGTAGGTGAACGCCAGCGCCGAGTCGCTCCGGATCGGCCCGGCCAGCGGCTGCGGGTCGGCGCCGGGAATGCCGTTGCTGCGCCGGACCCAGTACTCCCCGTTCACCGTTCCCACGTCGTAGCGGACCAGCTGGTACAGGTACACCGAGTTCCCCTTGCGCACCGTGGGCAGCCCCGTCCCGTTCAGCGCGCGCCCGCGCACCCGCGCCGAGGTCGAGTCGGTGCGCACGCTGTCGGCGCAGGCGTTGTTGGCGGCGCCCAGCACCGGGTTCTGCGCGGAGATCGAGGTGACCTTGGCCGCGCCCGTCATGTTGGTGGACGGGATCGGCCCCCAGGCGGGCGTTCCGGCCACGGTGGAGGTGTCGGCCACCACCCCCGAGGCCCCGTTCAGCGCCCACATGATGGAGGTGTCGGGGACGGTGGGGAACACCACGTTCAGCTTGCTGGTGGTCCCCCCGCAGCTCACGCCCCAGGCGCGGGGGAGGAGGAAGGTGATCGAGCTGCCGTACCCCTCCACCAGCCCCGAGTCCTGCGCGGCGCGCAGCTCGCTGGCGATGATCTCCACCGCGCCGCGGGCGTTCTGCTGCACCTCCTGCTGCGCGCTCTGCACGCTGGCGAAGCGGGCCTGCCCGCGCACCACCTGGAAGATCACGCCGGCCAGCAGGGAGGCCAGCACCAGCGCCACCAGCACCTCGATCAGGGTGAAGCCGCGCTCGCTCGCCTGCCTATCGAATGACATTGGACACCACGTGCACGCTGTCGGAGGTGCGGATCACGGTGGAGCCGCTGGGCGGGAGCACGCTCACCGTCACGACCCACAGCTTGAGGTTGCCGCCCCGCGCGGGCGAGGTCCCCGACACGTCGCTGGAGGTGGCGGTGCGCGAGACCCGGGCCCCGCTGATGGCGCCGGAGCCCGATCCCACGGTATAGCTCCTGGCCGCGACGGTCCCGGTGGGGGCCTGGTTGATGGTCACGATGGTCTGCTCCAGCTCATCGGAGGCGAGCGCCGAGTAGGCGCTCTGCACCCGGGCGCGCTGCACCGAGCGCGCGGCGCCGATCCCCAGCGCCTCCACGGCCAGCAGCCCGATCGCCAGGATCACCATGGCGATCAGCACCTCGATCAGGGTGAACCCGGCGTCGGCCCGGGCGCGCTCAGTATTCACGGTACACTCTCCCCACCCCGGAAATGGTCAGGCTGTCGGTCTGCCCCTGGCGCGTGGCCTTCACCTTGGACGAGCTGGTGCTGAGCAGCATGCCGCGGCTGTCGAAGGTGATGGTGTCGTTCGCGGGCGAAAGCACCAGGTCGGTATAGTCGAGCGCCAGGTTGACGGTCTTTTCCACCTTCCTGGCGGTTCCGTAGGGGTCGGTCGTCACCGTATAGGTCTTGCCGGTGGCGCCCACCACCAGCTGCGCGCGCGAGCCGGTGCGGATGGCGCGGATGCGGGTGTACGAGATGTCGTTGGCCACGCGGTTCAGCGCGCCCTGGATGGAGCTGACGCGGACCACGCCGCGCAGCCTGGGCACGATCATGGCCGCGGCGATCCCGAAGATCACCAGCACGATCAACATTTCGGCAAGCGAAAATCCGCCGCGGCCGCGGGACGGATGACGGGCAGGTGTATGCATGCCCGCCAGATGTGGCGAGGTTCATGCCTACACGAAAAGCGGCTTTCCGCAACGAGTTGAGCATGTTCATGTATCAGTTCGGGCGCGGATTTCTTGCCGGTGCGGAAAAGATTTCCGGCCCGGGCGGAACCGCGCAGGCCGTTGGCAAAGCCGTATTTGGAGCGTTCGGCCCCCTTTCCCCTGTCCCCCGCCCCTCTCGGCGCAATGTCTGCCCGCGACACGGACCGCGTACGCACACGTACCCTCGCGCACGCACACATGCGCGGGCATGTCCGGATGTTTAGCCGGACGATCCAGCTCTTCGTGCCCGGGAGCGACGCCGGTTCGTCGCTGCCAGGGAGGGCGATTGAAATCGCTGCAACGACTACACGAAGTCCGCCTGCGCGGACTACCGGCGGCAGCGTGGTCCGCGGCCGCGGTACGCGGAGGCGAGGGGCGCGAGGGACAGCGTGCGCCGGCCCCGGTCGCGTCGGCGCGAACTCGCCGGAGCGTGGCTGCAGCCTCGGCATGAGGTGAGTGATCGAAATTTTTAAAATGGACACCCACTGGGTGTCGCGCCGTGGACCGGGAACGCCCCCCCTTGATCCACGCAGTTGGCGATGCCCGTCTGCCGCGCGGGTCGCTGCCGCCGCGCGACGGATCATGCTTCTCCGCGGACGATCTCGCGACGCGAATCTCCCCAACCGCGAACTGCTCGATCGGCGGTCGAGCACTCTGGAAGGCTGCGTCGCGCCGACCCGCATCTCCTCGAAAGATTCGACACTCGGCGCGAGCGCATCCCGCGGCGACGCTCCGGCCTCGTTCGCGAGGTGCCCGCCCGGGCGCGGCGGTTCGTCGCTGCCAGGCGGGCGATTGAAATCGCTGCAACGACTACACGAAGTCCGCCTGCGCGGACTACCGGCGGCAGCGAGGTCCGCGGCCGCGGTGCACGGAGCCGAGGATCGCTCGCGAAGGTGCCCGCCCGGGCGCGTGCTTCTCGTCACCATCGGCGGTAGATCCGGCCGGCGGAGGAGACGGTCAGCGAGTCGCGCGCGGGCCCCAGGACGCCGCGGATCGTGCGGTTGTTGAACGGCGCCAGCAGGCCGTGGGAGTTGTAGATCAGCGAGTCGGCGTTGGTGGTCTGGAAGCAGACCGCCACCCGCTCGTCGGCGTACCACCGGCGCAGGACGGTGGAGGTGCCCTTGAGGGAGATGCGGTAGCCGCCGCCCCCCGGCCGCGGGCACCCCGGCGTGGGGGCGAAGCGCAGCACCGTGCTGCGGCCGTTGCGCAGCGCCGCCATGCGCGTGAACTCCAGGTCGCCCGCCAGCCGGTTCATGGCGCCGCGCACCCGCTCGCGGCGCAGCACGCCCTCCATGCTGGGGACGGCGATGGACATGGCGATCCCCGCGATCACCAGCGTGGCCATCATCTCGAACAGCGTGTACCCGCGCCCGTGCCCCACCGCCGCCTCCCCCGCCGCCCCACTGCGGCGCATCTGTATATTTGCGTCCAAATCTCAGGACGCGAAGAGAGCGTGGCTACGGTAGTCTCACCTTCCGGGGAGCGCAAGGATTTCGTTCTCTCCGGTTACTTCGTTCACACAAGTGCGCGACCGGGCCGGTGCGTAAGTGCGCTGGGGATTGCAAGATGATCCCCGTCAGCGCCGGAAGTGCGCGCCTTCGCGAACGTACCGAACGCCGGACCCGGACGCCTGGGAACGCACCCACGCACCTGCGCCCGGCCTGCGGGCCTACTCGAGGCCGTAATCGTGGATCTTGTACGAGAGGGCGCGGACCGAGAGATCGAGCAGCTCGGCGGCCCGGGTGCGGTTGCCGTTGCAGCGCTCCAGGGCGCGCTCGATCAGCGTCTTCTCCAGCGCCGGAAGGCGGCGCTTGACCGAGAGGTCGGCGTCGTCGTCGGGGACGTCGAAGAGGTGGCGGCCGCTGCGCACGTGCGGCGGCAGGTGCTCCTCGCGGATCGCGCCGCCGGACAGCACCAGCGCCCGCTCGATCACGTTCTCGAGCTCGCGCACGTTCCCGGGCCACGAGTAGGCCGCCAGCAGGGGAAGGAGCGCGCGCGGCAGCCCCGCCGTCGCGATCCCCAGCCGCGCGGCGTGGCGGTGGACGAAGTGCTCGGCCAGCAGCGGGATGTCTTCCGGCCGCGTCCTGAGCGGCGGGATGTGGATCTGCACCACGTTGATGCGATAGAACAGGTCGTCGCGGAAACGGCCCCCTTTCACCTCGCTGACCAGGTCACGCGCGGTGGCGGCAAGGACGCGCACGTCCACCGCGCGCTCGCCGGTGCCGCCCACGCGGCGGATGCGGCGCTCCTGCAGCACGCGCAGCAGCTTGACCTGCAGCGGCAGCGACAGCTCGCCGATCTCGTCCAGGAAGAGGGTGCCGCCGTCGGCCTCCTCGAACACCCCCTCGCGCGCCCGGTCGGCCCCGGTGAAGGCGCCCTTCTCGTGGCCGAACAACTCGCTCTCCAGCAGGTTCTCGGGGATGGCGCCCGCGTTCACCGCCACGAAGGGCCGCCCGCCGCGCGGGCTGGCGCGGTGGACGGCGCGCGCCACCGCCTCCTTGCCGCTCCCGCTCTCGCCGGTCAGCAGCACGGTGGAGGGGAAGGGGGCCACGCGCAGCGCCAGGTCCATCACCTCGCGCATGGCGGCGGACGCGCCGACCACGTCCTCGAACCCCTCCACGCGGCCCACCTCCTTGCGCAGCAGCGCCACCTCGCGGCGCAGCTGCTCGCGCTCCTCGGCCTTGCGCAGGGTGAGCAGCACCTCGTCGGCGTTGAAGGGCTTGGAGATGTAGTCGTAGGCCCCGCGCCGCATCGCCTCCACCGCGGTGTCGAGGGTGCCGTAGGCGCTCATCATCACCACCAGCGCGGTGCCGCCGGCCTCCTGGTACCTGGCCAGAAAGTCGAGCCCGCCCATGCGCGGCATGCGGATGTCGCACAGCACCAGGTCGGGCGGGTCGGCCAGCGCCATGCGCAGCCCCGTCTCGCCGTCGTCGGCGGTCTGCACCTGGTACCCCTCGTCGCGCAGGATCAGCAGCAGGGTGTGCCGCAGGCCGGCCTCGTCGTCGATGACCAGCACGCGTCGTTCGCTCACGGGGCCTGGCGGGGGAGGGTGGGAAAGCAGAGGGTGAACACGGCGCCGCCGCCCTGGGCGCTGGTGACCTCGATGCGGGCGCCGAAGTCTGCCATGGTGCTGGCGACGATGGCAAGCCCCAGCCCGGTTCCCTCGCCCGGCGGCCGGGTGGTGAAGAACGGGTCGAAGATCGCCTCCATGTGCTCGGCCGCGATCCCCGGCCCGGTGTCGGCGACCACCACGCGCACGATCTCGGCCCCCGGCTCGATCGCCGCCGCGTCGCGGTAGGTGCCGTAGCGGGGGCGGCGGAGGTGCGCGTACGACACGCCCACGGGGTCCGACGCGCGGCGGACGGGGATCGGGCGGTCGGGAACGTAGGTGTCGAGCATCGTCCGGACGGTGAGCGTTCCCCGCCCCGCCATCGCCGCGCGCGCGTTGTCGAGGAGGTTCACGAACACCTGGTCGAGCAGGTGCGCGTCGGCGCTCACCGGCGGGAGCCCGTCCGCCAGCGCCAGCTCCACCGCCACGCCCTCGAGCTTTCCCTGCGCCTGGAGCAATTCCACCACGCGGCGCAGGCTGGCGCTCACCTCCACCGGCTCGCGCCGGGCGGGCGCGGGGCGCGAATAGTCGAGCAGGCGGCGCACGATGGTGTCGATGCGCCGCGCCTCGCGCTCCAGCCCGCCCACGATCTCGGGGTCGCCGCCGCGGCGGCGCAGCACGGCCACGTACCCCAG
>DASSME010000141.1:0-3665 GCA_035689035.1 Longimicrobium sp. | reverse complement strand
CCCGAGTCGTGGAAGAACGGCTCGTCGCTCAGCGAGTAGCTGGCGGCCAGCCGGCGGAAGAGCTGCCAGCGCTCGTCCGTGCCGAAGGCCGACGAGCCCTCCACGTTCAACCCCGCGGTCAGGAACAGCCGGTCGCGCAGGCTCATCCGCTCCTGCAGGAAGCCGCCCAGCGTGGCCAGCTCGGTGATGCTCTGGCTGGCCGTCTGCACCGCGCCCACCACCACCTCGCTCCCGCCGGGCGGCAGGTCGCTGGCGGCGGCGCGCACCACGTTCACGCGGTCGTTGGTGTAGCGCACCCCGGCGGTGGAGGTCAGGCGCAGGTCCGGGTTGAAGCCGTGCTCCCAGTTGCCCGTCAGGTCGCTGTTGAACTTGCGGACGTCGCGCACCGGGTTCTGGATCAGCCCGGTGAAGGCCAGGCTGGTGCTGAACGGGGGCTGGTAGTACACGTCCTGCTCCTGCCCCTGGTCCAGCCCGAACAGGTAGGTGAAGGTCAGGTCGCGCACCGGGGTGAAGGTGGCCTGCGCGCTCCCCAGGAAGCGGTTCACCTCGCTCCTGGCCACCCAGTTGTTGATCACGTCCAGCGGGTTGGTGCCGATCACCGGGCTGTACGGATAGCGCCCCGTCTCGTTGTTGAAGGTGGGGTCGAAGTACGGGGGCGTGAACAGCACCGAGGTGAGCACGCCCTGCGTCTGCTCGCCTTCGGGAACGAAGTCGGTCTTGGTGCGCAGGTAGCTGAGCGTGGCGCCCACCTCGAACAGGCTGGACAGGCGCTGGTTCACCCGCGCGCGCACGCCGGCCCGGTTGTAGTCGGTGCCGCGCAGGATCCCGTCGCTGCGGTTCCAGTTCCCCGACAGGTAGTACTGCGTGCCGCTCTCGCTGCCGCCCGACACGGAAAGCTCGTTGCTGGTGCCCAGGCCGGTGCGGAAGAGCTGGTCCTGGTAGTCGAAGCGCGGAATGGTCGAGCCCACCTTGATGGCGCCGCCGCTGGCCGCGCTGTCGGCGCGGTTGGCGGTGCCCACCATGTTGATGGGGAGCCTCTCGTTGGTGCTGGCGGCGCTCAGGTCGGTGCGGAACGACACCGCCGGGCGCCCGGTGCGGCCGCGGCGGGTGAAGATCTGGATCACGCCCGCGTTGGCGCGCGAGCCGTAGAGCGCGGCGGCGGCGGCGCCCTTCAGCACCTCCACCCGCTCGATGTCGCCCGGCGGCACGTCGCTCAGCCGGTTGCTGAGCGCCGCGTTGCCGCGGGTGGCGTTGGCGCCCAGCCCCACCAGCGCGTCGCTGGTGTTGTTCACCAGCACGCCGTCGATCACGATCAGCGGCTCGGCGTTGCCCAGGATCGAGTTGGTGCCGCGCAGGCGGATGCTGATCCCGCCGCCCGGCTGGCCCGTGTTCTGGTTGATCACCGCGCCGGTGATCTTCCCCTGCAGCGCCTGGTCCACGGCCACGGCCCCGGGCGCGCGGTTCACCTGCTCGCCGCTCACCGTCGCGACCGTGTTCCCCACCTGGCGCCGCTCCACCGGGGCGCCCTGGCCGGTGGCCACGATCCCCTCCAGCTGCAGCGCGGTCTCGGAAAGGGTGACGGCGGGGACCTGCACGGTGCGCTCGGCGCCCAGCGTCACCGCGCGGGTGGCGGCGCCGCGCCCCAGCTGCGCGAAGGCCAGGGTGTACGCGCCGGGCGCCACGCGCGCGACGAGGGTGTACTGGCCCTGCGCGTTGGTGACGGTGCGCGCCTGGGTGCCGCGCAGCGTCACGCTCACGTCGCCCAGCGGGCGCTGGGTGGCGGCGTCGGCCACGGTGCCGCTCAGCGTGTAGGCGTCCTGCGCGGCGGCTGGCCGGGCGAGGGCGCCCAGCATCAGCAGCAGCGCGGCGGCCATCCCTCTCGACCTGGATGGGGGCATCTGCGTTCTCCTGAAATCGCAGTGTACGTGGTGCGCGCCGGCCGCCCCGTTCAGACGGGAGCGGCGGCGGGTGGACTACCGGACGGAAGTGTGGGTTCCCGACTCAAAAGTTTAGAGGGAGAACAGTTTGATATCCCCCGACGCGGGCGGGCGCAAGGAGGCTGTGCTTGTTTCAATGGGAGCCCACCCACGGCCGCACTCCCGATCGTGGTCTGCTTCCGCTCCGCCGGTTACATTCCGTGCACTGCACGTTCTCCGTTGAGTCTCGCTGATCCGCTCCTCCCGATGCCGCACTCCGTCTTCATCTCCTACGCGCGCGACGCCAGCCGTGCCCAAGCCCAGGCGATCCACGCCGCGCTGGGAGGCACGGCTGAAGACATTTGTTTCCTCGACGAGCAGGAAATCGGGGTTGGTGAACCATTCCCCGAGCGGCTGGTGGACGCGCTGTTCGACGCGCGGGTGGTGGTGATCCTGGCCGAGCCGCTCTACTTCACCCGCCGCTACTGCCTGCAGGAGTTCCACATCGCCACCGGCCCCTTCTCGCAGTTGCTGAAGGAGCGCCCGAATGCCTCGGATGCGGAGAAGGCCGCCGCCCTCAGCGGAATCGTCGTAGCCCTCCCAGAGCGTGACGTGGACCCGATGATGGATCGCTTCCCGCGCGCCATCGCCGGCCGCAACTGGCCCCGCGCCGACGACGCCGACGCCATCGCCGCCTTCGTCCGCACCGAATTGGCGACGAACCCGCCCACACTCCGCGAGCGCTACGCATCCCTCGGCGCCGACGCCGCCGAACGCGCCCGCTTCCTCGCGAACAGCGCGCTGCCGACGCCGCTCCGCATCGGCTCGACCCCGATGGCGCCCACCCTCGGCATCCCCATCAGCATCGGCGACGCCTTCGTCGGCCGCGCCGACGACATGTGGAGCATCCACGACGTGCTCACCAGCCGCCGCGGCGACCTGCGCACCGCTGCGGGGATAACCGGCTCGCTCGAGGCCGGCGGCGGCTTCGGGAAGACCCGCATCGCCGTCGAGTACCTCTACCGCTTCGGCACCCGCCACTTTCGCGGCGGCCTCTTCTGGATCGATGCCGAACAGGATCCGGAGGCCCGGCTGTACGAAATCCTCATCGCACTGAACCCGTCTGCGGATCCAATCGAAGTCGTGCGTACGCGTCCCGGCGGTGTTGCGGCGGCCGTGGCGCGCGCGATCCGGAGCCTCCCACACGACAGTCCACCTCCGCTCTTCATCATCGACAACGTTCCGGAGCCTGTGGCGGGCGAGTGGCCGAAGCCGCTGGAGACGTGGTGCCCGGTGCTTGGCGAGGTGTCGGTGCTCGCGACATCTCGGACACAGGTCGCGCTCGGCGGCGGACGGGTGGAGGCCGTGCGCATCGACGTGCTTGGTCCAGAGGACGCAATCGACCTGGTTGCAGCAGGGGTGGACGGAATCGGGCACCATGAATGGGGAGAGATAGCGGAATGGGTGGGTTACCTGCCGCTCGCTCTGGAACTGCTGAATCGCGCGATGCTGTCTCGGGCCATCGAACCTCGCGACGTGCTGGGCGCAAAGCGGGCAAGGCGCGCAACCACTCAGCCGCTGGAAAGAGCGGAAGAGGCGCTGAGCCGGGTTCTGCCGAGAGGATCTGTGCGTGGGGTGAGCGAAGCGTTTGCAATTTCCTATGGGCGTCTTACGCCCGAACAGCAGACCGCCGCGCGGCTCCTGGCCTGGATGGCACCATCTCCGCTTCCGCTTCCAATACTTGATGGC
>DASSME010000140.1:0-7778 GCA_035689035.1 Longimicrobium sp. | reverse complement strand
TGGCCGACGTGGGGTACGTGCAGGAGGCCCCCGGCGTGCGCCGCGGCCTGGCCGACCTGGACGGGCGCGGCGACGTGGTCGGCGGGATCGTGGTGATGCGCTTCGGCGAGAACGCGCTGGCCACGATCGGCCGCGTGAAGGCGCGGCTGAAAAGCGTCGAGGCCGGGCTCCCCGCGGGGATCGTCGTCCGCCCCGTGTACGACCGCAGCGGCCTGATCCACCGCGCCGTGGGCACGCTCCGGGAGAAGCTGCTGGAAGAGACGCTGGTGGTCGCCCTGGTGGCGCTCCTCTTCCTCTTCCACGCGCGCTCGGCGCTGGTCGCCGTGGTCACGCTGCCGGTCGGGATCCTGGCCGCCTTCGTGGCGATGCGTGCGCTCGGGATCGGCGCCGACATCATGAGCCTGGGCGGAATCGCCATCGCCATCGGCGCCATGATCGACGCGGCGATCGTGATGATCGAGAACGCCCACAAGCACCTGGAGCACGCCATCGTCGACCGGCGGCGCCGCGCCGGCGGGGACGCCGGCGGACCGCTGCACACCCACGAGCTCACCGCGGGGGAGCGCTGGGGCGCCGTGGTCGAGGCGTCGCGCGAGGTGGGGCCGGCGCTCTTCTTCTCGCTGCTGATCATCACCGTCTCGTTCATCCCCGTCTTCGCGCTCGAGGCGCAGGAGGGGCGGCTGTTCAAGCCGCTGGCGTGGACCAAGACGCTGTCGATGGCCGCGGCCAGCCTCCTTTCCCTCACCCTGGTCCCCGTGGCGATGGGGATCTTCATCCGCGGCACCCTCCGCGCCGAGCGGCACAACCCCGTGTCGCGCCTGCTGATGCGCGCCTACCGGCCGGTGATCGACCGGGTGCTGCGCTTCCGCTGGCCGGTGGTGGCGGGCGCCGCCGCCGCCCTCGTCCTCGCCTGGATCCCGCTCCAGCGCATCGGCGGCGAGTTCATGCCGCCGCTGGACGAGGGGACGCTGCTCTTCATGCCCACCACGCTCCCCGGGATCAGCGTGGGCCAGGCGAACCTCGTCCTCCAGCGGCAGGACGCCGTCCTGGCCGCCTTCCCCGAGGTGCGGAGCGTGTTCGGCAAGAGCGGCCGCGCCTCCACGGCCACCGACCCCGCGGGGCTCGACATGTTCGAGACCACCATCGTCCTGAAGCCCGCGGACCAGTGGCGGCCGGGGATGACGCAGGAGCGGCTGGTGGCGGCGATGGACAGCGCCGTGCGGCTGCCGGGCGTCACCAGCGCGTGGACGATGCCGATCCGCGGCCGCATCGACATGCTGGCCACGGGGATCCGCACGCCCGTGGGGGTGAAGGTGTTCGGCCCCGACCTGGCGGAGCTGGAGCGGATCGGGCGGGAGGTGGAGGCGGCGGTGCGGATGGTTCCCGGCACCCGCTCGGCCTTCGCCGAGCGCGCGGTGAGCGGCTACTACCTGGACGTGGAGATCGACCGCCAGGCCGCCGCCCGCTACGGGCTGAACGTGCGCGAGGTGCAGTCGGTGATCGCCTCGGCGATCGGGGGGATGACCATCACCTGGACGGTGGAGGGGCGCGAGCGCTACGCCATGCGCCTGCGCTACCCGCACGAGCTGCGCGACCAGCCCGAGAAGCTGGCCGAGGTGCTGGTCCCCGTCGCCCCGCGCGGCGGCGGTGCGCCCGGCGGCGCGATGGGGATGGGCGGCGGGGAGGAGCCCGCGGCGCCGGCCGCGCAGGTGCCGCTGGGGCAGCTGGCGCGCATCCGCCAGGTGAGCGGGCCGATGGCGGTGAAGACCGAGGGTGCCTTTCCCACCGCCTGGGTCTACGTGGACGTGGCCGGCCGCGACCTGGGCGGCTACGTGGCCGACGCGCGGGCGATGGTGGAGCGCATGGTGCCGCTCCCGCCGGGCTACACCCTGCAGTGGAGCGGCCAGTACGAGTACATGCGGCGGGCGCGGGCGCGGCTGGCGCTGGTGGTGCCCGCCACGCTGGTGATCATCTTCCTCCTGCTGTACCTGAACTTCCGCGGCGTGGGCGAGTCGCTGCTGGTGATGCTCTCGCTCCCGTTCGCGCTGGTCGGCGGCGTGGTGCTGATGTGGGCGCTGGGCTACGCCTGGTCCGTCGCGACCGCGATCGGCTTCATCGCGCTGGCGGGGGTGGCGGCCGAGACGGGCGTGGTGATGCTGATCTACCTGGACCACGCCTGGGAGCGCCGGCGGATGGAGGGGCGGGTCACCCCGCGCGACCTGTACGACGCGATCGTGGAAGGCGCGGTGGAGCGGGTGCGGCCCAAGATGATGACGGTGACCGCGATCATCGCCGGCCTCCTCCCGATCCTGTGGAGCCACGGCACCGGCGCCAGCGTGATGAAGCGCATCGCCGCGCCGATGGTGGGCGGCATGGTCTCGTCCACGGTGCTCACGCTGGTGGTGATCCCCGCCGTCTATTCGCTGTGGAAGGAGCGCCAGGCCCGCCCCGGCCCGGTGGAGGCGCCCACCCCGGCGCCGGAACCCGCCCGCGCCGCCACGCGCGCGGACCGCTAGAAGCGCGGCTCAAACGGAGTGCGCGGAGAACCGGGGAGCCCTCCGCGCACTCCGTGCACCCCGGGAGAGATTGCCGTCATCAGGATCCGCCCGGGAGGCCGTCGGCCAGCTTGGACTCGGTGACGGGCGTGGCGCGGCCGCACAGGCGCTCCAGGTCGGCGTCGCTGCGGACCTCCCAGCCGGGCGGGATCGGCCTCAGCCGGCGGCGCTCGCCGCCGCCCTCGAAGACGAGCCATCCCTCGGGCACGTCGGGCACGGCCGGCCGCGCGCGGCGGTCGGCGGCTTTGCGGCGGTCGGGGCCGCGGTAGAGGATCACGGGGTCGGGGCTGCGGCGGTCGTAGCCGCAGCGGCGCTCTTCTTCGCCGACGTGGCCGGGAATCACGTTCCACACGCGCCACTCGACGCCCGAGGAACTGCGAAAGGTGCGGAGCGGCATCGCGCCGACCGTCAGCCCGCGTTCCGCGCGGGAGCGGCGGCCTGCAGGAGCGCCTCCAACTCCTCGTCGGGCGCCGACTGCCACTCGGGCGGCGGCGGGGCCAGCCTCCGCTTCTGGTCCTGGCACTGGAAGCACACCCACCCGTGCTCCAGCCCGGCGGCCGCGGTCAGGCGGCGCCGGTCACGCAGCACCCGCCGCTCGGGGGCGTACCCGGGCGTGGGGCTCGCGCGCCGATCCTGTCCGGAGCGCGCGGGCGAAAAGGCGCGCACGGGCGGCACGTCCCACACCATCCACTCGGTCCCCCCCGAATCCCTGAACTCCCTCAGCGCCATCGCGTCGCACCTCCTGGAAAAGTGGGGACAGAATATGCAAGTAGCATACCGGCAATGGTTTACGAAGGGGAACGAGAGAGCGTCCCCGCCTTCCACGCGCCCGGGAGCATCGGGGGTACAGGGATCCAAGGCTGGGCGTTCCGGGATACCGGGAATGCCGGCGATCCCGCTCGCCGGCTTCCGCCTACCAGTCGCGCACGGCGTTGCGGGGCGACCGGTTGCGGCTGAGCACCTGGCGCTGGGCGTCGGCTTCCTCCCGGCTGGCGCCGGTCAGGATGCGCTCGGCCTGCTCCTGCGTGAGCTCCGGCGCGGGCGCGGGGTTCGGCGCGGGCGATGGATTCGGCGCGGGGTTGCGGGGCTGCGCGTCGCCGCCCTGTCCGCCGCCCTGGTCCTGGTCCTGACCGCCGCCCCCGCCGCCGGAGGGGGGCTGGTTGCGCAGGAGACGGAGCGCCAGCTCCAGGTTCCACTTGGCGTCGGCGTCGTTCGGGCGGGCGAGGAGCGCGTCCTTGTAGCGGCCGATGGCGCGGCGCAGCATCTCCGTCCGCCGCGCCTGGTCCGTCACCTTGCGCCGGAAGACGGGCTCCAGGTCCGCGTTCCCCGCGTTGTACAGCGCCCGCTGGCGAAGCTCGGGCTGCCGGGGCGCCTCGACCGCCGCCTCCAGGTGCGGGCGCGCCTCGTCCCAACGCTGCAGGCGCAGGAGGGCGGTGCCCAGGTCGTAGCGCAGGGCCACGCTGCTGTCGCCCTGGGCGTAGCGCCGCGCGTAGACTTCCGCGGCGCGGCGGAACTGGCCGGCGCGGTAGAGGCGGTTCCCCTCCGCCACGCCGCCGCCCAGCACGGGGAGCGCGGCCAGCAGCAGCAGCGCCCGCCTCATGACGCCATCTCCCTCGCCCGGCGCCGCCCGCCGCGACGGGCGCGGGGCGGACGGCGCGAGCGGACCAGGTGCTCGGGCAGAAGCCCGTCCACGGCCAGCAGGAAGAGCGCGACGGCCGCGAACCACTCGTAGCGGTTGCCGGGCGCGCTCCCGCCCGCGGCCCGGGCACGGACGGGGACGGAGCGCGCCGCCATGGCCACCTGCGCCGCGGCGTTGGGCGACGCGGCGTTCACGTAGACACCCCCCGTGCGCCGCGCCACCTCGCGCAGCAGCGGCTCGCCCAGCCTCGATTCGGCGACCGCGCCGGTGGGCTCGCGCTTCCACCCCGTCTGCCGCCCGCTGGCCGGGTCGAGCTCGGGGATCGGCCCGCCCGCGGGAGTGCCGATCCCGATCGCGCTGACGGGCACGCCCACGCGGCGGGCCACGTTCGCGGCGCGCAGCACGTCCTGCTGCTCCTCGAGCGCGTCGCCGTCGCTGATCACCACCAGCGAGCCCTGCGGCTCCTGGCCGCGCGCCGGCATCAGCAGCCCCAGCGACTGCTCGATGGCGTCGGAGAGCGAGGTGCCGCCCTGCGTGACCATGTCGGGCGACAGGTTGTCGAGGTACAGGTTCAGCGCGCCGAAGTCGGTGGTGAGCGGCGACACCGCGTAGCCGCGCCCGGCGAAGATCGCCAGCCCCACGCGCGAGCCTTCAAGCCGCCGCAGCAGCTCGCGGGCGGTGCGCTTCTCCCACGCCAGCCGGTCGGGCCGCACGTCGCGGACGCGCATGGAGTTGGACGCGTCCAGCACCAGCACCACGTCGGCGTCGCCCGTTTCACCGCGCACCGGCTCCACCCCCCACAGCGGGCCCACCAGCGCGATCCCCAGCATCAGCGCGGCCACGGTGACCAGGAAGATGCGGCGGTTGGGCGCGGCGGTGAGGTCCGCGGGCGTCAGGCGGCGGACGATGCCGGCCTCGCCCAGCGCCTCGGCGGCCTGGCGCCGGCGGCGCGCGTACAGCAGCATCGCCAGCCCCACGATGCACGGCAGCAGCGGGATCAGGTGCAGCAGCTCGGGATGCGCCAGGTTGTTCATCGGCCCACGCTTCCCGCCCCGGTCCCCGCCGCCGTCATCCGGGTCGAATGGAATCCACGCATCGGCATGGATGCATGGTGAGCCGCCGCATCCACACGACGCGCACCCACGCCACCCCACGTCAACCTGAGCGCGGCCACACCGACACCGCGTACGCACCGGTGGCCGCAGCGCGAAGGATCTGTGGCCGACGGTGCGCTACGCCCGGTGTGTCGCAACGACCGGCGATAGATCCTTCGGCCTGCAAGCGAAGGTGTGGACGCGGGTTGGGCGTGGCCGGCCTCAGGATGACATGCCCGAGGGGTGGCACGAGGACCAGGCGGTTGAAGCCTCGCGCGGTTTGCGAGGCTTTTCGTAGTTGTTGCTGCGGCTTCGGCCGCCGGTGGGGGAGCGAGGCGTCGAGACTTTCGATTCGGCGCGTCAGGATGACGAGCCTTGGCCGTGTCTCGACCCACCGACGTCGTGGTCCGCACGCTCATGGCACCCTCCCCCAGCGGGTGGCGCGGAAGCACCATTCGGCCACCAGCAGCACGGCGGCGGCGAGCAGGAAGGGGAGGTAGCGCTCGCTGAAGCGGACGTAGCGGCGCACCTTCACGTTGGTCTTCACCAGCCGGTCGATCTCGCCGTAGACGCGTTCCAGCGCGCGCTGGTCGGTCGCGCGGTAGTAGCGGCCGCCGGTGGTGCGGGCGATGTCGGCGAGCAGCGGCTCGTCGATGCTCACCGGCATCCACGCGTAGCGCAGCATGCCGTTGGCGGTGATGGCGACGGGGATGCGCGCCCGCGTCCGCGAGCCCACGCCGATGGTGAAGACGCGGATGCCGAACGCCGCCGCCGCCTTCGCGGCCGAGCGCGGATCGACCGAGCCGCGGTTGTTCTCGCCGTCGCTCATCAGGATGATCACGCGCGACTGGCCGCCCGCCTGCTTCAGCCGGTTGGCGGCCGTGGCCAGCCCCAGGCCGATCGCCGTCCCGTCCTCGAGCATCCCCACCTCCACGTTCCCCAGCGCCTGCGCCAGGATCGCGTGGTCGCCGGTGGCGGGCACCTGCGTGAGCGCCTCGGCCGCGAAGGCGACCAGCCCGATGCGGTCGTGGGTGCGCGCGTCGATGAAGCGCGCCACGGTGTTCTTGGCGGCGCCCAGCCGGTTGGGCGCGAAGTCCTCGGCCAGCATCGAGCTCGACACGTCCAGCGCGATCATGATGTCGATCCCCTGGCTGGTCTCCTCCACCACGCGCGCGCCGGTGCGCGGCCCCGCGATCGCCAGGATCAGCGAGACGAGCGCCGCGGTGCGCAGGATCTCGGGGAGGATGCCCAGGAACGCCGCGCCGCGCGTCCCCAGCCGCTTCACCGTGGCCGCGCGGGAGAAGACGATCCCCGCGTCACGCGCGCGCCGCACGCGCCACCACCAGAACGGCACGGCGATCAGCAGCAGCAGCGCCCACGGATGCGCGAGCTCCACGCTCATGGCGCCGCCTCCACGGCCGCGGGCTCGGCCGCCGCGTCACCCGCCGCCTCCACGCCGGGAACCTCGTGCGTCTCGATCCACTCGCGCGCGAGGCCCAGGTCGTGGCGGGCATCGCCGGGGGCGCGGCCGTAGCGGGCGAACTTGGCCAGGTCGCTGATGCGCAGCAGGTGCTGCAGCTCTTCCAGCCGTCCGTCCGGCACGCGGCCGCGCACCGCGTCGATCACCTCGCTCGAGGTCAGGTCCTCGCTCAGCCGCGGCTCCACGGCGGCGAGATAGCCGCGCAGCGCCTCGGCGACCAGCGTGTAGAACGCCTTCCAGTTCCCCGCCTCGATGAACCCGCTGGTGCGCGCCCGCTCCAGCAGCGCCAGCGCGCGCGCACGCGCCGTCGCGGGAATCATCCGCGCGCGCCGCCGCCGGAGCGCGCGCACCACCAGCCACGCCAGCACCCCCACGAGCAGGAGCGCCAGGAGGAGCAGCGCCACCAACAGCGCCGTCCGCGCCGGGTCCACCGACGGCCCCCACACGTCGTGCGGCGGGCGGACGCGCCACTTCGCCGAGTCGTCCGGCAGCACCGCGCGGACGAAGGGGAACGCCATCGCCACCGGCACGTCCGTCACCTTCCCGTCGCGCGCCGTCAGCCGCAGCACGGCGGGGAGCGTGTCCGGCAGCCCCGGCTGCCACGCCACCAGGTTCGCGACCACGAGCCAGCGGGTGCGCGCGCTGTCCCGCGGCGTCGCCCGGACGCTGCCCAGCACGCGCCAGCGGTCCGCCGTGTCGCGCTCCACCACCAGCGCCACCCGCGTCCCCGCCGGCACCGAGACCGCCATCCCCGAGGCGAACCGGTCGCCCACCGTCACCGTGTCGGGCTCCACGCGCGCCTGGACCGCGAACCCCGGCGGCGGCGCGGGCGCGGCGCGGACGGGATCACGCGCCGAGTCACGCGTGGCCGGGCGCGCGGGGCGAGGCGTGCGCCGCTGCGGGCGGACGGGCGCGGTGTTGCGCGCGCTGGTCCGCGGCTGCGAGGGACGGGGGCGCACCACGCCCGTGCGCGGCGCCCGGGTGCTGTCCTGCGCGTGCGCCGGCGCGGC
>DASSME010000139.1:0-4915 GCA_035689035.1 Longimicrobium sp. | reverse complement strand
GGGGGTTCCTGGAAGCGGTGACGCTGCCGTTCACGGCCGAGACCGGGGGCGCCGCGCGGCTGCTGAACCCGCTCAGCCAGGAGGATGCCTTCCTGCGCACCACGCTGGTCTCCACGCTGGCGCGGCGGGTGGAGCACAACTTCGCCCACGGCGTGCGCGACGTGCGGCTGTTCGAGATCGGCACCGTCTTCCGCGCGGCCGCGCGGAACGCCGCCAGCGAGGAGCGGCGCGTGGCGGCGGCGTTCAGCGGCGCGCGGGCGCCGCAGCACTGGAGCGACGCCGCGGGAAATTGGGACGTGTACGACCTCCGCGCGCTGCTCGAGGAGCTCGCCGCCGAGTACCCCCAGGGGCGGGTGGAGGCGGGGGACGTGAACGGCGTCGACGGCTACGTCCTCTCGTCCGGCGACACGGTGGTGGGCGGCGGATGGCAGGCGCCGGAGGGCGCGGTGGACGCCCCGGCGTGGGCCTCTCCCGTCCTGATGCTCGAGGCCGTGCTGCCGCGGGCGGCGTTGAAGAGCGGCGCGCGCAGGTACACGCCGCTCCCCACCCACCCGGGAAGCGAGCGCGACCTGGCGCTGCTGGTGCCCTTCGCGGTGACGGCGGCGGAGCTGGAGTCCACCATCCGCGGCGCGGCGGGTCCGCTGCTCACCGAGGTGTTCCCCTTCGACCTGTACGAGGGGAAGGGACTCCCCGGGGGGACGCGGAGCCTGGCGTGGCGCCTGCGCTTCCGCGCGCCCGAGCGCACGCTGACGGACGGCGAGGTGGATGCGAGCGTGGACGCGGTGCTGACGGCGCTGGAGGGACGGCACGATGTTCGGCGCCGCTGACGACGAGGGGCCCGACCCCGCCGTCGGGTGGGAGCGCCTGGAGCGCGCCGCCAGCGCCGCCGCGGGCGCGCTGGGGGAGTGGCGCCGCCGCGCGCAGGCCGCCGAGGCCGAGGTGATGCGCCTCCGCCAGGAGCTGGAGGAGCTCACCACGCTCGGCCCGCTCCCCAGCGCCGAGGCCGGTGACGAGCTGCGGCGCCTGCGCGCCGAGAACGCCGTGCTGGTGAGCCGCACCGACGAGGCGCGCAAGCGCATCACGGGGCTGCTGGCGCGGCTCTCGGTGCTGGAGCAGCGCCGGTGAGCCGCCCGCCCCGCCGCCCCGCCCCGCCCCGCCACACCGTCGCGGTGGAGATCGCGGGCGAAAAGCACGTGCTGCGCAGCGACGTGCCGCCCGAGTACACCCGCGCCGTGGCCGCCCACGTCGACGCCACCATCCGCGCGCTTCCCGGCTTCCAGACGCTGGAGCCGTTCCGCGCGGCGACGCTGGCGGCGCTCTCCATCACCGACGAGCTGTTCCGCGCCCGCGAGGAGATCCGCCGGCTGCGCGAAGACTCGGAGTACCGCACCGGCATCCTGGCCGACCAGCTCGAGGCGGCCGTCGCCGCCGCGGCGGAGCAGCGCCCCGTGCGCCGCCCCGCCGCCGCCCCGGCCTCGGCGGCGTGGACCACGGACGCGGCGGCCGCATCGCCACCCACACCGCCCGCCGCGCCGGCGTCGGCAACCCCTCCGCCGCTCCCGGCCTCCCCCGCCCCGCCGTCGCCGGAGCCGCGCCCCGGGCCCGTCGATGCGCCGGCGCTGGTGAACGCT
This sequence comes from Longimicrobium sp., assembly GCA_035689035.1. Classification (GTDB taxonomy): domain Bacteria; phylum Gemmatimonadota; class Gemmatimonadetes; order Longimicrobiales; family Longimicrobiaceae; genus Longimicrobium. The sequence continues at coordinate 3,284 of DASSME010000139.1, read as the reverse complement.
CCACCCGTGGCCGAAACGGAGCTCAGGCCGCCGCCCCTGTCGGGCACCGTACCGGCGTGGCAGGAAGATGCCGCTGCCTCGACCCCGTCGGACCACGAACGTCCCGACGACGGCGATCCCGAGCTCGAGTTCCCTCCGCCGGAGTAGCGGCGGAACGATGTGGTAAACGCGAACCCCCTCTCGCCCCAACCATGGGCGAGAGGGGGTTTCGTGTGCGGCGGATGTTCGTCCGCAGTCCGCGGAGGCGGACTTCCCGAGGGTTCAGCGGCAGGTTTCAACCTGCCGTTGCGGTCCAGAGGACCCACCCGTCGAGCCGGCTGTGGGTTAGCTCGCCCTGCGCTGGCCGAACTCGGCACGCAGCTCGGTAACCCAGCGCGGGCGGGAGCGGCCGCTCTGGTCGTAACCGCGCTCCAGGCACTCCAGCAGGCACCCGGCGGCCTCGCGGCGCGGCTCGGGCTGCAGGTCGTGCATGAGCACCACCAGCGCGGCCGAGGCGTCGTGGTAGCTCACCTCGCCAGTGGGCAGGGCGGCGTGCTGCAGGTACCACTTGCGCAGGCGGCGCAGGGTGGGCGAATAGGGCGACGTGCCCATCAGGAACTTCTTGAGCCCGGTGGGGCTCATTCCGATCTCCCGCGCCACGCCCCGCAGCGAGGTGTTCTCCACGCGTGCGGCCGCCATCTCGCGCAGGTGCTGCACGGTGGCCCCACGGTGCTGCTGCTGGGGATCGGCGTTCGGCTGGTCCATCGTTGGCTCCTTCCAAGCGGTCAGTGGCTGGCGCAGCGTTACGGCTTTTCTACGGGTAAGTATACATCCGAAGATTTCCCGAAGCAAGGGCTGGGTGTGTAGCGTAAACTTGCGTACGGTGTGCACTTGACTGCGTTTTCCACAAACCCGCGCCAGCACTGGATCGCCTATCTGGCGCTCCGCGTAGATGTTCCTGCCGTGGCGGGAGACGAGCGGAGGTGAAAACATTCGATTTTTTCCTTTCACACCTCGTCCAACACTTCCAACAAGTGTACACGCGGTGGCTCTTCCGGGCGGCAATCCATGAATGTCGAGGCGAATAAGGAGCGATCCAGTCCTCTGGCGCCGCTGTCAGTCTGTCTTCGACCGTGCTCACAGCCCGATCGCCACCGTAACGCCATCGCAGGTGCAGGCGATGTGAGGAAAATCCTTAGATTTTCATATCTCGTTAATTGACAGTGACTTACAAATGCGCTAGATTGAATTCACACCAAATAAGCTTGATCGACACGGCACGCCGCCGGACGAGCGCCGACGGCCATCCAGACGCGGACGTCCGCGATTCCGAACGGAGTTCGGTGCGCGGGCGGATGAACCGGATCGAAACACGAGGCCCCGGGGCGGCACCGTCGCCCGGGCCTTTTCACGGAAACGAATGAGGACGATGCGCCGAGACCTGCTGATTCTCGCCGCGCTGGCCGCCACGGGGGGCGCCGGCGGCGCCCTGCTGAGCGAGCCCGCGCACCACGCGGCGGCCGCGCCGCTGGTGCAGACCGCCCCCGTCGTTGCCCCGGCCCCGGCCTACGCGCACCCGGTGCTGGCCGCCGCGCGCGGCGTGCTGGCCACCGCCGGGATCGAGAACGCCACCGAGCTGTCGCGGGTGGACCGCGCGCTGGCGGTGCTGGGTGCCAAGGTGAAGAAGCAGAGCGACCCCAAGGCGCTGGAACTGGCCTTCAAGGCGTACTACAACTACCAGGCGGCGCACCCCGAGAAGGTGCGCAAGCCGTACCTCTACTTCGTGGACTACGGCCTGTCGAGCTCCACCCCGCGTGGCTACGTGTTCGACATGAAGGAGCTGAAGGTGGTGGACGGGCCCTTCACCGTGGCGCACGGGCGCGGCTCGGCGGCCAACGGGCAGGGCGTGCCCACCCGGTTCGGCAACGGCAACGGGAGCGCGACCACCTCGCTGGGGCTGTTCCTGGCGCAGGAAACGTATGCCTTCGTGGGCCACACGGCCGGCCAGGCGTACCGCTCGGTGGGGCTGCGGCTCACCGGCCTGTCGGGGAAGTTCAACGGCGCGGCCCGGGCGCGCGGCGTGGTGGTGCACGGCGCCCCGTACGTGACCGCCGGCAAGGCCGGGCGCAGCGAGGGGTGCCCCGCGATGGAGCAGGCCCGCGCCCGCACGCTGATCCCGCGGATCAGCAACGGCGGCCTGGTGTTCCTCTTCTCGCCGGTGGACCGCAACTGGGAGAACAACGACCCCTGGATCAAGGCCGGCGCGTAATCCGCACCGCCTTCCGCGAAAAGACCCGGCGAGGACACGCTCCTCGCCGGGTTTTTCGCGTTCCGCCCGTCGCGTCACCCCGGGACCGGCTCACCTGGCTGCGATGGCCCCGGCCGGAACAGGCGGATGGCGCGCCCGCAGGAGCGCCGCCGTGGCCGCGTAGGCTGCCAGTCCCGCGGCCGTGCACACCCAGAACGCCGTCCATCGCGCCGGCTCGATTTGCATTCCCAGCCGCCGCGCGTAGACTACCTGCTCGCCGAGCGGCTCCAGCAGCTGCGCGGCGGCCAGCGCGGCACCCGCGATCCAGCACGACGCCCGGGTGAAGCGCCCCGGCCACAGCCGCGCCACCGCCCACGCCGCCAACGCGAACGCGGGGACCGCCACCACCCAGTGGTAGGGCAGGCCGAAGCTGAGCCGGTGGTGCCCGTGCGCCGGACGAGCCAGGTGCCAGTCCGCATGCACCACCGCCGCCAGCCCCAGCGCCAGCAGAACGGACAGCGAGACTCGCTTCACCGTCACCTCCGCGTCCAGGTTCCCGGATCACGACCGCGCACGCTCGCAACACGCACGCGCCGGCCCGGCGCGTCAACCGCCTCGTGCCCTCGGGCGGAATCCGCCCTCCCCCACATCGATCGTCCAGATGACCCGACGCACCCTCTTCGCCACGTGCGCGCTGGCCCTTTCGGCCGGCGGCGCCCACGCGCAGGCGCCCGACAGCGCGGCGCACCTGACCTTCGGCGCCTTCGTGGACAGCTACTACGCGTGGGACTTCGGCCGCCCCGACGGCCATCAGCGCGTGCTGGTGACCCAGGCGGCGCGCCACGACGAGTTCGCCATCAACCTGGCCCACGTGGAGGCGCGCTACCAGTCGCCGCGCGCGCGGGGCCGGCTGGCGGTCCAGGCCGGCACGGCCGTGCAGGTGAACTACGCGGGCGAGCCGGATTCGCTGGGCGGCACCTCGAACTTCCTGCCGCACCTGCAGGAAGCGTGGGCGGGCGTGGCGGTCACGCCGGCGATCTGGGTGGACGCGGGGATC
>DASSME010000138.1:0-11110 GCA_035689035.1 Longimicrobium sp. | reverse complement strand
AGCGCGTCGGTGAACACGAAGCTCCCCGAGACGGCCGGGTAGAAGTACGAGTTGTTCGCCGCCGGGAGCGTCGACGACCAGTCGTTGCGCCCCGAGAGGTTCAGGAACAGGTAGTCGTGGTAGCCGAACTGCACGTCGCCGTACAGCGAGTTCACCTGGCGGCGGATCAGCTCGTTGGTGACGTACGGCGTCTCCAGCGCGTTGGCCAGGTTGTAGGTGTACGGCGTGCTCAGGTCGCGCACCCAGGCGTAGTTGTCGGTGTAGCGGTCCCAGCGGCGGTTGCCGCCGAAGTTGGCCACCACGCTGAAGTGCTCGGTGAGGTACTTGTTCCCCGTGAGCAGGAAGTCGGCGTTGGTCTCCTGGTTGGTGATCACGTCGTGCTCGAACGCGCCGTTGTCGCCGGGCGCGTCGGCCAGGCGGCCCACGTAGAAGCCGAACGACCCGGGCGCGATGTTGAACTCGCGCTCGTTGGTGTAGTAGTCGGTGCCCACGCGGCCCATCAGCTTCAGCCAGTCGGCGAACTGGTAGCTGCTCTGCACGTGCCCGATCACGCGGTCACGGCGGTCGGCGTTGTGGCTCTCGAAGACGTTGTAGTACGGGTTCGGGTGATAGTTGTAGTTCCAACTGATCATGTTCCCGTCCGCGTCCTTCACGTGCGTCTTCAGGTAGTTCACGTCCACCTGCCGGCCGAACCAGACGAAGCCCATCATCGGGTTGTAGTCGTCGTACCCGGTGCCCGGGCGGTTGTCGGCCGAGTTGTGGATGTACTGCGCCGCCGCGTTGGCCGTCAGCCGCCGGGTCAGGTCGAGCCCGCCGTTCAGCGACAGCGTCTTGCGGCCGAACTCGGTGGTGGGGGTGATCCCGTCCTGGCTCCAGTTGGTGCCGGCCAGGCGCACGTTGGCGCGGTCGCTCGAGGTGGCCAGGCTCACGCTGGTGATCAGCGTGCGGCCGGTCTCGAAGTAGTCACGCACGTTGTTGGGGAACGCCTGCAGCGGCACCGAGTCGCCGTTGCTGTTGAACTGGCGCGCCAGGGTGCCCATCTTGGGGCCCCAGCTCTCGTCCACGCCGTCGGCGCGGCCGCCGCCGCGGCCGTTCACGTAGTCGAAGCGGCCGTTGTACCCCTGCGAGTACTGGTTCTGGTAGGTGGGCAGGCGCAGCGGCGTCTCGGCCGACACGGTCTGCGACACGGAAAGCCCCAGCCCGGTGGAGCGGCGCCCCGACTTGGTGGTGATGATGATGGCGCCGTTGGCCGCGCGGGCGCCGTACAGCGCCGCCGCGTTGGGCCCCTTCAGCACCGTCACGCTCTCGATGTCGTTGGGGTTGATGTCCTGCGCGGTGTTGCCGTAGTCGATGCCGCCGTAGCCGGTGTTGCGCGTCTGGGACGCGCCCTCGCCGGAGCCCGGCGCCGAGTTGTCGATCGGCACGCCGTCGACCACGAAGAGCGGCTGGTTGTTGCCGGCGATCGAGGTGGCGCCGCGGATGGTGATGCGCGAGCTGCCGCCCTGCGGCCCCGCGTTGGTCACCGTGACGCCGGCCACCTTGCCCGAGAGCGTGTTCACCACGTTCGACTCGGGGACCCGGTTCAGCTCCTGGCTGGTCACGCCCTGGGCCGAGTAGCCCAGCGAGCGCTGCGAGCGGGTGATGCCGAGCGCCGTGACCACCACCCCCTGGAGGGCGACGGCCTGGCTGCTGACCGTGAAGTTCTGCGTCACGTTCGCGCCCGCGCCCAGCGACACGGTGTGGCTCACCGTGGCGATGCCCTGGCGCGAGGCGGTGATGGTGTAGGGGCGCACGCCGGTCAGGCGGCTCCCGGGGATGACCAGCCGGTAGGTGCCGTCCGCCGCGGTCGAGCTGCCCACGTTGAGGCTCTCGATGCGGACCAGCACGGCGCTTTCCGGCCCGCCGCTTGCGTTGGTGACCCGGCCGGTGACCGTCGCGTTTTCCTGCGCGACCGCCATGGCGGGCACCGATGCTACGGCCACCAGCGTGGCGAGTAGCCGACGGAGCTGTCTCATAGGGTTCGTCCTCCTCAGGGTCGGGCGGCGCGTGAGTGCGCTCGCCGCTCTGCTGTCGCTCCCGCGGGGGCCCTGGCGCTCAAGGGCCCGGCGAGAACCGGGCGTGGGATCCTCCCACGCCGCGCCGGCTCGTACGGGTGCGTCCTCGTCTGCAGGCGCCCCCGCCCGTTCCGGCCACTTCCGCGCGCCGGTTCCTCCCTTCCTGGCTCCTGGGTGGACGGGTGATGGGCGGCCATCGTATGGCCGCCCTTACAACGATGGTCAGACCCTCCCGCCGGTGCTTCGGGCGCCGTTCGAACGTCCGCACGAATGGACGTGGATCCGGCGAGGCCGGCACAGGAGTCGTGGGTTCCCCTCTTTAATAGACTTGCCGGTCGATTGCGTCAACCCCCCGGCCGTCCCGCGATGGTACAGGCGGGTGCCCCGGAACGAGCCAGGGCGCCCGCGGCGGCGCTTCTCAATGGCGGCGCGTGGTGACCACGATCGCCCCCGACGGGTGCCCGGAGCCGAAGCGGTAGGTGGCCGCGGCCGGGTCGAGCAGCTCCACGCTCTCGGTCTCGCTCACCAGCATCTGGCGCAGCTGGTTCACGTCGCCCACGAAGCCGCCGTCCAGGTACACCTTGGGCGCCGGGCTGGTGGCGGCCTGGTCCGCCTGGCTCTGCGACTGGCGCACCGTGGTGGCCTGCGGGTCGTCGTTGCCGGTGCTGGCGCCCGCGGCGACCGGGCCGGCGCGCAGCGCTCCCTCGCCCCGGCCGCGCAGCCACGAGGGGCGGGTGCCCTGCAGGAAGTCGTAGAGCGTGGTGGCGGCCGTGGCGCGCAGCTCGTCGGAGGTCACCATGGCGCCCAGGGCGCTGCGGGGCGCGCGGCCCACCGGCGCGGTGGCGTCGACGTGCGAGCCGCGGCCCATCACCAGGCCGGCCACCGCGCCCACCGCGCCCCCGCCCAGGGCGAAGCTCATCCGGCGCGAGGCGAACTCGGAGTTGCTGTGCTTGTCCCAGTCGCTCCACGCCACCTGCGAGGCCAGGTACCCGGCCCCGGCGCCGATCACCGCGCCGCCCAGCACGTGCAGCGCGGTGCGGCCGGCCGCGCGCGCGCGCGAAGGGCGCGGCGGCGCGGACGAAGCCTGCGTGGTGAGGGCGGGCCGCAGCGAGAGCGCCGCCGCGTCGAGCGCCGACCGCTGCTGCGCGGCGGCGGGGGCGGCGGCCATGGAGGCAACCGTCAGGAACAGCACCAGCCTCTGGATCATCATTCTCGCGTTCGCCTGGGGGTGGAGACGGCTTTGCCGCACGGTCAAACAACGTCTCCAGCCCCGATCCTGTGACACCGCCCGTCCCCGGGGGGCGTGACCCGCCGCCGTTCCCACGGCCTTTCACGGAACCGCGCCGGGCCGCATCCCCTGCGAAAAGGCGGCGAAGGAGAGGATGAGGTGTCACAAGGTGGCGAAGGCCCCGTGGCGCGCACAAGTCCGCGAGCCGCCATCGCCCTCCCCGTCGGCGAACCGTCCGGCGGAGCGCCCCGGAGAATGTCTTGCCCGGCGCGCCCGCGTGGCACTATGCTGGAATGCCGGCCCCACGCCCGCAGCATACCCGCGCGCAAGCCGTATGGTAGCCGGCGCCGGGCGCATCCGTGCGGATCGAGCGGTGGGGACGTCGGTGGAAGGGCGGGTCAGAAACCGGCGCCCCACGCCCGTTCCATACGGCAGCCCAACGCGCGCGCCGCGCACGCGCACACCCGCCAGGCCGGCGGGCTCTCCCACCCGGCGGCTGGCACCGGCACGGCACGGCGCTCGCTGCCCCTTCGCCGGTGCTCCAGCGCGCCCACTTCCATCCGGGGGTGAACCATGCGTCCCCTCCTCCATGCCGCCCACGCGGCCGCCGGGCTCCTGCTGGCCGGCTGCCTGGGCTCGTCACCCGACCACCGTTCCACGGCGTCGCCCGTTCCCGAGTCGGCGCGCAGAATGGCGGGGAGCGGCACCCTGATCGACAACCGCCAGCTGGGCAGGGCCGGCGGCGACCTGCTGACGGCGCTGCAAGGGCGCGTGCCCAACCTGCGGGTGGAGCGCATCCCTGGCCGCCGCTGCCCCATGGTGGTTCTGCGCGGCGAACGGACCATGCTGGGCTCGCCCGACCCGGCGGTGTACGTGGACGGCACCGCGATGACCGACACCTGCATCCTGGCGCAGATCCGCGCGAGCGAGGTGTGGTGGGTGGAGCTCTACCCCGGCGGCATCGCCCCGCGCCCGGGGTACGGGTCGGGCACCAACGGCCTGATCCTCGTCTTCCTGCGCGACGGCACGACCGAGGAGAGCTGAGCGGCACGGCCCGGCGACGTCCACGGGGCCTCAGCCGCGTACCGGGTGCGAGGATTCAGCGGCTTGGCCCGGCTGGCTCAGGGAGTCACACGGAGAAACGGAGGGCAACGGAGGAGCGGAGAACTTCATCGCAGTACTCCGTTCCTCCGTTGCCCTTCGCTGCTCCGTGTGACCCTTTTTAGCGACGGCGGCTGGATCGTTACCATCATCAGACCGGAACCACTCTTCCAACAGCGAGGCGGGGGCGAACCACCGTGGTCCGCCCCCGCCTCGTTCGCGCCGCTCGATGGATGGGAGGAACGGCGGGCACTTCACCGTCCCTCCACGGCTGCCCCGTGCCTCCCGTGCGCCCTACGGTCTGAAGACGGCACCACGGAGACACGGTCATCCACCGCGGGTCCCGCCGACGGTCCGCCGCCCGCTCAGCTGCAGGGCGTGGGATCGTTGGGGTTGCGGAAGCCGTGCAGGCTGGGCCGCCCCTCGCCCACGCCGCCGTTGGAGAGCTGCGACGCGGTGGTGGGGATGTTCGGGTTCGCGTTCTCTTCCGTCTGCCCGTAGAACACGCGCCCCGGCACCTGCCCCGGGGTCACCGCCTGCGAGCTGGAGAGCGGCACCAGCCCCAGCCCGGCGAAGCAGGTGCGCTTGTAGTCGTTCCAGGCCTCGATGTTCTGGAACATCGCGATGTACTTCTCCGCCACGATCGCCTGGAAGAGCGCGTTCCCGGTGAGCCCCGCCAGCGCCGGCAGGCCGACGGACGCGCGCGCCAGGTTCAGGTGGGTGAGCGCCGCCGCGTCGTTGCCGGTGCGCTGGTACGCCTCGGCCAGGATCAGCTCGTTCTCGATGTAGCTGAGGTACGGCTGGCGGTAGTCGGGCGCGATCCGGGTGCCACGCAGCGGCGACACCCCGCCCTGGTACGTCCCGTCGTCGGCGGTGCCGAAGTACTCGGGGAGACGCGGATCGTTGCGCGCCTTCATCAGGTTCACCAGCAGCGAGCCGGCCACCAGGTCGTTGCCGAACGAGGTCTCCTGGAACTGGTACCACAGGTTCCGCTCGGAGGTGCTGGTGGTGTGCGCGGCCCGGAAGTCGCCCGCGGGCGACGAGATCCCGTTCAGCGCCGCGTTGATGGCCGCCGTGTACGCCGCCGCGCCGCGCACCTCGGCGGTGTGCATGTACAGCCGCGCCTTGAGCGTGTTGGCCGCGCGGATCCACTTCTGCCGGTCGCCGCCGTACACCAGGTCCAGCGCGCCGGGGCCGGCGCCGGTCCCCGACTGCAGGTCGGCGATGGCGGTGGTCAGCAGCGTCTGCAGGTTGTCGTACACCTGCAGCTGCGGATCCAGGTGCGGCTGCGCCTGGCCGATCTCGGAGTACGGCACGTCGCCCCAGATCGAGGCGGCGGTGCCCACCGAGAACGCCTCCCACACCCGGGCGATCCCCAGCCAGGTGCGGTCGCCCGACTCCTCGCTGCGCTTCTCCACCTCGCGCAGGTCCACCAGCCCGCCGAAGGCGTAGGTCTGCGTCCAGTCACCCGAGAAGGTGCCGGAGTTGAAGTTGTACTCGCCCATCTGCTCCACGAAGCGGCCGCCCACCCCAGCGCACTGCTGGGTGAACAGGCACGCGGCCATGGCCAGGCTCCCCTCCTGCACCGCGAACTCGGCAGCCTGGTGGCCCACGAAGAGCTGGGCGGTGGACGCCCGGGTGGGCTGGTTGGGGTCGTCCACCGAAAGGAAGTCGCTGCTGCACGCGGCTACCCCCGCGAGGGAGGCCACGAGCGCCAGCCGGATTGCGTTCGGTCTTGGCATCGGGTTCACCTTGCGCTCAGTGGTTCAGGGAGACCGAGATCACGAACGAGCGCGTCTGCGGCATGTTGAAGTAGTCCATCCCGCGGGTCTTCTGAATGGCGCCGCCCAGGTTGGTCTCGGGGTCGTAGCCGGTGTAGTCGGTCCAGGTGTGCAGGTTGCGGCCGGCCAGGCGCACGTTCACGTCGCGCACGCCGGTCAGCCGCGTCAGCCACCCGCTGGCGAAGTCGTACCCCACCGACAGCTCGCGCAGCTTCACGTAGCTGCCGTCCTCCATGCACAGCTCGGCCACGTCGCTGAACGGGCAGGGCGCCAGCCCGTTGCGGTACCAGTTCTCGCCGATCGGCACCGCCTTCCCCGCGCCCGGGCCCACCACGGCGCCGGGGAGGATCGACTGCCCGAACACCTTCTCGTTGCCGGTGCACACCTCGTTGCCGGACACCAGCGTGCAGGTGGCGCGCTGCTCGGTGTCCTTGTGCGTGCCGTAGCTGTACAGCGCCCCGCGGGTGCCGTTGTAGATCACCCCGCCGTGGCGGATGTCGAGGAGGCCGCCCAGCTCCACCCGGCCGACGCGCAGCGTGCTGTTGAAGCCGCCCGTCCAGTCGGGGTTGGGGTCGCCGATCACGCGCTGGTTGGGGTCGCGCACGGGGAAGCCGTCCGCGTCGATGTACACGGCGCCCTTGGGCGCGCCCGCGCACACGGAGGCCAGGTCCACGCCGTCCACCGCGGCGCCCTCCCCCTCGGGGCTCAGGCCGCAGCGCACCACGCCGTAGTCGTAGAACACGCCCACGGGCTCACCCTCCTTGGCCACCCCGAAGGGGGTGATGCTGAGCGGGTCGAGCGCCACGAAGTCGACCCCCTCCAGCCGCAGCACGCGGCTGCGGTTGGTGCCCCACTGCAGCCCCACGTCCCAGCTCAGGTTGCGCCGGTCCACGGGCCGGCCGCTCACCGCCAGCTCCACCCCGCGGTTGCGGAAGGTGCCCGCGTTCTGCGCCTGCCGGGTATAGAACGACGAGGGCGGGAGCGCCACGTTCAGGATCACGTCCTCCGTGCGGGCGTTGTAGAAGGTGAAGTTCACCTCGGCGCGCCCGCTGGCCAGGCCGATGTCGAAGCCGGCCTCGAGCTCCTTGGTGCGCTCGGGGCGCAGGTCGTCGGCGCCCTTGACGAAGTTGGACACCAGGCCGCCGTAGCCGCTCTGCGTGGGGGTGAAGCCGGTCCCCTGCGAGATCCCGCCCACGATGGAGCTGGAAAACGCGTTGGTGGTGAGGAAGGGAAGCGGCTCCTGCCCCGCTTCGCCGTACGCCGCGCGCAGCTTGAACAGCCCCAGGAACTCGGGGTTCCCCAGCAGGTTCACCGCGTTCCACGCCACGCTGGCCTTGGGGAACCAGCTGCGGCGGTGGTTCGAGCTGAAGGTGGACGAGCCGTCGTTGCGGGCGGCCAGCGTGATGTAGAGCTGGTCCCACGCCTCGAAGGTGCCCTGCCCGAACACCGACGAGTTGTGCACGATGGTCTCGTAGTCGTACGGCGGGTCACGCGAAACGGTGTTGGAGAGCTTGAACGGCTCGGGCGCCACCAGGGTGCGCCCCACGGTGGCCAGGACGCGGTTGTTGCGGTTGTTCAGGCTCTGCCCCAGGGTGACGGTGCCGTTGAACGCGTGCGACAGCCGGTAGCGGGCCGTGGCCGTAAGGTCGGAGCTGATCTGGTAGTCCACGATCTTCCCGTCGGTCACCCGGCCCCCGGCCGACACGTCGGAGGAGGCCTGGGGCGCGCCCTCGAGCCGCTCGTCGGTGGAGTAGTCGGCGCCCAGGGTGTAGGCCAGCGTGAGCCAGGTACGCGGCAGCCACGACGAGGTGACGTTCCCGAACACGCGCCCCACCTGCGCCCGGTTCTCGGGCTCGAACAGGGCGAAGAACGGGTTGTCGAAGCCGCGGGTGGACGACTCGGAGCCGACCTGCGGGTGCTGCATGCGGTACGAGCGGTGCAGCAGGGTGGTCGGGTCCAGGTAGCAGGTCTCGGGGAGGCAGTTGTTGAAGTTGGGCGGGGTGCGCAGCAGCCCCAGCTGCAGGCCGTTCACGTTGTTTCCGCGCTGGATGAACGAGCCGCGGGTGTCGGCGAACGACACGTTGCCGCCCAGCGAGAAGTTCTGCGCCAGGAAGTGCGTCCCCTTGAGCCGCACGGTGGTGCGGTCGAACCAGTTGTTGGGCCCCTTGAACACGCCGCTGTTGTCCACGCGCGAGAGCGACATGTAGAAGGTGGTGCGCTCGCTCCCCCCCGAGATCGACAGGTTGTTCTCGAACTCGCGCCCGGTGTCGTACGCCTCGGTGGCGTGGTTGAACACGGGGGTGCCCGAGCCGGTCAGGTCGGGCCCCCAGCTGCGGGTGCACAGGCCGCCGTTCACGTTGGGGTCGTCGCACGCGTGCTCGCTGGGCGCCACGCCCCGCCGCCCCTGCCCGAAGCGGGTCTGCAGCGGGTAGGTGTGGTTCACGTCGTCGAGCGACAGGGTGCTCTTCAGCGAGTAGCGGGTGGCCCCCGTGCGCCCGGTCTTGGTGGTGATCAGCACCACGCCCTGCCCGGCGCGGGCGCCGTAGAGCGCGCCGGCGGCGGCGCCCTTCAGGATCTCCACGCTCTCGATGTCCTCGGGGTTCAGGTCCACGGCGCGGTTCGACTGCGTGGTCCCCGAGATCTCGCCCGTGCCCAGCTCGTCGATCGGGTTGAAGTTGGAGGTGGAGAACGACTCGTTGTTGATCGGCACGCCGTCCACCACGAACAGCGGCTGGCCGCTGCCGGAGATGGTGCGGGTGCCGCGCATGCGGATGTACGACGACGAGCCCGGCTCGCCGGAGCTCGCGGTGACCTCCACGTTGGGCGCCTTGCCGGCCAGCGCCTGCACCACGTTCGACTCGTTGCTGCGCGTGATCAGCTCGCTGGACACGTTGTTGCGCGCCGAGCCGATCTCCACGCGCGTCTGCGTGGTCCCCGCGCCGGTCACCACCAGCTCGTTCAGCCGCAGGGCGTCGGAGCTCAGCTGGAAGTTCTGCGTGAGGCTGGCGCCGGGGCTCAGCGTGATCTGGCGCGTCTGGGTGGAGAGCCCCACGCGTGACGCGGTGATGGCCACCTGCTGGCCGGCGCGGATGCGCGAGCCGGGGACCACCAGGCGGTAGCTGCCGTCGGCGGCGGTGGTGGTGCCCACGTTCAGCGCGTTGATGCGCACCAGCACGGCGGCCTCGGGGTTCCCGGCCGTGTTGGTGACCCGGCCGGTCACCACCGCCGGCTCCTGGGCGGCGAGCGCCGCGGGAGCGAGGGCCACGGCGACGAGTGTCGCGAGCAGCCCGCGAAGTCTTCTCATTGTGTCGCCTCCTGGGAGTGCGGCGGAACCCCGGAAAGGCGCCGCCGGCTTGGATTCGCGGTCACCCGCGGCGGGCGCACGCCCGCGCGGGCCACACAGCTGCGTATGGGCGCCCACACGCCGCGGCGTACGCCGGCGTAGGGGGAGCCCGCGTTCGAAGAGAGGGGATTCCGCGGCTGCGCCTCCTTGTGCACGGTTGAATGGGGAAGCTCCGTGCGGGAGCCGAACACCTGCAGGGAAGACCGGCTGAAACGCGGATCGGAAGGCGCCGTCCCCGCGTGGGGGGGTGCGGGCGGAGTGAGTGGATTAGGGGAGCCTGCCGTATGGATAGGGCGGCGTTCGAGCGAATGTCAAGAACGGCGCTATGGAACGCGCGATTCGCTCCACGAACCGTCCCCCTGGAGACACGAGAGGAACGGGGGACGCGGCGACGCGGTTCCGCTCCGCCCGTGATCACCCCACCCGCCACCAGAACAACGCCTCACCCGTGCACCGCGACAGGACCTGGCTGCCGTGCACCGTCGTCCGCACCCGCGCCGGCAGAGGAACCGAGCGGATCTGCAGCGGACCGTGTCAACGCCGGACGAAAGTCTGACAATTGTGGCGAACGAAAATCAGACAGCCGGGCCACGGAGCCCGCGAAGACGGGAGGATCCGGACCGCGAAAAGCCCCCTCTCCCGAAGGTGCGGGAGAGGGGGCTGGGGACGCTCGCGGCCGGCGCGGGGGATCAGGCGGTGGCGCGCGAGGCCTTCTTGCGGTCGTTGGCGTTCAGCAGGCGCTTGCGCAGGCGCAGCGACTTGGGCGTGACCTCGATCAGCTCGTCGTCGGCGATGTAGCCCATCGCGTCTTCCAGCGTCATCACCCGCGGCGGCTCGAGCAGGATGTTCTCGTCGCTCCCGCTGGCGCGCATGTTGGTGAGCTTCTTCCCCCTGGTCACGTTCACCTCCATGTCGCCGGGGCGGCTGTTCTCGCCCACGATCATCCCCTCGTACACCGGCGTGCCGGGGTCGATGAAGAAGGTGGAGCGCTCCTGCAGGTTCCCCAGCGAGAAGGCGACCGCCTCGCCGTTCATCATGCTCACCAGCACGCCGCGGCTGCGGGTGTTCATGGCCCCCACGTACGGCCCGTACTCCAGGAAGCGGTGGTGCAGCGTCCCCTCGCCGCGCGTGTCGGTGAGGAACTGCGAGCGGTAGCCGAACAGCGCGCGCGCCGGCGCCTTGTACACCAGGCGCACCAGGCCGCCGCCGGGGTTCTTCATCTCCAGCATCTCGGCGCGGCGCTGGCCCATCTCCTGGATCACCGGTCCCATGTGGGTCTCGGGGAGGTCGATGGTGACCTCCTCGTACGGCTCCAGCAGCTGCCCCGCCGGGCTCTTCTTGAGGATCACCCGGGGGCGGCTGACGGCGAACTCGTACCCCTCGCGCCGCATGGTCTCCATCAGGATCCCCAGGTGCAGCTCGCCGCGGCCGCTGACGGTGAGCGTGTCGGGGCTGTCGGTGTCTTCCACCCGCAGCGCCACGTTGCTTTCCAGCTCCTTGAAGAGCCGGTCGCGCACCTGGCGGCTGGTGACGAACTTCCCCTCGCGGCCGGCGAAGGGCGAGTTGTTCAGCATGATGTCGACCGACACCGTCGGCTCTTCGA
>DASSME010000137.1:0-13188 GCA_035689035.1 Longimicrobium sp. | reverse complement strand
ACTTGCGCACTTCCGCACCTGTTTTCCGACTGAGCAGCCCGATGGAAACCGCCGACGAAACCCGCCGCGTCCTCCGCCACTTCCTTGCGGCGCTCGCCTATCGCACGCAGAAGGCGCTGCGCGATGCGCCGCCCGGGTTCGCCGACTTCTCGGCGGGGGCGGGGACGCGCACGCCGCGCGAGCTGGTGCGGCACATGGCCAGCGTGCTGGGCTACGCGCGCACCTTCTTCATCGGCGGCGTCTTCCGCGCCGAGCCGCTGGACGGCTTCGACGCCGAGGTCGAGCGTTTCCACGACATCATCGCCGATCTCGCGGCGCACCTCTCGCGCGGCACGCCGCTGAACGACCTCACGTACGACCAGCTGCTGCAGGGCCCCTTCGCGGATGCGATGACGCACGCCGGCCAGATCGCCATGCTGCGCCGGCTGGCGGGTTCGCCCGTGGCCTCGGAAAACTTCCTCTTCGCCGACATCTCCGCCGACCGGCTCGGCTCGGACCAGGCGCTTCCCGCCGCGCCGGACGCGCCGTGGCTGGGCCGCGTGGTGCAGTGGGCGTGGCGCCTCGCCCGCTGGCAGGCGCGCTGGACGGCGCGGCGGCGGTAGAGCCGACGAGTAGATCGAGCAGCCCACGCGAGCAGACATTCGCGGGGGCTGCCTTCTTTGATGCCTCGATGCATATTTCTACTCGTCTCAACATCCCCGCCTCGCACCTCCTTGTGCCAGAGGAGGTCCGATGTGACCCACGGCGGGACGGCTGACGGTCGACGAGTACCTCGCGCGCGAACGCGTTTCCGTGCATCGGAGCGAGATGGCCGACGGTCGGACACGGCTGATGCCGAGGAACTCCCGTGCGGAGGGGTGGATCGTCAGGTTCGCCGAAGACCCAGACGCCGTACTCCACCTTGCTTCGCTCGGGTGCATCCTTTCGCTTGGGATGGTCTACTCCGGCGTGGAGTTTCCGCCGCGCTGCCCTCTGGATCCAGTGATGTTGCGGCTCTGACCCGCGCTTTTCGCGTTGGAGGCGTTGCCTCTCTGGCGCGGGGCGCGCTTTCGCACGAACTTTCGACTTGTCTTTTCCCCCGCCTGCCGGACCTTCCGCCGCCGTCTCCTCCGCGTGCTCATCCCGATGCGTGTCCGTGCGTTTTTCGCCACGCTCCTGGCCTTTGCCGCCGCCACGCCGCTGCACGCGCAGCAGGCGGCCGACGCGCGCGCGCTGCTGGCGCGGGCGGAGTCGATGCAGGACGTGGATGACGACGGGGCGCTGAAGCTGGTGGAGCAGGCGCTGCCGATGCTCCGGCGCCCCCAGGACACGCCGCTGCGGCTGAAGGCGCTGGCGCTGCAGTGCTGGACGTCGACCGGGTCGGCGGAGGGGCCGGCGCTGGTGGCCATGGCGGAGCAGGGGATGGCCCAGGCGCGCGCCGCCGGCGACGCGCACGCCTACGCCGACCTGCGCGTGTGCCGCGGCTACGGGTACAGCGCGGACAATCGATACCCGCAGGCGCTGGCGGACTACGACTTCGGCGTCGCCGAGGGGCGCCGGCTGCGCGACGACCACGTGCTGGCCGTGGCGCTGATGCTTCGTGGCGAGCTCCGCTACTACCGCGGCGAGCTGGGGGCCGCGCTGGAGGATTCCAACGAGGCGTACGCGCTGTATTCGCGGCTGCGCGTGGCCACCCGCGTGCGCAACACGCTCACCGACATCGCCAACCTGTACGCCGACGAAAGGGTGGCGCAGTACGACCGGGCCATCGAGTACTACCGGCAGGTGCTGGAGGCGAACCAGGCAGAGGGCTCGCAGGCGAACGTGGCCACCGCGCTCTACAACCTGGGGAGCACGCTGGAACGGAAGGGCGACCTCGCCGCTGCGCTGGGCTATTACCGGCGCGCGCTGGAGCTGGAGCGGCGCCTCGGGGACGCTGGCGAGGTAGCCGAGTGCCAGCGCGCCATCGGCGTTCTGCTGGGCAAGATGGGGCGGAACGCCGAGGCGCTGGGCCGGCTGAACGACGCGCTGGCGTACTACCAGCGCCAGGGCGACCCCGAGTGGATCGCCATCGCGCGGCTCTCGCGCGCGGTGGTGCTGCGGCAGCTGGGCCGCCCCGCCGACGCGCTGCGCGACCTCGACGCCGCCGCTGCGCGCTTCGGGCCCACGCACAACGACCGCTACCTGGAGCGGCTCCAGGCCGAGCGCGCCCTCGCCTTCGCCGACGTGGGCGATTGGCAGGCCGCCTACCAGGCGCGCGGGGCCCAGATCGCGCTGCAGGACGCGCTGAACGCCCGGCTGCGCGAGCAGACCACCTCGCGGCTGCGCGTGCAGTTCGACGCCGAGAAGAAGGAAACCGAGAACCGCGCCCTGCTGCGCGAGAACGCCCTGCGCGGCCGGGCGCTCCGCGACGCCGCGCGCATCCGCCGGCTGCAGACGGTGGTGATCGCGCTCACGATCGGCATCATCGGCATCCTGGCGTACCTCACCGTGCGGCACCTGAAGACCGCGCGGCTGATGCGGGCCATGGCGCTCACCGACGAGCTTACGCGCCTCCCCAACCGGCGCCACCTGCTGCACGTGGCCGCCGAGCGGGTGGACGGCGCGCGGCAGGGTACGGGCCCGCTCAGCGTGCTGGCGCTGGACATCGACCACTTCAAGCGCATCAACGACACCTTCGGCCACGAGGTGGGCGACCGCGTGCTGCACCGCGTGGCCGACACCTGCCGCGCCGCGCTGCGCCAGGGCGACGTGATCGGGCGCACCGGCGGCGAGGAGTTCGTGGTGGTGATGCCCGGCGCCGACGCGAAGGTGGCCGTGGAGGTGGCCGAGCGCCTCCGTTCCGCGGTCGAACGCGTGGAGTGGGGCGAGGTGAACCCGGCGCTGCGCGTCACCGTCAGCGTCGGCGCCACCGAGTGGCAGCCGGGCGACACCGACTTCGCCGCCGTGGCGCGCCGCGCGGACGAGTCGCTCTACCGCGCCAAGGAGCGGGGCCGCAACCGCATCGTGCTGGCCGGCGCCGCCTGACCATCCGCGGAAAGGAGGATGAGATGAGCCGCAACGTCCGCCGCGTTCCCGTCCACCGCGAGAGGGTGCCGTGAGCGACCCGTCACCCCAGGCGCAGCTGGACGGTTTCCTGACCAGGTACACGCCGGACATCGCCGCGCAGACCGTGGAGGCGCTCCGGCGGCTGCGTGCGCAGGTGCCCGGCGCGGTGGAGATGGTGTACGACAACTACAACGCGCTGGTGATCGGCTTCGGCGCCACCGAGCGCGCCTCCGAGGCGGTGCTGTCCATCGCGGTGATGCCGCGCTGGGTGGATCTCTGCTTCATCCACGACGCCGCGTCGCTCCCCGACCCCGAGGGGCTGCTGCAGGGGAGCGGGAAGGTGGCGCGCCACGTCGTTCTCCACGACCCGGCGGACCTCGAGAAGCCCGCCATCCGCGCGCTGATCGGCCACGCCGTCGCCGGGTCGCCACGGCCGTTCGACACCGCGGCGCCGGGGCGGATGGTCATCAAGTCCATCTCCGCGAAGCAGCGCCCCCGCCGCCCGGAAGACCGCCCGCCGGGGAAGCATCGCGGCTGAGCGGACCTCTCCCGTGTCTTGGCCCGGCTGCACGCAACCGCCCGATCCCCTCCACCCGTCCCCCGGTCCACATGCGCGCTCCGCTCGACCAGGTGCTGGAAGTGCTGCACGTGTTCGCCGTCTTCTGGTTCATCAGCGGGCTCATGGGGCGCACCGTGGCGCAGGCCCAGGCGCGCCGGGCCACCGACCTGCGCGACCTGGACGCCGCGATGCGCATCTCCAGCGTGTTCGAGCTGCGGATGGTGCGCCCGGGCTCGCTCCTCCTCCTGCTGGCCGGGCTCCTCACCGCTCACCTGAAGGGGTGGCCGATCCTGGGCCCGCTGCACGGGCATCCGCCGTACTGGATCTTCGCGTCGCTCGTGCTGTTCCTCACCGGGATGATGCTGGTCCCCACGGTCTTCGTCCCCCGCGGCAGGCACTACCGCGCCGCGCTCGACGCCGCGCGAGGGGAGGGCACCGTCACCCCGCGGCTCGCCGCCGCGATGGCCGACCGCACCGTGGCGCTGGCGCACGCGTGGGAGTGGATCGCGGTGGCGCTGATCACCATCCTGATGGTCGCCAAGCCGTTCTGAGCGGAATCGGAGACGGCTGGGGGGGCCGGGAACGCCGGATCCGCTGGCACTCTTCTCGCCGCCGCGCGCCGGGAAGCGCCGCGCCGGGTCGGCGTGGCGGCGAACTTCAGCGGAGGTGCACGCGGATGGCAACGCTTTCGGTGCTCGAACGGTCCGCCGCGCTGGGGGTGGCCGCCGGGATGCGCAGCCTGGCCGCGCCCGCCGCCCTCAGCCGCCACCTGGTGACCGACCCCACGGTTCCGCACGGCGCGGTGGACGACCTCCTTTCGCGCCCGGCCGCGCCCCGGATCCTGACCGCCGCCTCGGCCGCCGAGCACGTGGCCGACAAGCTCCCGTTCATCCCGGCCCGCATCGACCCGGCGCCGCTCGCCGCGCGGATCGCGGCGGGCGCGCTGTGCGGGTTCGTGGTCGCGCGCCGCGCCGGCGACTCGGGGGTGGCGGGCGCGATCGTGGGCGGGGTGGCCGCCGCGGCCGCCACCTTCGCCCTCTACCACCTCCGCCGCGCGCTCACCTCCGCCGCCGGCCTCCCCGACCTCCCCGTCGCGCTGGCCGAGGACGTGGCCGCCGTCGCGATCGCCGAGCTCGCGGCGCGAGGTTGAGCTTCACGCCGACGATCATCGGGGTTCACGGAATGGGCCCACGCGGGGACGACATCGTGCGGTTTTTAGCGAAAGGACCAGCAACCAGGCGTTTTTGGGTCCGGCTGCGGAGGACCAGAGGGTGGTGACGCGTGAACGCGCGGTGGCTGGCCGGTTCGGCATCAGAGCCGGATCTGGACTCCCGCCTCCGCGAGGATCCGGGTCGTGGGGTCCAGCTTCACTTCGTCGCCCTCGGAGGTGAAGGAGGTGCCGTGATGGCGGTAGCGAACACCCGGCGTGAGCGTGACGCGCGGCCCCACGCCCACCCCCAACCCGGCGCCCAGCTCGTAGCCCGCCCGCCAGTTCGACTGGGTGTCGGGCGAATCGGGAGCGGTGAAGGTCACGCGGCCGTAGGTGAGCCCCGCTTCGGCCCATGGCCGCACGCCGGCCAGCGGAATCCGCGGGCTTGCCCGGAGGCCGCCTCGCACGGCGTTGTCCAGGGTCCGGTACCCCTCGGCCTCCACCACCGGGGGGCCGTCGATCACGAGCAGGCGGGTTGGATAGTTTTCGTGCTGCACGCCGCCGTACACGTCCAGGTCCGGATGCACGGGGTAGTGCAGCGTGGCGCCCAGCGTCCAGCCCGGCGACGCCTGGCCGCGGAAGTCGCCGGTGGGAAAGGCGCCGCCGCCGCGTGCCTCGAGCGAGACGCGTGAGCCCTGGGCGGCGCCGGGGCGCGCGAGCACGGCGACCAGCAGCAGGGCCGGCACGAGGGTGGTCCTGTGAGGTTTCATGCAGCGGGTTGCGGGACGGGAGCGAAAATCCGCGGCGGGTGCCGCCGGGCAGGATCGGGGGAGCAAATGTTCGTGCCCGCCGCCGCGGCCTCGCAAGGTGCGCGACAAACTGATGGCTCCGCCCACCCGGAACGCACGCAGGTGCCTCGTGGGCCGATGGGGAAACTTCAGGCGCATTCCCGCGTAGTGCCCCCATCCCTTGCCGGCCCCTTCCCCAGCTTCCAGCAGGAACGATGTCCACGGTACGGCCCGCAGCATCTCACCAGAGCCTCGCGGCGCCGGGCGAAGCCGCCGGGGGAACGCCGCTTCCCGAACGGCCGCCCGTGGCTTGGGGGATGGTGGCCGCGCTGGCGGCGCTCAAGCTGGCGCTGCACCTGGCGACCAACCTCTTCACCCCCTACGGCGTCCACCGCGACGAGCTGCTTTACCTGGCCATGGGGCGGCACCTGCGGCTCTGGGGGATGGACTTCCCGCCGCTGATCGCCATCCTGGCCGAAGGACAGCGCGCCGCGTTCGGCGACTCGCTGCTCTCGATCCGCCTCGCGTCCGCCATCGCGGGGACGCTGCTGGTGGTGCTGGCGGCGCTGGTCGCGCGCGAGGCGGGGGGCGGGCGCTTCGCGCAGGGCGCCGCGGCGGTGGGGGTGCTCACCGGGGTGCTCTGGCAGCGCTCGGCCAACCTCTTCCAGCCCGTGGTGCTGGACCAGCTGTGGTGGACGCTGGCCCTGTTCGCGCTGCTGCGGCTGTGCCGGTCGAAGAACCCGCGGTGGTGGCTGGCGGTGGGCCTGGCGTGCGGGCTGGGGCTGCTCACCAAGTTCAGCATCGCCTTCTTCGTCGCCGCGCTCTTCGGGGCGATGCTGCTGACCCGGCACCGCTGGTGGCTGTTCACGCCCTGGCCGTGGGCGGGTCTCCTGATCGCGCTCGCCATCGGCAGCCCCAGCATCGTGGGGCAGGTGCGGCTGGGCTTTCCCGTCACCGCGTCGCTGTCGGAGCTGAAGAGCAGCCAGCTCGCGCACGTGGGCTACGCCGACTTCCTGCTGGGCCAGGTGATGATGATCGGCCCCGCGATCGTGCTGGCGCTCGCCGGGGTGTGGACGCTGCTGGCGGGGCGCGCGCGGGCGTTCCGGGTGGCGGGGTGGGCGTGCGTGCTGGCGGTCGCGCTGCTGATGGTGCTGCACGGAAAGCCGTACTACGCGGGTCCCGTCTACCCCACGCTGATCGGCGCGGGGGCGGCGGCGCTCGGCGGCCTGCGGGTGCCGTTCCTGGCGCCGGCGCTGCGCTGGGGCGCCGTGGCGGCGATGGCGGCGGCCGGGCTCTTCCTGCTGCCGCTGGGCGTGCCGATCCTCCCGCCCGCGCAGATGGCGGCGTACACGCGCGCCACCGGGCTGGACGTGGCCAACCGCGACAACCGCGGGGAGATGGAGCGTCTTCCGCAGGACTACGCCGACATGCTGCCGTGGGAAGACCAGGTGCGGCAGATCGCCCGCGTCTACCACCAGCTGCCGCCCGAGAAGCGTGCCCGCGCCGTGATCTTCCCCGGCAACTACGGCGAGGCCGGCGCGGTGGACTTCTACGGGCCGAAGTACGGTCTTCCGCCCGCGGTGAGCGACGCGGGGACGTACTACTTCTTCGGCCCCGGGCGCCTTCCCGGCGCGGTGCTGATCACCATCGGCAAGCCGGACGAGGACCTGCGTCCGTTCTTCTCCACCGTCACCCGCTACGGCTGGCTGAACAACCCGTGGTGGGTGAGCGAGGAGCGCGACAACACCATCTACGTGGCCGAGGGCCCCAGGACCACGCTGCAGGCGCTCTGGCCGCGCATCGCCGGCAAGCAGTAACGGGCAACCGCGGGGTCACGCGGGGCAGCGGAGTGCAACGGAGCAGCGGAGAACCGCGACGAGGTTCTCCGTTGCTCCGTTCTCGTCCATTTGCGTATGGCCGGCACTTCGGAACGCAGATGGGGCGGCGGATCGCGGGACGAAGACGCCGTCGCCTGCCTGGACGCCAGATGTTTGGCTACCGCTCGAACGGTCGTTCGATTAGGTTGGGAACGGGAGGCGGTGCGTAGGGCCGCCTTCGGGAGGAAAGAAGATGCACCACCATCACCACGTCGAGTTCCGCTCGGTTGTGCTGACGGCGGTCGCGGTGCTGCTCATCGGCATCTTCCTCACCCTGGGCTACGGGCTGATCGGCCTGGTGTTCCTGTTCCTGGCCGGCTCGCTGCTCGGTGGCGCGATGATGTCGTACCTGCGCGCCGGCTAGACGCCCGACGCGGCTCCGCCCCACCCGCGGACGCTCACGCGCCCCGCCGCCGGCCCACTCGCCGGCGGCGGGGCGATGGGGGAATCGCTACGTCCCGAATCCTGACGCCGGTCCCGCACGGGGCCGGCGTTCGTGTTCGATCCACCGCGGGTCCCTGCAACCCCGCACAGGGCGATCGAAATCGCTGCGACCACCACGCGGAGTCCGCCTTCGAGGACCACCAGGTTCAGCTCCGCCGGGGATATCGGCGCGCGGACGCAGGCCCGGTGTGGCACGCGAAGGAGCCGCGCGAACCGCCAGGGCGGGGGCCCGCGGAACCCGGTCGTCCGCTTCGTTGACACCCGCCCCCGCCACGGGCTAGCTTTCCCGCATCCCAGGCACACCCCCGCGCACCACCCTCCCGGTTCATGCCAGGACCACACAGACGCTCCATCATGGACGGCCCGGCGGTGGAGCGGGCCCTTTCGCGCATGGCCGACGACGTGGTGCGGCTGGCCGCGGGCGCCTCGGAGCTGGTGCTGGTGGGGATCCACCGCCGCGGCGTGCAGCTGGCCGACCTCCTCTCCGACGCCATCCACGAGCGCAGCGGGCTCGCGCTGGCCACGGGCTCGCTCGACATCACCCTCTACCGCGACGACCTGATGGTGGTGGGCCCGCGCCCCGTGGTGGGGCAGACGCGCCTTCCCGCCGGCGGCATCGACGGCCGCACCGTCTGCATCGTGGACGACGTGCTCTACACCGGCCGCACCGTGCGCGCCGCGCTCGACGAGCTGGCCGACTTCGGCCGGCCGCGGCGCACCCTGCTGGCCGTGCTGGTGGACCGCGGCGGGCGCGAGCTGCCGATCCAGGCCGACGTCGTCGGCGAGCGGGTGGAGGTCCCCGCGGGCGGGCGGGTGGAGGTGATGGTCCCCGAGATCGACGGGGAGCTGGGGGTGGACCTGGTGGAGGCGGCGGGCTGATGGCGCAGGAGCTGGTGAACCCTTCGCTCGGCAAGGACCTGCTGGGGCTCGAGGAGCTGACCCGCGAGCAGATCACCGCCATCCTCGACACCGCCGAGCGCTTCAAGGAGATCAGCGACCGCCCGGTGCGGAAGGTTCCCTTCCTGCGCGGGCAGACGGTGGTCAACGCCTTCTTCGAGAACAGCACCCGCACCCGCGTCTCGTTCGAGTTCGCCGAAAAGCGGATGGGCGCCGACACCGTCAGCATCTCCACCACCGGCAGCTCGGTGCAGAAGGGCGAAACGCTGGTCGACACCGCGCGCAACCTCGAGGCGATGCGGATCGACATGGTGGTGATCCGCCACGCATCGTCCGGCTCCGCCCGCTTCCTGGGCGAGCGCATCGAGTCGCACGTGATCAACGCGGGCGACGGGAAGCACGAGCACCCCACGCAGGGCCTGCTCGACCTGCTCACCATCCGCGACCACCGCGGGCCGATCGAGGGGCTGAAGGTGTGCATCTGCGGCGACGTGCTGCACTCCCGCGTCGCCCGCTCCAACATCCACGGGCTCAAGCGCCTGGGCGCCGAGGTGGCCGTCTGCGGGCCGCTGACGCTGATGCCGGCCGACGTGGCGGACCTGGGCGTGCACTGGTTCCCCCGCATCGAGGAAGCGATCGAGTGGGCCGACGTGCTCAACGTCCTGCGCCTGCAGCTCGAGCGGATGAAGGCGGGCTTCATCCCGTCGCTCCGCGAGTACAACCGCGTTTTCGGCGTCACCCGGGCCCGCGTGGAGGCGGCGCCGCGTGACGTGCTCATCCTGCATCCCGGCCCCATGAACCGCGGCGTGGAGATCGACAGCGACGTGGCCGACGGGCCGCACTCGGTGATCCTGCAACAGGTGACCAACGGCGTGGCGGTGCGGATGGCCGTCCTCTACCTGCTCGCCGGCACCCCGGCCCAGGACGTGGAGGCGGCCGCGTGAGCCGGGTGCTGATCCGCGGCGGCCGCGTGGTCGACCCGTCGCAGGGGGTGGACGCGGTGCTCGACGTGCTGCTGGACGGCGGCGTGGTCGGCCGCGTCGGCGAATCGGTCGAGGCGGGGGAGGGGACGGAGGTGATCGACGCCTCGGGACTCATCGTCACGCCGGGGCTGATCGACGTGCACGTCCACCTGCGCGAGCCGGGCGGCGAGCACAAGGAAACGATCGAGAGCGGCGCGCGCGCGGCCGTCGCGGGCGGCTTCACGGCCGTGGTGGCGATGCCCAACACCGACCCGCCGATCGACTCGCCCGCCTCCGTAGGCTTCGTCAGCGCGCGGGGGGCGGCGGCGGGGTGGGCGCGCGTCTACCCGTCCGGCTGCATCACCATGGGGCAGAAGGGCGAGCAGCTCACCGAGTTCGGCGAGCTGGTGGCCGCCGGCGCCGTCTGCGTCACCGACGACGGGAAGCCGGTGATGAACGCCGGGCTGATGCGCATGGCGCTGGAGTACGCGCAGAGCTTCGACCTGCCCGTGGCCGTGCACGAGGAGGAGCTGACCCTCTCGCGCGGCGGGACGATGAACGAGGGGATCATCGCCACCCGGCTCGGCCTGACCGGCATCCCCAACGCGGCCGAGGACGTGATGATCGCCCGCGACCTGCTGCTGGCCGAGCTGACGGGCGGGCGCCTGCACATCCAGCACGTGGCCACCCGCGGCGGGGTGGAGATGATCCGCGCCGCCAGGGCCCGGGGTGTGCGCGTGACGGCCGAGGGGAGCCCGCACCACTTCACGCTCACCGACGAGGCGGTGGCGTGGTACAACAGCAACGCCAAGATGAACCCGCCGCTCCGCTCCGCCGCCGACCGTGACGCCGTCCGCGCCGGCGTGGCCGACGGCACGCTGGACGTGATCGCCACGGACCACGCGCCGCACCACTACGACGAGAAGGAGCAGGCCTTCGAAGACGCGCCCAACGGCATCGTCGGCCTGGAGACCTCGGTCGGCCTGGCCTACACCGAGCTGGTGGCGACGGGGCTGATCGACCTGCCCACCATGATCGAACGGATGAGCTGCGCGCCCGCGCGGTCGATGTCGCTGGACACGCGCTTCAAGCTGGGCTCGCTCCAGGAAGGGTGGGCGGCGGACGTGACGATCCTCGATCCGCTCGCGGAGTGGACGGTGGACCCCGCCACCTTCCAGTCGCTCTCGCGCAACACGCCCTTCGCGGGGCGCCGGCTGCGCTGCCGCGCGGTGCGCACGATCGTCGGCGGGCGCACGGCGTGGGAGGCGGCGCGATGAGCGTGCTCCCGTTCCGCGGCGCCGTGGTGCCCCGCGTCGATCCGCGCTCGTTCTGCGGCGGGCCGTGGCCCGCGGTGCGCGAGCTGGCGGACGGGCGCGACGTGGCCGGCTGCTACCTGGTGGCCGACAAGCAGCGCAAGGAGACGCGCGCCGCCAAGCCCTACCTCCACCTGATCCTGGCCGACCGCACGGGGACGATCGAGGCCAAGGTGTGGGACGACGCCGAGCGGCTCGACACGCTCTTCGCGGCCGAGGACGTGGTGGGGATCCGCGGGCGCACCAGCACCTACAACGGCAAGCTGGAGCTGACGCTGACCGTGGTGCAGCCGGTGGAGATCGGTGACGACGACCTGGAGCTGTTCGTCCCCTCGTCGCCGCGCGACCGGAACGTGATGGGGAAGGAGCTGGACCTGCTGGTGGAGACCGTCGGCGACCCGGCGCTGCGCCTGCTGCTGCAGCGGATGACGGGGCGCAGGACCATCACCGGCAAGCAGTTCCGCCTCCATCCGGCCGCCAAGCGGAACCATCACGCCTACCTGGGCGGGCTGATGGAGCACTCGCTCAGCGTCGCCAAGAGCTGCGACGCGCTCTGCGCGCACTACCAGAAGCAGGGCGCCCGGGTGGACCGGGACCTGCTGCTCACCGGCGCGCTGCTGCACGACGTGGGGAAGGTGCGCGAGCTGTCGTCCGGGCGCACCATCGCCTACACCGACGAGGGGCAGCTGCTGGGGCACATCCTGATCGGCCTGCAGATGGTGACGCGCGAGGCCGAGCAGGTGCCGGGGATCGACGCGCAGCGCCTGCTCCACCTGCAGCACCTGATCGCCAGCCACCAGGGCCGCCACGAGTGGGCCAGCCCCAAGGTGCCGCACACGCTGGAAGCGGTGATCCTGCACTACGCCGACGACCTGGACAGCAAGATGAACCCCGCCATGCAGCTCCTGAGCAGCGTGGGCGAGGGCGGCTGGACGGGGTACGACCGCAGCCTGGACCGCAGCCTCTTCCAGCCCCCCGCCTTTCCGAAGAACGAGACGGTGGAGCCCGTCCCCGCCGCCGAGGTGGTGGAGGTGGTGCTGGACATGTTCCGGGGGTGAGGAAAGTGCTGGGTGCTGAGTGCTGAGTGCTGAGTGCTGAGTGCTGAGTGCTGAGTGCTGAGTGCTGTAGAAACGACACGATGTCATCCTGAGGGAGCCGCGCCGCGATGCCGCGTCCTCACCGCAGCCCGGCGGCGACCGAAGGATCCATAGCCAGCATCCGAGCGACGGTCCGCCTGCCGCTTGGCCCCTGACGCCAGGACGCTGGATCGACGGAGGGATGGAGAGCCGGCTCGATGTCCGATCGCGCCGTACCGCAAGGAAATCGCTGATGACGACGTCTGACAACGGATCCGGCAGCGACCGCGTCCACGCCCTGGTGAGCCAGCGCGAGCAGCTTCGCGCCTGGATCGCCAGGCTGGACGAGGTGCAGACCGGCGCCCCCAGCCGCGTGGCCGAGCGCGTGCGCGCCGACTACCAGGACCGGCTGCGCCGCGTGACCGAGGAGCTCTCGGAGCACGGCGAAGAGATCCAGCGCAACCTGCAGGCGCTGCGCGATCAGCTCGCCGCAGCCGAGGAGCGCCGCACCCAGGCCGCCGACGCGCTGGAGGAAACCCGCCTGCGCCACCTGATCGGCGAGCTCGACGAGGCCGCGTGGGACCAGGCCCGCGCACCGCTGGAACAGGACGTCGAGGCCGCCGAGCAGGCCGTCGCTTCCACCGGGGCCGAGGTGGAGCACCTTTCCACCCTCGCCACCGAGGTCGTCGGCCTCGAAGAGACCGGGCCGGCCGGCGAGCCCGCCGCGGACGAGCCGCCCGCCGCCGTGGCGGAGGACGCGGGCGATGACGAGGACGTGGGGGGCGACCTCCCCTTCTTCGCCCCCGAAGACGATGCGGCCGCCGCCCCGGCCGAGGTGGAGGACGAGTCCGACGGGTGGGAGCCGGAGCTGGAGCTGGCGGGCGAGCCGGCCCCATCGGCCGCGGACGCGCGCGCCGCCAGCGCCGACGCGGGCGTCTCGGGCGAAGAGCTGGCCGCGTGGATCAGCGAGGTGGAGGCCGAGTCCACCGGCGGCGCGACAGCCGGCGAGGGTACGGTCGAGGCGGAGCCCGTGGTGGAAGCGGGGGCCGGGGCGGGGGAGAACACCCCGCCCACCGACGCCGACGTGGAGGGGTG
>DASSME010000136.1:0-4698 GCA_035689035.1 Longimicrobium sp. | reverse complement strand
TGCGCACAGAGTAAGCATTAGAAGTAAACAACGCAAGTGGTTTGGTGTGTATTTACATGGGTACACGAGGGATCGAAAAGGGCGGCAACCTCATGCACTACATGAGGTTGCCGCGATTCCGGCTGCGGAACTTCCGTCTAGCCAGCGAGTGAGGAATCTGGAGCAACGGAAGATGCCCGCGTGCACCTCTGCTGCTCCGCTTTCCTCCGCTCCTCCGTGTGACCCGCGGTTGAACCGCACCTGCCAAAAGCGGCGGCGCCTCTCTCCCTGAAGCACCGCCGCCCCTGAAATCATTGGCTCAGCCAAACATCACCGCTCCACGGTGACTCCGCGCCAGAACGCCACCTTCCCCGCGATGTTCGCCGCCGCCGGCTTCGGATCGGGGTAATACCACGCCGCGTCGGCGTTCTCCTTCCCGTTCACCACCAGCGTGTAGTAGCTCGCGGTCCCCTTCCACGGGCAGACCGTGTGCGTGTCGCTGTCGCGGAGCACGTCGGCCCGCACGGCCTCGCGGGGGAAGTACACGTTCCCCTCCACGATCTCGAACACCTCGCTCTCGGCGATCGTCTCGCCGTTCCAGCTCGCCTTCGCCATCGCCCCACTCCGCGATCAGGGTTTCGCCACGATTTGCGCCGCCGCGTCCACCACCGAGTCCAGCGCCGCGTACGGCCGCACCGTGCCCGCGGCGTCCAGCACGAAGGCGCGCTCCGGCATCTGGGCGGCGTCGCGGGTCAGCTGCACGGCCGTGATCACGATCGAGCCGCCCGGCTGCGGCGCCCAGTCGCGCAGCTCCAGCCCCGGCGGCAGCACGCGCCTCAGTCCGCGACCCTCCAGGTCGGTCACGTACAGGCTGCGCGGGTCCGCTTCATCCACCTTCTCGTTCCCGTCTCCATCATC
Source organism: Longimicrobium sp. (assembly GCA_035689035.1). GTDB lineage: Bacteria > Gemmatimonadota > Gemmatimonadetes > Longimicrobiales > Longimicrobiaceae > Longimicrobium. The sequence goes on along the minus strand of DASSME010000136.1, from coordinate 3,801 downwards.
CAGCGCCATCTCGTAGACGATCCAGCGCAGGCTGTCGGCCTGGACCATGCTCCGTCCGGCCGCCGATCCCGGAAAGGTCACCTCCGAGATGTACGCCGGCCGGTCCAGCAGCAGCCGCGCGCCGCTCCCCTCCAGGAACGCCACGTTCACCATCGGCGCCTGCCCGGTCGACGCGCTCGACAGCGCGGTCGACGAGTACCGGTAGCCGCTCCCCCGGCGGATCAGCACGATCCGCGCGGGCGAGCCGGCGATCGCCTGCGGCGGCCCGTAGCGCAGCGGCTCCGCCTTCCGGGCGCGCGCCTGCGCGTCGCGAGCGCTGTCGGCCTTGCTCGCTGCACCGCCGCCACCGCCGCCCGCGGACTCGCGCACCACGAACACCACCGCCGCCACTAGCAGCCCCAGCAGCAAGACGCCGATCAGCAGCCACACCCAGCGCAGCACCAGCTGCAGCCGCGTCATCGGCGCGCGCGTGTCCGAGGGGGGCGGAGAAGAGGACATCGGCGGAGACTAGAGCCCGGTGGGATGGTCGATGAACGTCCATTCGAAGCCGAAGCGATCCGCCAGGTGCCGGGCCAGCGCGCGCACGCCCCAGGTCTCGGTGGCGTAGTGCCCGCCGAGCAGCAGGTTGATCCCGCCCTCCTCGGCGTCGAAGAAGTTGTGGTGCCGCGCCTCGCCGGTGATGAACGCGTCCAGCCCCGCGGCCGCCGCCGCCGCGATCTCGTCCGCCCCGCCGCCGGTGATCACCCCCGCGCGGCGGATCCGCTCCGGCCCGCCGGCGACGAGTTGCACCGGCCCGGCCAGCGCCGTCTCCAGCCGCGCCCGCAGCTCGTCGCGCGTCACGTCCAGCTCGCCCCACACGCCCACGGGCGTCCCCTTGTACGCGCCGAAGCTGCCGCGCACGTCCATCCCCAGCTCACGCGCCAGCACCGCGTTGTTGCCGACGTCCGGGTGCACGTCCAGCGGCAGGTGGGCGGCGTAGACGGCCAGGTCGGCGTCCAGGATCGCCTTCACCCGGCGGTAGCGGCGCCCGGTCAGCGCCACGTTGCCGTCCCAGAACAGCCCGTGGTGCACCAGCAGCAGGTCCGCGCCCCAGGCCACCGCGCGGTCGATGCACGCCTGCGCCGCGTCCACCGAGCACGCAATGCGCCGTACCTCGCGCGGCGAATCCACCTGCAGGCCGTTCAGCGCGCCGCCCCAGTCGGGCACTTCGGCCACGCGCAGGTAGGTGTCCAGGTAGCCGGCAAGCTCGGAAAGCCGCATGGTTGCTGGGGGTGCGCGTGCTTCCCACAAACACGTGGAAAACTCGGGTGGAAAACCCCGGCCCGCACCTGTGGAAAACGCCCAACCCGCTGCAAAGCAACGGGTTGGGCACCTTACGGGCCGCTGTGGAAAACTCCTACGAGTCCTGTGGACTATCGCCGCCCGTGCTGGCGGGAAGGGCTCGCTGCCCCTCCTCTCCCAGCATCTGCACCTGACCGTTGAAGCGGCACCCTTCCTCCAGCACCAGGTGCTGCGCGCGCGACGAGATCTGCCCCTCGATACGCGCGGTGGCCTGCAGCTCCAGCCGGCTTTCGGCGATCACGGTGCCCTGCACGCGCCCGCCGATCACCGCGTCCTGGGTCTGGATGTCGCCCACCACCTCGCCCTCCTTGCCGACCACCACGGCCTTCCCCGCGCGGATGGTGCCTTCGATCCGCCCCTCCACGCGCACGGTGCCCTCGGTGATCAGGTCGCCCACGATGCGCATCCCGGGCCCGATCAGCGACATCGAGCTCTCGTTCGCGCCCCGCGGTGCGGGCGTCCCCTTTTCTCGCGCCACGTTCGCTCCCCCCTCCTTCTTGCCACCGAACATCTCGGGTCTCCTCCCCTCTGGCCCCATCCCGCCGTCCTCGAACTGCAGAACCGCGAGCTTCGGGCGTGTCCCTCCGCTGCGCTCCGGGCCGGGCTGCGCGCTGCGTAGGGCACGATACGACCGTGCCCAACGCAGCCGGGCCACCGGCGGCGCGCCCACATCTTCTTCGGCCCGGTGTTCAGCCCGGCGCGCCGCCGCCGTCCCGGCCCTCCGGGCGCGCATCCCTCACGCAACCCCTCACGAAACCGCGGCTACAACGGCCCGAAGTCCGCCTTCGCGGACTCCCACGCTACCATCCGTGCCGCGCGCCGGCATCTCGGCCAAGCCGGCGCCGGTAGTCCGCGCGGGCGGACTTCGTGTGGTCGTTGCCGCGAATTCATTCGCCCGGCCTCGCCCGCTGACGAACGAGTCCTCTGCCCGGTCACGACCTCCACACCGTCATTGCCGCGGCGCCCGTGCGCCGGTCTGCCATCTCCGGTGCGTCCTGCGGGCTCCCCTCGAGCGCCTGGTCGTCGGTGCCGTCGTCCCCACCGCCGCCCGCGCTGTCCGCGCGCGCCGTGTCCGTGGCCGCCGAGTCGCGCGGGGCCGCCGTGCTGTCGCCGCCCAGGTGGCCGCCGGCGGCGTTGGTGCGCGCCTCGATGCTGTCCAGCGGCGGCAGCTCGCCCTTCAGCATCACACGGATCTGCTCGTAGGTGGCCTGCATCCGCGCCAGCTGGCGGGCCAGCCGCTCGCGCTCCTGCCGCTCCTTCTGCAGGCTGGCCATCTCGCGCTGCAGCATCGGCACCCGCGCGGCCTGCGCCGCTACCCACACCCAGCTCGCCGCCATCAGGAACACCAGCGCCAGCGCCACCACCCCGGCGATCGCCAGCGCGCGCAACCGCCGGTAGCTGATCTCGTAGCTGCGCGTGCTCAGGTCGCTGCTCCCCCCGTGCGGGATCACCACGAAGGTCATCCGCCGCTCGTCGCGCGGCTTCTCGTCACGCGCCATGGCCAGCTCCGTCCCCGCGCCGCCGCCGTGCCACCCGTACGCGCCCGGCGGGGGCGAGACCCTCGCGAAGCCCGGCCCCGCGCGCCCCGGCTCGCCTCCGCACCGCCGTCGGTAGTCCACGAAGGCGGACTTCGTGTCGTCGTCGCCGCGAATTCATCATTCGCCCAGCGATCCCCGCGGCAGGGCAGGGAAGACGCGCCGGCGGACGACACACGAAAGTGCGTGGCGCCACGCCGGCACCCACGCACTCACGCACCCGCGCACTCGCGCACCTGTTCACCCCTGACCTCCTCCGGCGCGCCACGCCTACTCCCGCTCCGCCTCGTCACCCAGGATCAACTCCAGCACCCGGTCGAAGTCGTCGGCGTTGTAGAACGGGATCTCGATGCGGCCGCTCTTGCCACTGGAAAGGCGGATGCGCGCCGGGGTGCCCAGCTTGCGCTGCAGCTCGGATTCCAGGTGCCGCACGTGCGGATCGTCCACCGCGTCCCGCACACCCGCCGTGGTGGAACGCGCGGGGGTGGACGCGCCGCCGGGCCTGAGCTGCCGGACGCGCTCCTCGATGCTGCGCACGCTCATCCCCGAAGCCACCGCCTGGCGGGCGACCTCGGCCATCTCGCGCTCGTCCTCCAGCCCCAGCAGCGCGCGAGCGTGGCCCATGGAGAGCTGCCCCTCGTTCACCATCCGCTGCACCGACGCGGGAAGGGCGAGCAGGCGCAGGAGGTTGGTGACGGTGGAACGCTCGCGCCCCACGCTGTCGGCCACCTCGGCCTGGGTGTAGCCGAACTCGTCGATCAGCTGCTTGTAGCCGGCGGCCTCCTCCAGCGGCGACAGCCCGGCGCGCTGCACGTTCTCGACGATCGCCAGCACCAGCATGGCGCGGTCGTCGATGTCGCGCACCACCACCGGCACCTGCGCCCACCCCAGGCGGCGCACGGCGCGCCAGCGGCGCTCGCCGGCG
>DASSME010000135.1:0-20619 GCA_035689035.1 Longimicrobium sp. | reverse complement strand
CCTCCCCCGTACCGGGAGAGGTTGGCTTGAGGAAGATCGGGGCGAGAGAGCGGTGCCGTGGCGGCCGCGGCTGGCCCCCTCCCCCCGCCCCCTCCCCGCGCTCCGCGGGGGAGGGGGAGAAGAAGCTTCGGTACCCTCCGGAAATCGGAGGCGAACAAGAGCTTACCAGCTACCTCTCCCGGTACGGGGGAGATGCGAGCCTGAGCGAGCGGAGGGGGCGCCGCGCCGCCGAAGCGCACCGCATCCCGAACCCACCTCTCCCTCCCCCCGCGCGGTTTGCGGGGGAGGGCCGGGGAGGGGGGCCGCGGCGCCGCCGAAGCGCACGACGGCACCTCCCCACACGCACTCCGATCCCACGTCACGGATCGGCCGACTTGAACGAACCGACGGAACCCATGAGCGACACGGCGACGGATACGCGGGACAGGCTGGCCCAGGCCAAGCGCCTGCTGCTGGAAAAGCGCCTGCGCGGCGAGGCGAAGCCGCTCGCGCCGCGTGAGACCATCGGCAAGAGCGGTCTGGCGGGGCCCGCGTACCCGATGAGCTACCAGCAGGAGCAGCTCTGGTTCCTGGACCGGATGCAGCCGGGGAGCCCGTATTACAACATCCCCGGCGCCAACCTGATCTCGGCGCGCGTGGACGTGCCCACCCTGGAGCGCGCCCTCACCGAGGTGGTGCGCCGGCACCAGGCGATCCGCACCGTCTTCCGGCTGGTGGACGGCAGACCGATGCAGATCGTGCAGCCGCCCTACCCCGTCCGCATCCCCGTGGAGGAGATGCGCGGCCCCGGCGGCGAGCCCGCGCCCGACGAGGCGGTGCGCCGCAAGGCCAGCGAGTGGGGCGCCCTCCCCTTCGACCTGGAGACCGGGCCGCTCTTCGCGGCGAAGCTCTTCCGCGTGAGCGACGCCGACTACCTCCTGGTCTTCAACATCCACCACATCGTCACCGACGGCTGGGCCATGCCGATCGTGACACGAGAGATGGAGGAGATCTACACCGCGTTCAGCCGCGGCGAGCCCAGCCCGCTGGCCGAGCCGCCGATCCAGTACGCCGACTACGCGGTGTGGCAGCGCACGCACCTGGGCGGGCCTACGCTGCAGAAGCTCACCGACTTCTGGAAGGGCCACCTGGCCGGCGCCCCCGCCACCCTGGAGCTCCCCACCGACCGGCCGCGCCCCGCGGTGGCCTCGCACCGGGGCGCCATCCACCGCTTCGTCTTCCCCGGCACCCTGCTCGACGCGCTGCGCGAGGTGGGGCGGCAGGAGCACGCGTCGGTGAACATGGTGTTCATGGCCGGCTTCAACCTGCTGCTGCAGCGCTACAGCGGGCAGGATGACCTGGTCGTCGGCACCCTGCTGGGGAACCGCAACCGCGCCGAGCTGGAGCCGCTGGTGGGGTACTTCGTCAACTCGGGCGCCATCCGCACGCGCCTGGACGGCGACCCCACCTTCCGCCATCTGGTGCGCCAGCTGCGCGCGTCGATCCTGGACGCCGACGCGAACCAGGAGCTGCCCTTCGACATGGTGGTGGACGAGCTGAAGGTGCCGCGCGACCCCGGCCGCAACCCGCTGTTCCAGGTGATGTACTTCCACCACACCTTCGTGGGGAGCCACCACCTGGACGACGAGCAGGGGCTGGCCGGCGCGCTGAACATGCGCTCGCTGTACCAGGAGGCCGAGGCGGTGCTGGTGGACGTGGGCACCGCCAAGTTCGACCAGATGTGGGCCACGCTCGAGATGGCCGGCGCCATGCCCGGGATGGTGGAGTACGCCACCGACCTCTTCGACGGCGCCACCATCGCCCGGATGGTGACCCACCTCCAGGCGCTCCTCGCCGACGCCTGCGCCCGCCCCGACCTCCCGGTCTCGCGGCTGTCGATGGTGACGGACGAGGACCGGCGGCTGCTGGAGCGCTTCAACGCCACCGCGATGGACGCGCCGTTCTTGGCCGTCCACCGCCGCTTCGAGCAGCAGGCGCGCGCCACGCCGCAGGCGCCCGCGGTCACCCACCAGGGCCGCACGGTCACCTACGCCGAGCTGAACGCGCGCGCCAACCGCATCGCGCGGCGGCTGCGGGCGCTGGGCGCCGGCCCCGAGCGCGTGGCCGGCGTGTGCCTGGAGCGCACGCCGGACCTGGTCGCGTCCCTTCTGGCGGTGTGGAAGACGGGGGCCGCGTACGTCCCGCTCGACCCGTCGTACCCCCCCGCCCGCATCCGCGCGCTGCTGCAGGATGCGCGGTCGCCGGTGGTGGTCACCTCCGCCACGCTCGCGGACCAGGTCGCGCCCGCCTGCGTCCACGCGCTGCGGGTGGACGCCGACGCGGCCGCGATCGACGCGGAGGACGCGGCGGATCTGGAGATCGACGTCCTCCCCTCCAGCCTGGCCTTCGTGCTGTTCACCTCGGGTTCCACGGGCGTCCCCAAGGGGGTGGAGGTGGAGCACGGCGGGGTGTCGAACCTGTTCGGCTGGATGCGCGAGGTGGTGTCGCCCGCGGAGCGCGCATGCGTGCTGGGCTCCACCAGCACCTCGTTCGACGTCTCGGTGGCCGAGCTGTTCGAGACGCTGTGCGGCGGGGGGCGGATCATCCTGGTCGAAAACGCGCTGGAGCTGGCGGGGCTCCCGGACGCCGCGGAGGTGCGGATGGCCGCGATGGTCCCCACCGCCGCCGCCGAGCTGCTGCGGCTGGACGCGCTGCCCCCCGGGCTGGGGACGCTGAACCTGGGCGGCGAGGCCGTCCCCGCCGCGCTGGTGGACGCGCTGGGCGCCACCGGCACCGTGCGCACCATCCGCAACCTGTACGGGCCCACCGAGACCACGGTCTACTCCACCTGGAGCCTGTGCGTCCCCGGGGCGGGGAAGCCGTCCGTCGGCCGGCCCGTGCCCAACACGCGCGGCCACGTGCTGGACCCGGCCGGCGGCCCCGTGCCCCCCGGCGTGCCCGGAGAGCTCTTCATCGCCGGGGCGCAGGTGGGGCGCGGCTACCTGGGCCGTCCGGGGCTCACCGCCGAGCGCTACCTTCCCGACCCGTTCGGCGACGTGCCCGGCGCGCGGATGTACCGCACCGGCGACCGCGTGCGCTGGCGGGCGGACGGCGAGCTGGAGTACCTGGGGCGGCTGGACCAGCAGGTGAAGGTGCGCGGCTACCGCATCGAGCCGGGCGAGGTGGAGGCGGCGCTGGCCGCGCACCCCGCCGTGCGCGAGGCCGCGGTGGCGCTGCACGGCGACGCGGGCGAGCGCAAGCTGGTGGGCTACCTGGTCGCCACCGGCCCCGAGCCCACCGCCGACGCGCTGCGCGGGTTCCTCAAGGAGCGGCTGCCGGACTACATGGTCCCCTCCGTCTTCGTCACCCTCGACGCGCTCCCCCTCACCGGGAGCGGCAAGGTGGACCGCAACGCCCTCCCCGCGCCCGACGCGCGGCGGCTGAAGACCGGCACCGGCTACGCCGCCCCGCGCACCGACGCCGAGGCCGCGCTGGCGGCGATCTGGGCCGAGGTGCTGGGGGTGGAGCGCGTGGGGGTGGACGACAACTTCTTCGCGCTGGGCGGCGACTCGATCGTCTCCATCCAGATCGTGGCGCGCGCCAACGAGGCGGGGCTCCGCGTGCAGCCGCGCCACGTCTTCACCCACCAGACGGTGGCCGAGCTGGCCTCCATCGCCGGCCAGGCGGCCGAGACGGCGGCCGAGCAGGGGGCGGTGAGCGGCCCGGTGCCGCTGACGCCGGTGCAGCGCTGGTTCCTGGCGCAGGAGCAGCCCGAGCCGCACCACTTCAACCTCACCCTCCTCTTCCAGGCCGCCGCGCCGCTCGACGCGGACGCCCTGGAGCGCGCCTGCGCCGCCCTGCTCGCCCACCACGACGCGCTGCGGCTGCGCTTCGCCCGCGGCGCGGAGGGGTGGGAGCAGGTGAATGCCGCGCCGCGGGACGGGCCGGCGCTGGACCGGATCGACCTCTCCACCGTCGACCCCGAGGCGCGCGAGGCGGCGTTCACCGCGCGCGCCGGCGAGCTGCAGCGCGCGCTGGACCTGGCGGACGGGCCGCTGATCCGCTTCGCGCTGGTGGATTTCGGGGCGGACGCGCCGCAGCGGCTGCTGATCGTCGCCCATCACCTCGTCGTGGACGCGGTGTCGTGGAGCTTTCTCGCGCACGACCTCGAGACCGCGTACGGCCAGGCCGCGCGCGGCGAGCCGGTGCGCCTGCCGCGCAAGACCACCTCGTTCCGCGAGTGGGCCCGGCGCCTGGCCGCCTACGCCGACGACGGCCGGGTGCGCCGCCAGACGCCGTTCTGGCTGCGGCAGACCGGCGTCCCCCCGCTCCCCGTGGACGGCGACGCCGCGGCGAACCTGGAGGGCGACGCGGGGCGCTTCAGCGTGGAGCTGGACGAGGAGACCACGCGCGCGCTGCTCACCGAGGTGCCGCCCGTCTACGGCACGGAGATCAACCACGTGCTGCTCGCCGCGCTCGCCCGCGCCTTCCGCGGGTGGACCGGCGAGCGCGCGCTGCTGGTGGAGCTGGAGGGGCACGGCCGCGAGGACCTGTTCGACGACGTGGACCTGACGCGCACCGCCGGGTGGTTCACCGCGCTCTTCCCCGTGCGCCTGGATCTCTCCGCCGCGGGCGCGCCGGGCGACGACCTGGTGGCGGTGAAGGAGCAGCTGCGCGCCGTGCCGTCCAAGGGCGTGGGCTACGGGCTGCTGCGCTGGATGTCGAGCGACCCCGAGATCCCGCGCGAGCTGGCCCGCCAGCCCGCGCCGCAGGTGAGCTTCAACTACCTGGGGCGGATGGACGCGGGCGGATCGTCGCCCGGCGCGCCGTGGGCCGGCATCGAGGCCGACGTGGGCGCGACCCGCGGACCCGCCGGGCCGCGCACGCACCTGCTCGCGGTGGACGCGGCGGTGAGCGATGGCCGGCTCTCCGCGACCTGGAGCTACGGCACCCGCGTGCACCGCGCCGAGACGGTCGAGCGCCTGGCCGACGCCTTCATGGCCGAGCTGCGGGCGCTGGTGGCGCACTGCCGCGATCCCCAGGCCGGCGGCTACACGCCCAGCGACTTCGATCTCGCCGGGCTCGACCAGGGCGGGCTCGACGCGCTGCTCGCGCAGATCGGGGCCTGATCCGCTGTCCCGCGGCCATGTGGCGTCACCGGGCGCTGCTGGGGGTCACACGGAGGAGCGGAGGGCAACGGAGCAGCGGAGGGCCTCGGCGCAGTCCTTCGCTCCACGTCCGGAATTCGGGGATGTGCGCTCACGAAGTCTACGGAGAACCACCGCAGTTACTCTGTGAACTCTGTGCACTCTGTGAGAGCCGGCTGTTCAGCCGTGCGTCGGTCAGGACGATGGAGAGGGACCGGATGGATCAGGCGATGAGATCAACTGATCCATCGGCGGCGTGATCGGGCCGGGAAAGAAATGAGGGCGCGGCCAGAGACCGCGCCCCGTCGAAATAGAGCCGCGCAGGGCGCGGCCGGACAGCAAGGGCACATGGACCGCAGGAACCTCGAAGACATCTACCCGCTCTCCCCGCTCCAGCAGGGGATCCTGTTCCACTCGGTGTACACCGGCGGCGAGGTGTACCAGGAGCAGTTTCCGCTGCTGCTGCACGGCGAGCTGGACGGCGGCGCGCTGGAGCGGGCCTTCCACGCACTGGTCGCGCGCCACGGGGCGCTGCGCACCGGCTTCGTGTGGGAGGGCGTCCCCCAGCCGCTGCAGTTCGTGGTGCGCGAGGCCCGCGCCCCCTTCCGGCAGCTGGACTGGACGGGCGACCCCGGCTGGCGCGCCCGCCTGGATGCCCTGCTGGAGGAGGACTACCGCCTCAAGTACGATCTGAAGAAGCCGCCGCTGGCCCGCGCCGCGCTCGCCCGGCTCGACGAGCGCCGCTACGTCTTCGTCCTTTCCATGTACCACGGGGTGACGGACGGCTGGTCGTTCCCGCTGCTGATCGACGAGCTGATGGCGCTGTACGACGCCGATCGCGCCGGCGTCCCCGCCGCGCTCCCGCCGGCGCCGCGCTACCGCGACTACGTGCAGTGGCTGCTGGGGCGCGACGCCGCCGCGGCCGAGGCGTACTGGCGCCGCACGCTGGCCGGGATGACGCACGCCACGCCGCTCCCGCTGGACGGCGGCGGCCCCGCCGGCGACCACGTCCGCTGCGAGACGCTGGACCTGGCCCCGGCCGTGATGGAGCGGGTGCACGCCTTCACGCGCTCCCAGGGCGTCACGCTCAACACGCTCACGCAGGCCGCCTGGGCGCTGCTGCTGGGCCGCCACGCCGGCGAGCGCGACGTGACCTTCGGCGCCACCGTCAGTGGCCGCCCGCCCGAGCTGCCCGGGGTGGAACGCGCGGTGGGGCTGTACATCAACGCCGTCCCCGTGCGCGCGCGGCTCGACGACGCGGTCCCCGTGGGCGACTGGCTGCGCGCGCTCCAGGCGCAGCAGGCCGAGAGCCGGCAGTACGAATACTCCCGGCTGGTGGACGTGCACGGGTGGAGCGGCCTTCCGCACGACGAGCGTCTCTTCCAGTCGGTGATGGTCTTCGAGAACTACCCGCTGGGCAAGCCCGACGGCGACGACGCCGACGGGCTGCGCCTGGAGGCCCTCTCCGAGCCCGACCGCACCGGCTACGGGCTGGCGCTGGTGTGCGCTCCGCTCCCCACCGGGATGCAGCTGCGGATGAGCTACGACCAGGCGCGCTTCACCCCCGTCGCCGCGCGGCGCATCGTCCGTGGCGTGGAGGCGGCGATCCGGGGGCTGGTGGAAGATGCCGGCCGGCCCCTGGGCTCCGTCCTCACGCTGGCCGAAGACGAGCGGGCCACCCTTGCGGCGTGGGCGGACGGTCCAGCCTTCGACGCCAACCCCGCCGCCACGCTGCACGGCGCCTTCGCGGCCCACGCCGCCCGCGCGCCGCACGCCCCGGCGGTGGAAGATGCGCGCGTCCGCTGGAGCTACGCCGAGCTCGACGCCCGCTCGCGCGCCCTAGCCGCGCGCCTGTCGGATGCCGGGGTGGGGCCCGGCGATCGCGTGGGGATCTGCATGGAGCGCTCGGCGGCGATGGTGGCGGCGATGCTGGCAGTCGTCCGCGCGGGCGCCGCCTACGTGCCGCTGGACCCCGAGTATCCCTCCGAGCGGCTTTCGTTCATGGTGGCCGATTCGGGCGCCGCCGCGCTCCTGGTGGACGCCGGCGCGCCCGCCTTCGACGCGTTCGCCGGCCCGGTGCTGCGCGCGGACGCGGACGACGATCCGCCGGCCGGCGAATGGGAGGATGCGGCGGTGGGCGCGGAGGCCGCGGCGTACCTGATCTACACCTCCGGCTCCACCGGGCGGCCGAAGGGGACGCCGGTGCCGCACCGCGCCGTGCTGCGCATGGCGGCGGACCCGCTCGTCGCCCCCGCGTCCACGGACCGCGTCGCGCAGGTGACCAGCACCTCGTTCGACCCCAGCGCGTACGAGATCTGGGGCGCGCTGGCCGCCGGGGCCGCCCTGGTGGTGATCGGCCGCGACACGGTGCTCGACCCCGCCGCCTTCGCCGCCGCGCTGCGCGAGGGCGGGGTGACGCGGATGTTCCTGGCCACCGCGCTCTTCAACCAGGTGGCCCGCGCCCGCCCCGACGCCTTCGCCACCCTGCGCCAGGTGATCGTGGGCGGCGAGGCGGTGGACGCGGCGGCGTTCCGCGCCGTGCTGGCCGCCGGGTGCCCGGAGCTGGTGAACGGCTACGGCCCCACCGAGGCCACCATCTTCGCCACCAACCACGCCGTCCGCGCCACGGGCGAGATCGCGGACGGCGTCTCGGTGCCGATCGGCCGCCCGCTCGCCGGGACCCGGGCGTGGGTGCTGGACGACGCCGGCCGCCCGGCCCCGCTCGGCGCCGCGGGCGAGCTGTGCCTGGGCGGCGCCGCGCTGGCCCACGGCTACGCCGGCCGCCCGGTGCTCACCGCCGAGCGCTTCGTCCCCGACCCCTTCTCGGCCGTCCCCGGCGCGCGGCTCTACCGCACGGGCGACCGGGCGCGGTGGAGCGAGGACGGGGTGCTGGAGTACCGGGGCCGCATCGACACGCAGGTGAAGGTGCGCGGCTACCGCGTGGAGCCCGGCGAGGTCGAGGCCGCCCTGACCGCGCACCCCGGCGTCCGCGCCGCGGCGGTGGGGGCCCGGGTGGACGCGTCCGGCACGCGCGGGCTGGTGGCCTGGGTCGAGCCCGCCTCGGCGCAGGGGATGGACCCGGCCGGGCTGCGCGGCTGGCTGGCCGGCCGCCTTCCCGAGTGGATGCTCCCCGCCGCGTGGGTGATCGTGGACGCGCTCCCGATCACCGCCAACGGCAAGGTCGACCGCGCCGCGCTCCCGGACCCGGACGGCGCGAGCCGCGCCCACGCCGAGGAGTACGTCGAACCTTCCACCGACACCGAGGGCGAGCTGGCGGAGCTCTGGCGGCAGCTGCTGGGGGTGGAGCGGGTGGGCGCGCGCGACTCGTTCTTCGCGGTGGGCGGGCACTCGCTGCTGGCCATGCAGCTCGCCTCGCGCCTGCAGCAGCACTTCGGGGCCGAGCTCCCGCTGCGCGCCCTCTTCGACCACCCGCGCCTGGCCGAGATGGCCGCGCGCATCGACCAGGCGCGTGACGCCGAGCTGGCCGCGCTCCTCGCCGAGGTGGAGGGGATGAGCGACGAAGAGGCCCGCGCGCTCGCCGGCGGGGAGGCGGGATGACCCTCGCCGACCGCCTCTCCGCGCTCTCGGACGAGAAGCGCCGGCTGGTGGAGATGCGGCTGCGGCTGGCGCGCGAGGGCGCCGGCGCCGCGCCGCCGCTGGCCGCGCGCGAGCACCCGGACGGCACCGCGCCGCTCTCCTTCGCCCAGGCGCGGGTGTGGCTGCTGGACCGGCTGGAGCCCGGCACGCCCGTCTGGAACATCCCCTTCTCGCTGCGGCTGCGCGGGCGGCTCGACGTCCCGGCGCTGGAGCAGGCGTTCGACGCGCTGCGCCGGCGCCACGCCTCGCTGCGCACCACGGTGGAGGAACGCGCAGGCCAGCCGGTGCAGGTGATCCACCCCTGGGCCCCCGTGCCGCTGGCGGTGGACGACCTCGCCGACCTCGACCCCGCCGCGCGGCTGGCCGAGGCCGAGCGGCGCGCGCACGACGACGCCTCCACCGGGTTCGACCTGGCCGCCGGGCCGCTCCTGCGCGTGCGCCTGCTGCGGCTTTCCGGCGACGACCACGTGCTGCTGCTGGTGCTGCACCACATCGTGGGCGACGGGTGGAGCCTCGGGGTGATCGGGCGCGAGCTGGCGGCGCTCTACGCCGCTTTCCTGCGCGGGCAGCCGGACCCGCTGCCGCCGCCCGCGCTGCAGTACGCCGACTTCGCCGCCTGGCAGCGCGAGTGGTTCAGCGGCGCGCGGCTGCAGCGCGAGGTGGAGTTCTGGCGCGCGGCGCTGGCCGGCGCGCCGGCCGCGCTGGAGCTGCCGGCCGACCGTCCCCGCCCGCGCGTGCAGGGGAACCAGGGCGCCCGCACCGGCATCGCCCTCAGCCCGGACACCGTCGTGCGCCTGCGCGAGCTGGCCCGCGCCGAGCACGCCACCCTCTTCGCCGTGGTGCTGGCGGCGGTGCGCGCGGTGCTGGCGCGCTGGAGCGCCAGCGACGACGTGGTGCTCGGCACCCCCACGGCGGGACGCTCGCGGGTGGAGACCGAGGGGCTGGTGGGCTTCTTCGTCAACACCCTGGCGCTGCGCACCTCCACCGCCGGCGACCCGCCCTTCCGCGAGCTGGTGCGCCGCGAGCGCGGCACCCAGCTCGACGCCTTCGGCCACCAGGACCTCCCCTTCGAGCGGGTGGTGGAGGAGCTCCGGGTGGCGCGCGACCCCGCCCGCCACCCCGTGTTCCAGGCGATGGTGGCGCTGCAGAACGCCGGCGGCGCGGGCGGATTCGAGCTGGAGGGGGTGCACGCCGAGCCGGTGGATGCCGGCTGGGCCGCCAGCAAGTTCGACCTTTCCTTCGAAGCGCACGAGGTGGGCGAGGCGCTCACCCTGGCCTGCGACTACGACACCGCCCTCTTCGCCCCCCACACCGCCGCCGCGCTCGTCTCGCACGTCGGCTGGGTGCTGGAGCGTGCGTCCCGGGACCCCGACGCGCCCCTCTCCACGCTCACCGTGGCGGGCGAGGACGACGCAGAGCGCCTCGCCGCCTGGGCCGCCGCCGCGCCCCCGCCCGCGCTGGGCGAGACGATCCCCGCGCGCTTCGCCGCCGTTGCGCGGCGGATGGGCGCCGCCACGGCGCTCGCCTGGCGCGGCGGGCAGATGTCGTACGCCGAGGTGGACGCGCGCACCGCCGCGCTCGCCGTGGAGCTGCGCGCCCTGGGCGTCGGCGCCGAGACGGTGGTCGGCGTCTTCCTCGACTGGTCGCCCGAACTGCCGCTGGCCCTGCTGGCGGCGATGCGCGCGGGCGGCGCCTACCTCCCGCTCGACCCCAGCCAGCCGCCGGAACGCATCGCCCTGCTGCTGGAGGATTCGGGCGCGGGCGTGGTGATCACCACCGAAGCGCTCCGCGAGAAGCTGCCAGGAACGGGCATCCCCGTCGCGCTGGTGGATTCCGATCGCTCCGACGCCGAATCCACCAACCTCTCCCGGAACGGGGGAGGTGGACGCCCTGAGGCGGCCGGAGGGGGCGCGATGCCGGCCGAAGCGGGCCCGCTGCCGGTCGAAAGGGCCGAATCCGATCTGCCGGAGATCCATCCCGCTTCGGCGGCGTACCTCATCTACACCTCCGGGTCGACGGGGGCGCCGAAGGGGGTGCTGGTGCCGCACGGCGCCGCGCTCGCCCACTTCGCGGCGGCGGCGGAGCTCTATGGGATCACGCCGGACGACCGCGTGCTGGGCTTCGCGGCGCAGGGGTTCGATCCGTCGCTGGAGCAGCTCGTCACCCCGCTCCTCCGCGGCGCGTCGCTGGCCCTGCGCGACGCGGAGATGTGGGCGCCCGCCGACTTCCCGGGGCGCATCCGCGAGCTGGGCGTAACCGTGGCCAATCCCCCCACGCCGTACTGGCACCAGCTGATGCGCGACGCCGACGCGGCGGCCGCGGCCAGGGGCGCGCTCCGGCTGATGATCGTGGGCGGCGACGCGATCCACCCCCACGCCGCCCGCGCCTGGGACGCGCTCCCGGGCGGCGCGGCGCTGCTCAACGTCTACGGCCCCACCGAGACGGTGGTCACCTCCACCGCGTACCGCTTCCCCGCGGGGTACGCCCAGACGGACGAGGCGCGCGTCTCCGTCGGCGCGCCCACGGCCGGGCGCGAGCCGCGCGTGCTGGACGCGGCGCTGCGGCCGGTGCCGGTCGGCGCGCCGGGCGAGCTGTACCTGGGCGGCCCGGTGCAGTCGCGCGGCTACCACCGCCGCCCGGCGCTCACCGCCGCGGCGTTCCTCCCCGACCCGTTCAGCCCCCGCCCCGGCGCGCGGATGTACCGCACCGGCGACCGCGCGCGCTGGCGCCCCGACGGCACCCTCGAATTCCTGGGCCGCGCCGACCAGCAGGTGAAGGTGCGCGGCGCCCGCGTGGAGCCGGCCGAGGTGGAAGCCGCCTTGCGCGCCCTCTCCGCCGTGGCCGAGGGCGCCGTGGTCGCGCGCCCCGACCCGGCCGGCGCGATGCACCTGGTCGCCTTCGTGGTCCCCCGCGGCGCGTTCGACGCGGCGGCGATCCGCGCCGAGCTGGCCCGGCGCCTCCCGGCGTACCTGGTTCCCTCGCTGGTGGTCGCGGCCGATTCGCTGCCGCGCACGCCCAACGGGAAGATCGACCGGCGCGCGCTGCCGTCGCCCGACTTCGGCGGGGTGGCGGCGGGGCGGCACGTGGCCCCCTCCACCCCCGACGAGGAGATGCTGGCCGCGCTCTGGGCCGACGTCCTGGGCGCGGACGCGGTCGGCGCGGGCGACGACTTCTTCGAGCGCGGCGGGCACTCGCTCCTCGCCACGCAGCTGGTGTCGCGCGTGCGGCAGGCGTTCGGCGTGGAGATGCCGCTGCGCGCGGTCTTCGAGGCCCCCGTGCTGCGCGACCAGGCCGCCCGCGTCGCCGCGCTGCGCGCCGCCGGCGAGGGCGCGCCCGCCGGCGGCATCCCGCGCGCCGAGCGCTCGCGGCCGCTGCCGCTCAGCTTCGCGCAGGAGCGGCTCTGGTTCATCGACCGGCTCGAGCCCGGCAGCCCCGCCTACAACGTCCCCCTCGCGCTGGACCTGTCCGGTCCGCTCGACGCGGACGCCCTGGCGCGCGCGCTGGGCGAGATCATCCGCCGCCACGAAGCGCTGCGCACCGTCTTCGCCGTGCGCGACGACCAGCCGGTTCAGTCCATTTTGTCCTCTAACCTCGTCCCTCTCCCGGTGGTCGACCTCGCGGCCCATCCGGGAGATGAGCGGGAAATCGAGGCGGAGCGCATCATCGCCACGGAAGCCCGCAAGCCGTTCGACCTGGCCGCGGGCCCGCTCCTGCGCGCGATCCTCCTGCGCCACGGCAGCGGCGAGCACACGCTGGTGCTGGTCCTTCACCACGTGGCGACCGACGCGTGGTCGGCGGGGATCTTCTTCCGCGAGCTGGCGGCGCTGTACCAGGCCTTCGCCGCGGGCGACGACTCGCCGCTCCCCGAGCTCCCCGTCCAGTACGCCGACTTCGCGGCGTGGCAGCGCGGCTGGCTGCGCGGCGACGCGCTGGAGCGGCAGATGGGCTACTGGCGGCGCAAGCTGGCCGGCATCCCCGCCGTGCTTGAGTTCCCGACGGACCGTCCGCGCCCCGCCGTGCAGGACCTGGCCGGGGCGCTCCTCCCCTTCCACCTCGCCGCCCCGACGGTGGACGCCGCGCGCACCCTGGCCCGGCGCGAAGGCGCCACCCTGTTCATGGTGCTGCTCGCCGCCTTCGACGCCGTGGTGCACCGCTGGAGCGGCGCGGAAGACATCGTGGTCGGAACGCCGATCGCCAACCGCACCCGCCCCGAGCTGGAAGGGCTGATCGGCTTCTTCGACAACACCCTGGCGCTGCGGACCGACCTGTCCGGCGACCCCACCTTCGCCGCGCTGCTGCGGCTCGTGCGCGAGACCACGCTCGAGGCGTACGCGCACCAGGACGTGCCCTTCGAGAAGCTGGTGGACGAGCTGAAGGCGGAGCGCAGCCTGAGCCACGCCCCGCTCTTCCAGGTGATGTTCACGCTGCAGAACACCCCCACCGGCGGCGGCGCCGAGCTGGGAGGCCTGGAGATCCGCGGCCGCGCGGCCGACACGGGGACCAGCCGCTTCGACCTGACGCTGATCCTGAGCGAGACCGGCGACGGCGCGCTGCAGGGCGTGGCCGAGTACGCCACCGCCCTCTTCGAAGCGTCGACCATCGAGCGGATCACCACCCATCTGGACGCGCTCCTGCGCCAGGCCGCCGCGCGCCCCGACGCGCCGCTCTCGTCGCTGTCCCTTTTGTCCCACGAAGACGAAGATGCCGTCCTCCGCCGCTTCAACCGGACGGAGACGAGCTATCCGCGCGGGCTGGGGGTGCACCAGCTCTTCGAGGCGCAGGTGGACCGTACGCCCAACGCCACCGCCATCGTCCACGACGGCGCGCGCTGGAGCTATGCCGAGCTGGAGCGCCGCGCCAACCGGCTCGCCCACCGGCTGCGCGCGCTGGGCGTGGGGCCCGAGGCGAAGGTCGCCGTGTGCATGGAGCGCACGCCCGAGCTGGTGGCGGCCCTCTTCGGCGTCCTCAAGGCCGGCGGCGCGTACCTCCCCATCGACCCCGCGTACCCCGCCGAGCGCATCGCCTTCATGGTGGAGGAGAGTGGCGCGGCCGTCGTCCTCACCCACGCCTCGCTCGCCGAGCGTCTGCCGCCCACCGCCGCGCGCGTCCTCGCCGTGGACGCGGACGACGGGGCGGCGGAGCCCGACACGCGTCCCGGCCTGCCGGTGGACGAGCGCAACCTCGCCTACGTGATCTACACCTCGGGGAGCACGGGCCGGCCCAAGGGCGTGCAGATCGAGCACCGCGCCAGCGTCGCGTTCCTGCACTGGATCCGCGAGCTGGTGAGCGACGACGAGCGCGGCGCGGTGCTCGCCTCCACCTCCGTCTCGTTCGACGTCTCCGTCGCCGAGATCTTCGGCACCCTCAGCTGGGGCGGATCGATCGTCCTGGTCCGCAACGCCCTGTCGCTGAAGGAATTGGAGGTGCCGGTGACGCTGGCCAGCATGGCGCCCAGCGCCGCCGCCGAGCTGCTGCGCGCGGGCGGCATCCCGCCCACCCTGCGGCGGCTGAACCTGGCCGGCGAGGCGCTGCCGCCGGCGCTCGCGCGGGGGCTGCACGCGCTGGGCACGCTCGAAACGGTGGCCAACTGCTACGGCCCCACCGAAGACACCACCTACAGCTCCGCCTGGGAGGTGCCGCCCGGCGCGGAGCGGGTGCTGATCGGCCGGCCGGCGGCCAACACGCGGCTGTACGTGCTGGACGGCCGCCTGCGCCCGGTGCCGCCCGGCGTGCCGGGCGAGCTGTGGATCGGCGGGCAGGGCCTGTCGCGCGGCTACCATCGCCGTCCGGCGTTGACGGCGGACCGCTTCCGCCCCGACCCGTTCGGCGGCGAGCCCGGCGCGCGCATCTACCGCACCGGCGACCGCGCGCGCTGGCTCGCCGGCGGCGAGATGGAGTACCTGGGCCGGGTCGACTTCCAGGTGAAGATCCGCGGCCACCGCATCGAGCCGGGCGAGGTGGAGGCCGCGCTGGCCGCCAGCCCGCTGCTGCGGCAGGCGCTGGTGGCGGCGCGCGGCGAGGGCGCCGAAGCCCGCCTGGTGGCGTGGGTGGTCCCCGCCGGCGGCGACGAGCCGTCCCCGGCCGAGCTGAGGGCGTGGCTGCGGGCGCGCGTCCCCGACTACATGATCCCCGCCGCCTTCGTGACGCTCCCCGAGCTCCCGGTATCACCCAACGGCAAGGTCGACCGCGCCCGCCTCCCCGACCCCGCCCCCGACCGCCCCGCCGGGAGCGTGCCCGAGAGCGAGATGGAGCGCCTGGTGGCGAAGGTGTGGGAAGACGCGCTGGGCGCCCCGGGCGTGTGCCTGGACGACGGCTTCTTCGAGATCGGCGGCCATTCGCTGCTGCTGCCGCGCGTGCAGGAGCGCCTGCGCGCGGCGCTCGGCCGCCCCGTTCCGATGATCGACCTCTTCCAGTTCTCCACCGTCCGTGCCCTTGCCGCCCACCTGGAGCAGCCGCCCGCCGCCGCCGACCCCAGCCCACGCGCGGAGGGATGATGCCCGGGCGCTCGACGCGGCTGTGATTGGGAGGCCGGCTCAGGCAGGGAGTGAACGAACGAGCACCCACCCGCTCCGTTGTCCCCGAAGCGCGAACCAACCCGCCCCCGCGTCACCCTCCCCCCGCGAAGCGCGGGGGAGGGCCGGGGAGGGGGGCCGGCCGCGGCCGCGCGCGGATGCCAGTCCCATCGCCCGAAACGAACCGTCCTGATGACCCCAACTCTCGAAGCCGCAGCGACCGTGTCCGACGCGAAGAAGCCCAAGGCCGTCAAGTGCGTGGTGTGGGACCTGGACCACACCGTGTGGAACGGCATCCTCCTCGAAGACGAGACGGTGGAGCTGCGCCCCGGCGTCCTCGACGTCATCCGCACGCTGGACGAGCGCGGCATCCTGCAGTCCATCGCCAGCCGCAACGACCACGCGCGGGCCATGGAGCGCCTCGCCGCGCTCGGCATCGCCGACTACTTCCTGCACCCGCAGATCAACTGGGCGGCGAAGGGGCAGAACGTCGAAACCATCGCCCGCAAGCTGAACCTGGGCCTCGACACCTTCCTCTTCATCGACGACCAGCCGTTCGAGCGCGAGGAGGTGGCGTTCGCCTGCCCGCAGGTGCGCACGCTCGACGCGGCCACGCTCGAGGGGGTGCTGGAGCGCGACGACCTCACTCCCGAGTTCATCACCGGCGACAGCCGCCGGCGCCGGCGGATGTACCTGGCCGACATCCAGCGGCAGCAGGCCGAAGAAAGCTTCGCGGGGCCGAGCGAGGACTTCCTGCGCACGCTGGAGATGCGCTTCACCCTGGCCCCCTGCGGCGAGGAAGACCTGCAGCGCGCCGAAGAGCTCACCGTGCGCACCAACCAGCTCAACACCACCGGCTACACCTACGGCTACGACGAGCTGAACGCCTTCCGCGCCTCGCCCCGCCACCTCCTCCTGGTGGCGAGTTTGGACGACCGCTACGGCAGCTACGGGAAGATCGGCCTGGCGCTGGTGGAGAAGACGGCGCCCGACTACTGGACGGTGAAGCTGCTGCTGATGAGCTGCCGGGTGATGAGCCGGGGCGTGGGGACCATCATGATGAGCCACCTGATGACGCTGGCGAAGGCGGCCGGCGCCCGGCTGCGCGCCGAGTTCCTCCCCAACGGCCGCAACCGGATGATGGAAGTCACCTACCGCTTCGGCGGCTTCCGCGAGGTGGAGCGCCGCGGCGAGCTGATCGTCTTCGAGCACGACTTGGCCGCCATCGCCCCGTTCCCCGACTACGTGGAAGTGCGGATCGCGTAGGCGGGCCGGGTCGCTGGCGCACACTGGATCGAGCGGCTTGCCTTCATTTACCTTGAAGGGGGTAGCCTGGCCAACAGGAGTGAGTCATGGTGACAAGCAGCGTGATCCAGACCGAGATTCTCGGCGGAACTCCAGTGTTCGCCGGGACCCGGGTGCCGCTGAAGAATCTCATCGACTACCTGGAAGGCGGACATCCGCTGGACGATTTTCCGACGGTGACGCGCGAACAGGCGATCGCGGCGGTCGAGGAGGCCCGTGAGGCATTGAGTCAGCGTGCGCGTGCTGCTTGACGAGTGCACGCCCCGGAAACTCCGGCGCGAGCTTCCCGGCCACGATGTCCGCACACGGTCGCCGAGATGGGCCGGGGCGGCACGACGAATGGAGCGCTGCTGCGGCGGGCGGCAGGGGAGTTCGACGTGCTGCTCACGGTCGATGCGAACCTCGAGTATCAGCAGAATACAGCCGAGTTGCCGGTCGCGGTCGTCGTTATGATCGCGTACAGCAAACGACGTGAATGTCCTGCGTCTGCTGATGCCGGAAGTACGAGAACTTCTCCCCACCATCGAGTCGGGCCGCCTGTATCGCGTGGGTCCGCTTCGCTAGTTATCCCCCGTCCGCAATCAGGGGCACGATACGGCTGGCATCGCTCTGGCTGACGAATCGCTCACGCGCGTCGTCATCCACCCGCAGCGGTGTTCACCAGCGTCCGAGGAAGTGATGCGGATCATCCCCCGGCTCACCACGCTCTTCATCGCCGCCGCGGCCTCCGTGCTCGCGGCGGGACCGGCGGACGCGCAGTACCTGCGCTACGGCTTCATCGGCGGCGGCCCGGGGGGCGCGCCCGACGAGGCGTACCTGGACCCGCAGTTCACGCTGGTGCTGGGGTTCCAGGCGCGCTTCGGGCCCCCGGTGGGGATCAACGTCGGCCTGCGCACCATCACCGAGTATTCGCGCTTCACGCCCGATCGCGGGGCGCTGCTCGATTCGCTCGGCGTGGGGAGCGGGAGCGTGGAGGGCGGGTCGGCCACGGTGTACGGCACCGGCATCGACGGGCTGGTGACGTACGATACCGGGTTCCTGGGCGGGTACGGCTGGTACGGCATCCACTACTACAACGAGAGCCGCGGCGACGCGGTGATCACCACGCCCACCGGCACCCACACGGTTGGCACGCGCAACCGCGGCGACCTGGGCCCCAGCTACGGCGCCGGCCTCACCCTGCACGTCTCGCGGCGCGCCTCGGTGTTCGGCGAATGGGCCATCGGCGGCGGCTTCGACGACCGGATGATCCGCATGGAAGGCGTGCGTGTCGGGATCGTCGGCACGTTCTGAAGTGCTGAGTGCTGGGTGCTGGGTGCTGAGTGCTGAGTGGGAACTGCCCGAGGCCAGGAGGATGATGCGCGCGATCAGTATCGCTGCCCTGCTCTGCGCTTGCGTGGCCGCCGCGTCCGTCCGCGCGGCCGGTGCGCAGGAGCGGAAGCTGATCTACAGCGCGCTCGAAGACTTCCGCCCCACGCCGGTGCCCGCGGCCAACGAGCAGATGGTGCGGCGTGACGTGCTGCCGGTGGTGCGGCGGCTCTGGGGGCGCGTGGACGGGTGCCGCGAGGAGTTCCGGGTGGTCGGCGCGGCGTACGGCGCGTTCACCGAGGCGGGGATGTCGCAGCGGGCCATCCTCTACCGCTTCTGCGAGACGGGGCACGACTTCGCCCGGGGCGGCATCGCCATCACGCAGGCCGGCCGGGTGGTGGCGCACGTCACCATCGAGAACGCCGAGCCCGACGGCATCCGCCGTCTTCCCGACATCGACCGCAACGGCGTGGCCGAACTGCTGCTGGTGGACGATGCCACCCACCAGGGCGAGTCCAGCGTCGTCGTCTCGATCGTCCAGCTCACGCCGCGCGGCGTGCAGGCGATGGGTTCGACCGGCGTCTACCACGCCAACCTTGGCACGCGGAGCGGCGACCGGAGCGAGGTGGCGTCCATCCTCCACGCCATCGCCGGCCGCCGCCCGCGCTTCGAGCTGGAGACGTACGCGCACCCCGAGGGCTCGCGGGCGCGGTGGATCGGCACCGAGAAGCTTCACCCCGTCACCCTGCAGCCGGACCGGGCCGCCTACCGCCGCATCCGCTGAAACGAACCGAGCGAGGCCGCGGCGGCCTCGCTCGGTTCATTGATGCAGCGAAGATCCAGCCTCGCCGCTGCCTTACCGCCGGCGCACCACCACGGGGCCGTTGGTGGTCACCACGCGGATCGGGGCGCCGCCGCCGCCGAGCTGGGTGGTGAACTGGCGCGGAAAGCGGCCCTGCACCGTCACGGGGAAGTCCACGTTCATGGGGCCGTTCACGGTGCCGGTGGTGAGCGTGGCCGCGTAGCCGACGGGGATGGAGAGCGTCACCGGGCCGTTCGAGGTCTCGGCGTCGAGCCCGGCGCCGTTCCAGCGCTGGCCGCTGAGCGACACCGACATCGGGCCGTTCTGGGCGCGGGCGTGCACGTCGCCGCCCACGTCGCGCAGGCTCACCGGGCCGTTCACGGCGCTCAGCTCCATCCGCCCGGTCACGCCAACAACGCCCACGGGCCCGTTGTGCGTCTCCACGCGCAGGTCCATGCGGCGGGGCACCAGGATCAGGTAGCTCACCGCATACCCGCGGCGGCGATCCATCTCGGGCCCGCTGGCGGAGATCTCGCCGCCCTCGGTGCGCACGCGCACCTGCCGCGCGATCTGCGCGGCCTGGTCGCGCGAGGGCGCCCACGCCTGGATGCGCTGGCGGATCTCCACCCCGCTTCCCTCCCACGCGCGCACCGACACGGCGCCGTTCTCGCGGCCGTCCACCGTCAGCGTCCGCGGCGCGGCGATGCGGCTCACCCGCTCTTCGCACACCTGCTCGCGATCGCCGCCGTGGTTCCAGCGCTCGCAGCGCGCCGCCCAGTCGCCGCCGTCCTCGTCCCAGTTCTGCGCGGCGGCGGGGCGGGGGAGCAGCGCCAGCGCCGCCAGCAGCGGCACGGTGTTCATCAGTCGGAGGGTGCGCATCGGGAAACCTCGGTGAGGGTTGATCGGCGTTCCAGGCATCGGGCCGCACGGCCTGCGCGGCTCGGACGAAGGCTTGGACATGCCAACCGCCCCGATGGTTTGAACCGCCGCCCGATCGGCTTTCGCGGCGCTGGTTCGCGCGCGAGATTGCGAGGCTGGCGCGGCGAATGGATTCGCTGCAACGACCACACGAAGTCCGCCTGCGCGGACTACCGGCTTCGGCTCGGCCGCGGTGACGGTGCGCGTAAGAGGGCTCGCTGACCCAAGCCGGTCCGTGACGCCGCATCGAGACGTCGCCGATCCAGCCCCGCCCGCTTCTCCCCCAACCTCTCGCTTTCCAGCCATGCCCACTCTGCGCGTGAACGGCGCGAACCTGTGGTACCAGGAGCACGGCGCCGGCCCCGAGACGATCGTCTTCGCCCACGGGCTGCTGTGGGACGGGCGGATGTTCGACGCGCAGGTGGCCGCGCTGGAGGGACGCTACCGCTGCATCACCTTCGACTTCCGCGGCCAGGGCCAGAGCGAGGTCACCCCCGGCGGCTACGACATGGACACGCTGTCGGACGACGCGGCGGCGCTGATCGAGGCGCTGGGCGCGGCGCCCTGCCATTTCGTGGGGCTGTCGATGGGCGGCTTCATCGGGATGCGGCTCGCGGCGCGGCGCCCTCAGCTGATCCGCTCGCTGGTGCTGATGGAGACCAGCGCGGATCCCGAGCCCGCCGAGAACGCGCCGAAGTACCGCGCGATGGGGATGGTGGGGCGCATCTTCGGCCGGCTCGGGTTCGGGCTGGTCTCCGGCCGGGTGATGCGCATCATGTTCGGCCGCAAGTTCCTGGAAGACCCCGCCCGTGCCGCCGAGCGCGCGATGTGGCGCGAACGGCTGATGTCGAACGACAAGGTCGGCATCACCCGCGCGCTGCAGGGTGTGATCGACCGCAAGCCGGTCCATGAGGAGCTGGGCCGCATCGCCTGTCCCACGCTGGTGATGGTGGGCGACCAGGACGTGGCCACCGTCCCCGCCAAGGCCGAGCGCATCCACGCCGCCATCCCCGGCTCGCGCCTGGTGGTGATCCCGGGCGCCGGCCACACC
>DASSME010000134.1:0-32935 GCA_035689035.1 Longimicrobium sp. | reverse complement strand
GCCGCCTCGCCGCTGCGCGCCGCCGCCTCCCGGCCGCCGCGGACGCCGGTGGAGGAGCTGGTGGCCGGGGTATGGAGCGACCTGCTCGCGGCACCAGTAGGAGTGGAGGACGACTTCTTCGCGCTGGGCGGCCACTCGCTGCTGGCCACCCGCGTGGTGTCGCGCATCTACGAAACGCTGGACGGCCCGGTGAGCGTCGCGTCGATCTTCGAGACTCCCACCATCGCCGGGCTGGCGCCGCTGCTGGCCGAGCGCACCCCGGCCCCGGCCGCCGCGCCGGCCGGCCACGCCTCGCCGCACCGGCTGCTGTCGGTGCTCGACCAGCTCTCCGACGAAGCGCTGGACCAACTCCTGAGCGACCACCCTGAGCCGCGGGCGTTCGAATGACCGTGCCCCCCGAGTTCGGCGCGCTGACGCGCGGAGACAAGCAGGCGCTGCTGCGCAAGATCCTGGTGGAGCGCATCCAGCAGCAGCGCACCGAGCCCGCGTCGTTCGCGCAGGAGCGGCTCTGGTTCCTCGACCGCGCGCACGGGGCGGGCGCCGCCTACACGGTGGCCCAGGCGCTGTGCATCTCGGGCCCGCTGCACGCGCCGGCGCTGGAGCGCGCCCTGGGCGAGATCGTGCGCCGCCACGAGGCGCTGCGCACCACGCTGGCCGAGAGCGACGGTACGCCGGTGCAGGTGATCGCCCCCTTCGCCGGCTTCACCCTCCCGGTGGAGGAGCTTTCCCACGTCTCCGCCGAGGCGCGCGAGGCGGAGGTGCGGCGGCGGCTGGAGGGCGAGGCGGCGCACGCCTTCGACCTGGCGGCGGGCCCCCTCTTCCGGGCGGCGCTGCTGCGGCTGGACGCGGACGAGCACGTGCTCCTCGTGTCCATGCACCACGCCGTGACCGACGCGTGGAGCCTGGAGCTGTTCCACGCCGAGCTGGCGGCGCTCTACGGCGCCTTCGCCGAAGACCGTCCGTCCCCGCTGGACGAGCCGTCGCTGCAGTACGCCGACCACGCCGCCGCCCAGCGCCAGGCGCTGCGGGGCGAGGCGCTGGAGCGCGAGCTGGAGTGGTGGCGGGAGCGGCTGGCCGGCGCGCCCGCCCAGCTGGGGATTGCCACCGACCGCCCGCGCCCCGCGGCCCCCGCCTGGCGCGGCGCGGCCGAGCCGGTCCAGCTCCCGGCCGAGACCGCCCTGCGGCTGCGCGAGCTGGCGCGCGGCGAGGGCGCCACGCCGTACATGGTGCTGCTGGCCGCCTTCTCGGCGCTCCTGTCGAAGTACGGCGCGGGCGGCGACGTGGTGGTGGGGAGCCCGGTGGCCGGGCGCACCCGGCGCGAGCTGGAGGGGGTGATCGGCTTCTTCGTGAACACGCTGGCGGTGCGGGCCGACCTCTCGGGCGCGCCGTCGTTCCGCGAGGCGCTGCGCCGCGTGCGGGGGTCGCTGCTGGGCGCGCTGGCGCACCAGGAGCTTCCCTTCGAGCGGCTGGTGGCCGAGCTGCGGCCCGGGCGCTCGGCGTCGGTCTCCCCCCTCTTCCAGGCGCTGTTCACGCTGGCCGAGCCCGCGGCCCCCGTCGCCTGGCCCGCGGGGGTGCGGGTGCGGCGCGTGGAGCCCGCCGGCGCCACCAGCAAGTTCGACCTGGTCCTCTCGCTCGCCCTCGACGGCGGCGGGATCCGCGGCGAGCTGGGGTACGCGGCCGAGCTGTGGGAGGCGGGGAGCATCGCCCGCATGGCGCGGCACCTGGAGCGGCTGCTGGACGCCGTGTCGCGCGACCCCGAAGCGCCGCTCTCGTCGATCGAGCTGATGGACGACGCCGAGCGCGCCCTGGTGGTGGACACGTGGAACCACACGGGGGAGGCGTACCCGTCGGAGGTGCCGATCCACCGGCTCTTCGAGGAGCGGGCCGCCCGCGCGCCCGCGGCGGCGGCGGTGGTGTGCGGCGGCGCGCGGCTGAGCTACGGCGAGCTGAACGAGCGGGCCAACCGGCTGGCGCGCCACCTGGCCCGGCGCGGCGTGCGCACCGAGGCGCGCATCGGCGTGTGCCTGGAGCGCGGGCCCGAGCTGGTGGCGGCGACCCTGGCGGTGCTGAAGGTGGGCGGCGCGTACGTGCCGCTGGACCCCGGCTCCCCGGCCGCGCGGCTGGCGTTCATGCTCGCCGACGCGGGGGTGGAGCTGCTGGTGACGCGCGAGTCGCTGCGCGGCGCGCTTCCCGCCGGGGCGGCCGCGGTGGTGAGCGTGGACGGCGACGCGGGGGCGATCGCGGCCGAGCCGGGGCAAAACCTGTGGGGGACCAACGGCGCCGGGGCGGGAACGCTGGCGTACGTGATGTACACTTCGGGAAGCACCGGCACCCCCAAGGGCGTGGCGGTGGAGCAGCGCTCGGTGGTCCGCCTGGTGCGCGGCGCGCGGTACCTGTCGCTGGACCGCGACGAGGTGGTGCTGGGCGCCGCGCCGGTCTCCTTCGACGCCTCCACGCTGGAGCTGTGGGGGCCGCTGCTGAACGGCGGCCGGGTAGTGCTGGTGCCCCAGGCCACCCCCTCGCTGGAAGAGCTGGGGAACGCCATCCAGGCGCACGGCGTCACCACGCTCTGGCTCACCGCCGGCCTCTTCCACGCCCTGGTGCGCGAGCGGCTGGACGACCTGCGCGGCGTGCGCCAGCTGCTGGCGGGCGGCGACGTCCTTCCCGTGGACGCCGTGGCCCGAGTGCGCGAGCGCTTCCCCCGGCTGCGGCTGATCAACGGCTACGGGCCCACCGAGAACACCACCTTCACCTGCTGCCACACCGTTCCCGCGGGGTGGGACGGCGGGCCCGTGCCAATCGGCACCCCCATCTCCAACACCCGCGTCTACGTCGTCGACGACGCCTTGCGCCCGGTGCCGCCGGGGGTGCCCGGCGAGTTGTGCGCGGCGGGCGACGGGGTGGCGCGCGGCTACCTCAACCGCCCCGCGCTCACCGCCGCCCGCTTCGTTCCCGACCCCTTCGGCGGGCGCCCGGGCGCGCGCATGTACCGCACCGGCGACCGAGTGCGCTGGCGCGCCGACGGCACGCTGGAGTACCTGGGTCGCCTGGACGCGCAGGTGAAGGTGCGCGGCTTCCGCGTGGAGCCGGGCGAGGTGGAGGCCGTGCTGCGCGGCCACCCCGGCGTGGACGACTGCGTGGTGGAGGCGCGCGCCGAGGCGGACGGTGGACGCCGGCTGGTGGCGTACGTGGTGGGCCGCGCCGAGGCGAACGAGCTGCGCGCGCACCTGCGCGCGCGGCTCCCCGCCTACATGGTCCCGTCCACCTTCGTTTCGCTGGAGCGCTTTCCGCTCTCGCCCAACGGCAAGGTGGACCGCCGCGCCCTCCCCGCGCCCGGGGCCCGGGCCGATACCTACGTGGCGCCGCGCACCCCGCTGGAAGAGGTGCTGGCGGGAATCTGGCGCGAGCTGCTGGGGACCGACCGGGTGGGCGTGCACGACGGCTTCTTCGAGCTGGGCGGGCACTCGCTGCTGGCCATGCGCGCCGTCTCGCGGGTGCGCACCGCGCTGGGGGTGGAGCTGCCGGTGCGCGCGCTGTTCGACCACGCCACCCTGGCCGCGCTGGTCGCGCGGGTGGAGGAGCTGCGCCGCGTCGGCGCGCCCGTCCTCCCGCCGGTGGCTCCCGCGGACCGCGCCCGCCCGCTCCCCCTGTCGTACGCGCAGGAGCAGCTGTGGCTGGCCGAGCGGCTGAACCCCGGCGCGGTGCTGTACAACGTGCCCGCCGGCCTGCGGCTTTCCGGCGCGCTCGACGTGCCGGCGCTGGAACGCGCGCTGGGCGAGATCGTGCGCCGCCACCAGGCGCTGCGCACCACCGTCCGCGAAAGCGGCGAGGGGCCGGTGCAGGTGATCGCCCCCTTCACGGGCTTCGCCCTGCCGGTGGAGGAGGTGGGCGGGGGCGACGAGGCGGCGCGCGAGGCCGGGGCGCTGCGGCTGGCCGGCGACGAGGCGCTGCGGCCCTTCGACCTGGCCACGGGGCCGCTCTTCCGCGCGCGGCTGCTGCGGCTGGCCGCGGACCGTCACCTGCTGCTGCTGACCCTGCACCACGTGGCGGCAGACGGGTGGAGCCTGGGGGTGCTCTACGGCGAGCTGGCGGCGCTCTACGGCGCGTACCGCGACGGGGCCGAGTCGCCGCTCCCCGACCTCGCCGTGCAGTACGCCGACTACGCCGCCTGGCAGCGCCGGGAGCTGCGCGGCGAGGCGCTCGAGGCGGTGCTGGCGTACTGGCGCGGGCGGCTGGCCGGCGCCCCCGAGCTGCTGGCGCTGCCGACGGACCACCCGCGCCCGGCGGTGCGCACCCACCACGGCGCCTTCCACGAGCTGCGCATCGGCCCCGGGCTGCTGGCGGGGATCGAGGCGCTGGCCCGGCGCGAGGGCGCCACGCCGTACATGGTGCTGCTGGCCGCGCTGCAGGCGCTGCTGGGGCGCTACGCGGGGACCGACGACGTGGTGGTGGGGAGCCCCGTGTCCGGGCGCGCCCGCGCCGAGGTGGAGCCGCTGGTCGGCTTCTTCGTGAACCTCCTGGTGCTGCGCGGCGACCTGTCGGGCGACCCGCCCTTCCGCGTCCTGCTGCGGCGCGTGCGCGACGCGGTGCTGGAGGGGTGGGAGCACCAGGACGCGCCCTTCGCCAGGCTGGTGGAGGCGCTGTGCCCCGACCGCGCGCTGGACCGCTCACCCCTCTTCCAGGTCACCCTCACGCTGCAGGGCGACGGCGCCCGCGCGCCCGCGCTGGCCGGCGTGGAGGCGCGCGAGCTGGAGGTGGAGCCCGCCATCGCCCGCTACGACCTGTCGCTCACCTTCGCGGCCGAGGGCGGCGGGGTGCGCGGCACGCTGGCGTACGCCACCGACCTCTTCGAACCCGCCACCATCGCGCGCATGGGCCGGCACCTGCTGCGCGTGCTGGAACAGGCGGCGGCCGGCGCCGACACCCCGCTCTCCCGGATCGAGCTCACCTCGGCGGACGAGCGGCGGGCGCTGCTGCACGAATGGAACGACACCGCGCGCCCCTATCCCCGCGGCGTGTGCGTGCACGAGCGCTTCGAGGCCCGGGCCCGCGCGCATCCCGACGCGCCCGCGCTGGCGTGGGAGGGGGTGGAGCTCACCTACGCGCAGCTGGACGCACGGGCAGACGCGCTGGCGCGCCGGCTGGCGGACCGGGGCGTGGGGCCCGAGAGCCGGGTGGGCGTGCTGCTGGAGCGCGGCCCCGAGCTGATCGTCTCGCTCCTCGCCATCCTCAAGGCGGGGGGAGGATACGTCCCGCTGGATCCCGGGTATCCCGCCGCGCGTCTGGCGCTGATGGCGGCGGACGCCGGCGTCCGCGTCGTCATCACCCGCTCGGCGCTGCGCGACTCCGTGCCGGCGGAGGCGCTCGCCGTCTGCGTGGACCAGGCGGACCCGTCCGCCGGCGCGTCCGCCCCGCTCCGCGGCGGGGCCACGCCCGCCAGCCTGGCGTACGTGGTCTATACGAGTGGAAGCACCGGGCGGCCCAAGGGCGTGATGGTGACGCACGAGAACGTGGTGCAGCTGGTGTGCGACACCGACTTCGTGCGCCTGGGCCCCGGCGACCGGGTGGCGCAGGCCAGCAACGCCAGCTTCGACGCGCTGGCCTTCGAGTGCTGGGGCGCGCTGCTGAACGGCGCCACGCTGGTGGGGATCGGCCGTGACACGCTCCTCTCGCCCGGGGCGTTCCGCGACGCGCTGCGCGACGGCGCGGTCACCACCCTCTACCAGACCACCGCGCTCCTCAACCAGCTCTCGCGCGAAGAGCCGGGGATCTTCGCTCCGCTGCGCGAGGTGCTGTTCGGCGGGCAGGCGGCGGACGCCGAGAGCGTGCGCCGGCTGCTGCGGACGGGAAGGCCGCGGCGCCTGCTGCACATGTACGGGCCCACCGAGACCACGGCCTGGTGCTCGTGGGAAGAGGTGGACGGGGTGGCGGACGACGCGCTGACCGTCTCCGTCGGCCGCCCCACGGGGAACCAGCGCGTCTACGTGCTGGACGCCGCGCTGAGCCCGGCGCCCCTGGGGGTGCCCGGCGAGGCGTACGTGGGCGGCGCGGGGGTGGTGCGCGGCTACGCGGACCGCCCCGCGCTCACCGCCGAGCGCTTCCTCCCCGACCCCTTCGCCGGCGTGCCCGGCGCGCGGATGTACCGCACCGGCGACCGGCTGCGCTGGCGCGAGGGCGGGCGGCTCGAGTTCGTGGGGCGCCTGGACG
Source organism: Longimicrobium sp. (assembly GCA_035689035.1). Lineage (GTDB taxonomy): Bacteria > Gemmatimonadota > Gemmatimonadetes > Longimicrobiales > Longimicrobiaceae > Longimicrobium. The sequence continues at coordinate 26,728 of DASSME010000134.1, read as the reverse complement.
ACCAGGTCAAGATCCGCGGCTTCCGCATCGAGCCGGGCGAGGTGGAGAGCGTGCTGGCCTCGCTCCCCGGCGTGCACGAGGCCCGGGTGATCGCCCGCGAGGACGAGCCCGGGGAGACGCGGCTGGTGGCGTACGTGGTGGGCGAGGCGGCGACCGACGCACTGCGTGAGCGGCTGCGCGGCCTCCTGCCCGAGTACATGGTGCCCGCCGCCTTGGTGGCGCTGGAGCGCATCCCGCTCACCCCCAACGGCAAGCTCGACGCGCGTGCCCTCCCCGCGCCCGACTGGTCGGCGGAAGGCGGCTACGTGGCGCCGGCCACCCCGGTGGAAGAGGTGGTGGCGGGGATCTGGGCCGAGGTGCTCAAGGTGGAGCGGGTGGGGGCGGCCGACAACTTCTTCGAGCTGGGCGGGCACTCGCTGCTGGCCACTCTGGTGATGGCCCGCGTCCGCCAGGTCTTCGGCACCGGGATCCCGCTGCGCGTGCTGTTCGAGGCGCCCACCGTGGCCGAGCTGGCCGCGCGCGTGGTCGAGTCGCAGCGCGGCGGCGTTCCCGTCCTCCCCCCGGTCGTCCCCGTGGAACGGAACGGCCCGCTCCCGCTCTCCTTCGGCCAGGAGCGGCTCTGGTTCCTGCACCGGCTGCACCCCGAGAGCACCTCGTACAACCATCCCCTGGTGCTGCGGCTGTCGGGGCCGCTGCACGTGCCGGCGCTGGAGCTGGCGCTGGGCGAGATCGTGCGCCGCCACGAGGTGCTGCGCACCGTCTTCGGCGAAACCGACGGCGAGCCGGTGCAGGTGATCCGCCCCTACGCCGGCTTCACCCTCCCCGTGGAAGACCTGGCCGCGCTGGACGAGGCGGCGCGCGAGGCCGAGGTGCGGCGGCGGGCGCAGGAGCAGGCGGCGCGGCCGTTCGACCTGGCGGCCGGCCCGCTCTTCCAGGCGCGGCTGCTGCGGCTGGGGCCCGACGCGCACGTCCTTCTCCTGTCCATGCACCACGTGGTGGTGGACGGGTGGAGCCTGGGCGTGTTCTTCCGCGAGCTGGCGGCGCTCTACGCCGCCTTCCGCGAGGGGCGCGAGTCGCCGCTGGCGCCGCTGCCGGTGCAGTACGCCGACCACGCCGCCTGGCAGCGCGCGCAGCTGCAGGGCGAGGCGCTGGAGCGGCAGCTGGCCTACTGGCGGGGGCAGCTGGCCGGCGCGCCGCCGCTGCTGGAGCTTCCCACCGACCGGCCGCGCCGGGTGCGCCGCAGCTACGCCGCGGCGCGCGAGGGGGTGGCCTATCCCCCCGCGCTGCTGGAGCGGCTCGAGGCGCTGGCCCGGCGCGAGGGCGCCACCCTGTACATGGTGCTGCTCGCCGCCTTCCAGGCGCTGCTGGCCCGCTGGTGCGGCAACCCCGACGTGGTGGTGGGCACCCCGATCGCCGGGCGCACCCGCAAGGAGGTGGAAGAGCTGGTCGGCTTCTTCGTGAACGTGCTGGTGCTGCGCACCGACGCCGGCGGCGACCCCACCTTCCGCGAGCTGCTGCTGCGGGTGCGCGCCGTTACCCTGGGCGCCTACGAGCACCAGGAGATCCCCTTCGAGCGGCTGGTGGAAGAGCTGCAGCCCGAGCGCTCGTTCAGCCATTCGCCGCTCTTCCAGGTGATGTTCATCCTGCAGAACGCCGACCGCTCGGGGGGCGGGCTGGCCGGGGTGCGCATGGAGCCGGTCCGTAGCGAGCTGAAGACCACCAAGTTCGACCTCACCCTCTCCCTCGCCAGCAAGAGCGGCGACCTGCGCGGCGAGATCGAGTACGCCACCGACCTGTTCGACCCGGCGACGGTCCAGCGGATGGCCCGGCAGCTGGAGCGGGTGCTGGCGCAGGTGGCCGAGGACCCGTCACGCCCGTTGTCCGCGCTGGAGCTGCTGGATGACGCCGAGCGGCGGCAGGTGCTGGAGGAGTGGAACGCGACGGACGTACAGCTCCCTGCCGGCCTCTGCATCCACGAGCTGTGCGAGGCGCAGGCGCGGGCGACGCCCGAGGCGGTGGCGCTGGTGTTCGAGGGCGAGTCGCTCACCTACGCGGAGCTGAACGGGGCGGCCAACCGGCTGGCCCGCCGGCTCCTGCGGCTGGGCGTGCGCGCCGAGACGCCGGTGGGGGTGCTGATGGAGCGCGGGGTGGAGCTGGTGGTGTCGCTGCTGGCCGTGCTCAAGGCCGGCGGCGCCTACCTCCCGCTGGAGCCCGGCCTTCCCGCCGAGCGGCTGGGGATGATGCTGGACGACTGCGCCGCCCCCGTGGTCCTCACCACCGGCGCGCTGCGCTCCGCCGTCCCCGCGCGCGACGGCGTGCGCGTCGTTTCCGTCGACGGGGAGGCCGAGGCGGCCGCGGCCGAGAGCGGGGACGACCTGGGGAGGCGCGCGGAGCCGGGGAACCTGGCGTACGTGATCTACACCTCGGGCTCCACCGGCCGTCCGAAAGGGGTGATGAACACCCACCGCGGCGTGGTGAACCGGCTGCTGTGGATGCAGGGCGCGTACGGCCTGGGGCCCGGCGACGCGGTGCTGCAGAAGACGCCGTTCGGCTTCGACGTGTCGGTGTGGGAGCTGTTCTGGCCGCTGCAGCAGGGCGCGCGGCTGGTGGTGGCCCGGCCCGACGGGCACCGCGACCCCGCGTACCTGCGCGAGGTGGTGCGGCGGCACGGCGTCACCACCCTCCACTTCGTCCCCTCGCTGCTGGCCGAGTTCTTGGAGACGGCCGGCGTGGAGCGCTGCGCCTCGCTGCGCCGCGTGGTGTGCAGCGGCGAGGCGCTGGCCCCCGCGCTGGTGGCCCGCTTCCACGAGCGGATGCCCCCGTCCGTGGAGCTGTACAACCTCTACGGGCCCACGGAAGCGGCCGTGGACGTGAGCCACTTCCACTGCGTGCGGGAGGACGCCTCCGGCGTGGTGCCGATCGGGCGGCCGGTGTGGAACACGCGGCTGTACGTGCTGGACGAGCGCCTGCGGCCGCTTCCCGCCGGCGTTCCCGGTGAGCTGTACATCGCCGGGGTGCAGGTGGCGCGGGGATACCTGGGGCAACCGGGGCTGACGGCGGAGCGCTTCGTTCCCGACCCCCACGCCGCGGAGCCGGGCGCGCGGGCGTACCGCACCGGCGACCGCGCGCGCTGGCGCGCCGACGGGACGCTGGAGTACCTGGGCCGGTTCGACCACCAGGTGAAGATCCGCGGGCTGCGCATCGAGACCGGCGAGGTGGAGGCGGCGCTGCGCGCCTGCCCGGGGGTGGCCGAGTGCGCCGTGGTCGCGCGCGAGGACGAGCCGGGCGAGCGGCGGCTGGTGGCGTACGTGGCCGGCGGCGCCGACCCCGGCGAGCTGCGCGCCGCGCTGCGCCGCACGCTGCCGGAGTACATGGTCCCCGCCGCCTTCGTGGCGCTGGAGCGGCTTCCGCTCACCCCCAGCGGCAAGCTGGACCGCCGGGCGCTTCCCGCGCCCGAGCGCGCCGCCCGCGCCCACCACGTGCCCCCACGCACGCCGGTGGAAGAGGTCCTGGCCGCGGTGTGGGCGCGCGTGCTGAACACCGATGTCGTCGGGGTGACGGAGAGCTTCTTCGAGCTGGGCGGGCACTCGCTGCTGGCCACCCGCGTGGTGTCGCGGCTGCGCGAGGTGTTCGGGGTGGAGGTGCCGCTGCGCGACGTGTTCGAGGGTCCCACCATCGAGCAGTTGGCCGCGCGGGTGGAGGCGCTGCGCCGCGACGGCGTGCCGCCCCTGCCGCCGATCGCCCGCGCGGAGCGGGGGGCGGCGCCGCCGCTGTCGTTCGGGCAGGAGCGGCTCTGGTTCCTGCAGCGGCTGCAGCCCGAGAGCGCCACCTACAACCACCCCGCCGCGCTGCGGCTGGACGGCCCGCTGGACGTCGCCGCGCTGGAGCGCGCGCTGGGCGAGCTGGTGCGCCGCCACGAGTCGCTGCGCACCACGTTCGCCGAGGTGGACGGCGCGCCGGTGCAGGTGATCCAGCCCTTCGCCGGCTTCACCCTTCCCGTGGAAGACCTCTCCGCGCTCGACGAGGTGGCGCGCGAGGCGGTCGCGCTGCGCCGCGCCGGGGAAGAGGCCGAGCGGAAGTTCGACCTGGAGACGGGGCCGCTCTTCCAGGCCACGCTGCTGCGGCTGGGCAGCGAGGCGCACCTCCTTCTCCTCTCCATGCACCACGTGGTGACCGACGGGTGGAGCATGGGCTTGCTCTACCGCGAGCTGGGCGCGCTGTACGGCGCCTTCCGCGAGGGGCTCCCCTCGCCGCTCCCCGAGCCGGCGCTGCAGTACGCCGACTACGCGGCGTGGCAGCGGGCGCACCTGCGCGGGCCGGTGCTGGAGCGCGAGGTGGCGTGGTGGCGCGAGCGGCTGGACGGCGCGCCCGCGCTGCTGGAGCTCCCCACCGACCACCCGCGCCCCGCGGTGCAGACGCAGCGCGCGGGGCTGGAGCGCGCCGAGCTGGACGCCGGGGTGGCCGAGCGGCTCCGCGCGCTGGGCGTGCGCGAGGGCGCCACCCTGTACATGGTGCTGCTGGGCGCCTTCCAGTCGCTGCTCGCCCGCTATGGCGGCGGGAGCGACGTGGTGGTGGGCACCCCCATCGCGGGGCGCACGCACCGGCAGCTGGAGGAGCTGGTCGGCTTCTTCGTCAACACGCTGGTGCTGCGCACCGGCCTGGGGGGCGACCCCACCTTCCGCGAGGTGCTGCGGCGGGTGCGGCAGGTCACGCTGGGCGCCTACGAGCACCAGCAGGTGCCGTTCGAGAAGCTGGTGGAAGAGCTGCACCCCGAGCGCTCGCTGAGCCACTCGCCGCTCTTCCAGGCGATGTTCACCCTGGCCGACCCCCGCTCGCCCGCGGGCGACGGGCTTCCCGGCGTGCGCACCCTGCCGGTGGAGACCGAGCCGGCCACCACCAAGTTCGACCTCAACCTGGTGTTCGTGCAGCACGCGGGCGGCCTGCGCGCGGTGCTGCAGTACAACGCCGACCTGTTCGAGCGCGCCACCGCCGCGCGCATGCTGGAGCACCTGGCCCGCCTGCTGGGGCACGCCGCGAACGACCCCGACGCGCGCCTTTCCACCCTGCGGCTGATGGGCGACGACGAGCGCGCCGAGGTGCTGGCCGCGGGGAGCCCGCCCGCCCAGCCGCTTCCCGCCGCGCCGGCGCACGCGCTGTTCGAGGCGCACGCCCGCCGCGCGCCCGGCGCACCGGCCGTGCTGCACGGCGCGGACGCGTGGACGTACGCCGGGCTGGACCGCCGCGCCGAGGCGATCGCGCGGCGGCTGCGGGCGCTGGGGGTGGGCCCCGAGGTGCCGGTGGGGCTGTGCGTGGACCGCGCGCCGGGGCTGCTGGCCGCGGTGCTGGGGATCTGGAAGGCCGGCGGCGCCTACGTTCCGCTGGACCCCGAGTACCCGGCCGACCGGCTGCGCTGGATCGTGGCCGACGCCTCGCTCCCGGTGATCGTGGCGTCGGGAAGCGCCGCCGCCGCGCTCCCCGAGACCCGCGCCCGCGTGCTCCATATCGACGCGGCGGACCTGTCCGACGCGCCCGATGCGTCCGCTGCCGATCCGTCCGATGTAGCTGCGTCCGCTCCCTCGCGGCCGCTGCCGGTGGAGGCGCTGGCGTACGTCATCTACACCTCGGGATCGACCGGCCGGCCCAAGGGGGTGCGGGTGGAGCACGGCGCGCTCGCCAACCTGCTGCTGGGCACCGGCCGCGCCTTCGGCGTCCGGCCGGGCGACGTGATGCCGGCGCTGGCCTCGTACGCCTTCGACATCTGGCTCTTCGAGGCCCTCCTGCCCCTGGTCTCGGGGGCGGCGGTGCGGGTGGTGGGGCGCGAGCGCGTGCTGGACCCGCCCACGCTGCTGGACGAGATCGCCGACGCCACGCTGCTGCACGCCGTGCCCGCGCTGATGGCACAGCTGGCGGGGCTGGAGCGCCAGGCGCCGCGCCTTGCGCGCCTGCGCCGCGCCTTCGTGGGCGGCGACCGCGTGCCCGCCGCGCTGCTGGCCGAGATGCGCGACGCCTTCCCCGCCGCCGGCACGCACGTGCTGTACGGGCCGACCGAGGCCACGATCCTGGCCGCCGCGCACCCGGTGCCGGCCGAGGGCGGGGTGGAGGGGCACCCGATCGGCACGGCGCTCCCCAACGTGCGCGCCTGGGTCTGCGACGCCGCGGGCGCCCCGCAGCCGCAAGGGGTGCCGGGCGAGCTGCTGCTGGGCGGCGCGGGGGTGGCGCGCGGCTACCTGGGGCGCCGCGGGCTCACGGCCGAGCGCTTCGTCCCCGACCCCTTCTCGGGCGTGCCCGGGGCGCGGCTGTACCGCACCGGCGACCGCGTGCGCCGGCGCGCCGACGGCACGCTGGAGTACCTGGGGCGCCTCGACGGGCAGGTGAAGGTGCGCGGCTTCCGCATCGAGCCCGGCGAGATCGAGGCGGCGCTGCGGCGGCACCAGGGCGTGCGCGAGTGCGCGGTGATCGCCCGAGAAGACGCGGCCGGCGACACGCGCCTGGTGGGCTACGTGGCCGGCGACGCGCACCCCGACCAGCTGCGGGCGCACCTGCGCGACACGCTCCCCGACTACATGGTCCCCGGCGCGATCGTGAAGGTGGACGCGCTCCCGCTCACGCCCAACGGGAAGCTGGACCGCCGCGCCCTGCCGGCGCCCGGGGCGGAGGGCGGCGGCGCCGTGCTCCCGCCGCGCGACGCGGTGGAGGAGCGCGTGGCCCAGGCGTGGGCCGAGGTGCTGGGCGCCGCCCGGGTGGGGGTGCACGACAACTTCTTCGACCTGGGCGGCACCTCGCTCCTCCTCTACCGCGTGTTCAGCCGGCTGCGCGACCTGCGCGCCGACCTGCGCGTGGTCGACCTCTTCCGCTACACCACCGTGGAAGCGCTCGCCGCCTACCTGAGCGAGGGCGCGGCCGACACCGGCGCCCTGGCCGACGGCCGCGCGCGCGCCGAGGAGCGCCGCGCCGCGCGCAGGCGGGTGCAGGCGTGACCCGGCCCCGCGTCTCCCGGGGACACGGGGATGCGGGGACGCGGGGACGCGGGGACGCGGGAGCACCGAGGACGGAGACGGGCGGATCGAGCCGGGACGGATCGAGATGGGGCGGGGGAGACGGATGGACACGGGCGGAGGGGTGGAAACGGATCCACAGGTCACAGGCACGCGGGAGTCGTGGATGGACATGCACGAGCGGGAGAACGACATCGCCGTGGTGGGGATGAGCTGCCGCTTTCCCGGCGCCCGCGGCCCGGCCGAGTACTGGGCCAACCTGTGCGCGGGCGTGGAGTCGATCTCGTTCTACACCGCCGATGAGCTGCGCGCCGCCGGCGTGGTGCCGCGCCTGGTGGACGACCCCGCCTACGTGCGCGCCCACGGCGCCGTGCCCGAGGCGTACGCCTTCGACGCCGTCTTCTTCGGCGTGAACCCGCGCGAGGCGCAGGCCATGGACCCGCAGCAGCGGGTGTTCCTGGAGTGCGGCTACGCCGCGCTGGAGGACGCGGGGTGCGACCCCGCCCGCTTCCCCGGCGCGGTGGGCGTGTTCGCCGGCTGCGGCGACAACGGGCACCAGGCGCGGGTGGCGGCCAGCCCCGGGCTGCTGGCCGCGGTAGGGGGCGAGGTCGCCCGCTTCGCCAACTCGCGCGACTTCCTCACCACCCGCGTCTCGTACAAGCTGGGGCTGCGCGGGCCCAGCGTGGCGGTGCAGACGGCGTGCTCCACCTCGCTGGTGGCCATCCACCTGGCGTGCCAGAGCCTGCTGAGCCGCGAGTGCGACCTGGCGCTGGCCGGCGGCGTCACCATCTCGCCCGACCAGGTGGTGGGGTACCCGCACCAGGAGGGCGGCATCCTGTCTCCCGACGGCCACTGCCGCGCCTTCGACGCCGAGGCGGCGGGCACGGTGGGCGGCTCGGGCGCGGGGGTGGTGGCGCTGCGGCGCCTGGCCGACGCGCTGCGCGACGGCGACCCCATCCACGCGGTGGTGCGGGGGAGCGCCATCAACAACGACGGCGCCGACAAGGTGGGCTTCACCGCGCCCAGCGTGACCGGGCAGGCCCGTGCGATCGCCGAGGCGCTCGCGGTGGCGGACGTCGATCCCTCCACCATCGGCTACGTGGAGGCGCACGGCACCGGCACCGCGCTGGGCGACCCGGTCGAGATCGCCGCGCTCACCGAGGTCTTCCGCGGGGCCGAGACGCCGGTGGCGCCGGGCGCCTGCGCGCTGGGCGCGGTGAAGACCAACCTGGGCCACCTGGACGCGGCCGCCGGGGTGGCCGGGTTCATCAAGGCGGTGCTGGCGCTGCGCGAGGGGGTGCTTCCTCCCACGCTGCACTTCCGGCGGCCCAACCCCGAGACCGGGCTGGAGGGCTCGCCCTTCCGGGTGAACGCCGAGCTGCGCCCCTGGCCGCGCAACGGCACGCCGCGGCGCGCCGGCGTCAGCTCGTTCGGGATGGGCGGCACCAACGCGCACGTGGTGCTGGAAGAAGCCCCGCCGGCCGAACCGCGCCACGATGATGACCGGGCGGGCGCCCACCTGCTGGTGCTGAGCGCCCGCGGCGAGGGCGCGCTGGAGCGGATGCGGGCCAACCTGGCCGCGCACCTGGAGGCGAATCCGTCGCTCCCGCTCGCCGACGTCTGCCAGACGCTGCACGACGGCCGCCCCGCCCACCCGCACCGCTGGGCCGCCGCCGTCCGCACGCCGGTCGACGCGCGCGAGGCGCTGGCCGGCACGCCGCGGCGGGCGCCGGCCGTGGGGCGCGCGGGGGACCGACCGCCTCCCGTGGCCTTCCTCTTCCCCGGCCAGGGGGCGCAGTACGCCGGGATGGCGCGCGAGCTGTACGGCCGCCACCCCCGCTTCCGCGACGAGGTGGACCGCTGCGCCGCCGTGCTCCACCCCGGGCTGGGGATGGACCTGCGCGCCGTCCTCTTCCCCGGGTCCGGCGGCGAGAGCGAGGCCGACGCGCTGCTGCGCGAGACGCGGGTGACGCAGCCGGCGCTCTTCGTGGTGGAGCTCGCGCTGGCGCGGCTCTGGGAGGGGTGGGGCGTGCGGCCCGGCGCCATGCTGGGGCACAGCGTGGGCGAGTACGTGGCCGCCACGCTGGCCGGCGTGTTCGCTCCCGACGCGGCGCTGCGGCTGGTGGCGGCGCGCGGCCGGCTGATGCAGGCTTTGCCGCCCGGCGCCATGCTGGCCGTGCCGCTCCCCGAGGCCGAGGTCGAGCCGCTGCTTTCCGGCAGCCTGTCGCTGGCGGCGGTCAACGGCCCGGCCAACTGCGTCGTCTCCGGTCCCGGAGGCGAGGTGGAGGCGCTGGAGGCGGAGCTGGCCGGGCGTGGGGTGGAGGCGCGGCGGCTGCGCACCTCGCACGCCTTCCACTCGGCGATGATGGACCCGGCGCTCGACGCCTTCGCGGCCGAGGTGCGCCGCGCGGGCCCCGCCGCGCCCTCCATCCCCTTCCTTTCCAACCTCACGGGCGACTGGATCACCGCCGAACAGGCGGCGGACCCGGGCTACTGGGTGCGCCACCTGCGCCACACCGTGCGCTTCGCCGACGGCGTGGGGCGGCTGCTGGAGGCCCCCCGCCGCGTGCTGCTGGAGGTGGGCCCCGGCGACACGCTGGGTACCTTCGCGCGCCGCCACCCGGCCAACGGCGGCGGGCGGGTGGTGGTGCGCACCCTGGCCCCCGGCGGCCGGCCCGAGGCGGCCGACCTGGCGATCCTCCACGCCGCCGGCGCGCTGTGGACGGCGGGGGTGGAGATCGACTGGCCCGCGCTGCGCGGCCCCGGCCCTCGCCGCCGCGTTCCGCTCCCCACCTATCCCTTCGAACGCACGGAGTTCCGCGTGCCGCCGCCTTCCATCCCCCCGGCCGCCGCCGGGCCCGCGGCTCCCCGCGCGCCCGAAGCGCCGGCCGCTCCCGCCGCTCCCGCCATCCCCGTCGCGCCGGCCGCCCCCGCCGCGCCGTCCACGGACGCGGCGCGGGGCGCGCCGGGGCGGGGCGAGCGGATCGCCGCGCGGGTGGCGGAGCTCTTCGCCCGGCTGCTGGGGACGGGGGTGGAGCGGCTGTCGCCCGACACGAGCTTCCTGGAGCTGGGCGCCGACTCGCTCCTGCTGATGCAGGCCAGCCGCACCCTGGAGAGCACCTTCGGCCTGAAGGTCCCCTTCCGCACCCTGCTGGAGGATCTCTCCACCCTGCGCGTGCTGGCCGCCCACCTCGAGCGCGAGCTTCCGCCCGAGGTGGAAGCCGAGGAAGAGCCTGCCGCCGCGCAGGCTCCCGTCCCCTCCGCCAACGGCGGCGCGTCTGCCGGCGGGGCGAACGGCGCGGCTCCGTCCGCCGCGTGGACGGACACCCCGGCTCAGGCCCCGGCCGCCGGCGCCGACGCGGGGATCCGCGACATCGTGGCGCAGCAGCTGGCCATGCTCCGCACGCACGCCGCCATCATGGAGCGGCAGCTGGAGGTGTTGCGCGGGGCCGCGTCGTCCGCCGACGGAGTGGGGTCGGTCAACGGAGGCGGATCGTCGGCCGGAGCCGGATCGTCCGTTGACGGAGGGGCCGGCCTTGCCGTCCCGTTTGTCCCGCCGGCCCCAGCGGCGGACGTCCCCAGCGTACCGGAGCTCGTGGCGCGGGCCGTGGCGCGCGCCACCCCGGCCGACGTGGGGCGTCTCGTGGGCGAGGCGGTGGGCCGCGCAATCGGCGAGGACGCGGCGCGGGTGGGGGCGGCGGCGCTGCGGGGGCGGTACGGCGCGCCGGTGGCGGAGGAGGTGGAGCGGCCGGAGCGCCCCACGGCCGACGCGCGGCCCGGACGTCCCGAGCGGCCCGAGGCGCCGTCGCACGGGCCGCACCGGCCGGTGAGCGCCACGCTGGGGCTGGGCGGCGGCTTCACCCCGCGGCAGGCCGCGCACTTCGCCGAGCTGGTGCGCGAGTACACCGCCCGCACCCGGCGCTCGCGCGAATACGCCGAGCGCCACCGCCCCGAGCTGGCCGACAACCGCGCCTCGCTCAACTTCCGCATGGCCACCAAGGAGCTGATGTACCCGGTGGTGGGCGAGCGCTCGGAGGGGTCGCGGCTGTGTGATCTCGACGGCAACGAGTACGTCGACTTCACCATCGGCTTCGGCGTCCACTTCTTCGGGCACCGCCCGCCCTTCATCGTGCGGGCGGTGGAAGAGCAGCTGCGGCGCGGCTTCCACCTGGGCCCGCAGTCGGACCTGGCCGGGCCGGCCGCGGCGCTGCTGCGCGAGCTGACCGGGATGGAGCGCGCCACCTTCTGCAACACCGGGAGCGAGGCGGTGATGACGGCGCTGCGCATCGCGCGCGCGGTCACCGGGCGCGGGCGGGTGGTGCTGTTCGAGGGGAGCTACCACGGATGCTTCGACGGGATCCTGGCGCGCCCCGCGCCGGCCGGCGGCGAGCCCGGCGCGCGCCCCGTGGCCCCCGGCACCCCGCAGGGGATGGTGGACGACGTGGTGGTGCTCCCCTACGGCGCCCCCGAGTCTCTGGCGTGGATCCGCGCCAACGCCGGCGGGGTGGCGGCCGTGCTGGTGGAGCCGGTGCAGAGCCGCAACCCCGAGTTCCACCCGCGCGACTTCCTCCGCGAGCTGCGCGAGGTGACCGGGCGCGCCGGCACCGTGCTGATCTTCGACGAGATGATCACCGGGCTGCGGCTGGAGGCGCGCGGCGCGCAGGGGTTCCTCGGAATCGAGGCAGACCTGGCCACGTACGGCAAGGTGATCGGCGGCGGCTTTCCACTGGGGGTGGTGGCCGGCAAGGCGCGGCTGATGGACGCCATCGACGGCGGGCAGTGGCGCTTCGGCGACGCCAGCTACCCGGCGGCCGACCAGACCTTCTTCGCCGGCACCTTCTGCAAGCACCCGGTGACCATGGCCGCGGCGCTGGCCGTGCTGCGCCACCTGCACCAGCGCGGCCCCGCGCTGTACGAAGAGCTGAACGGCCGCGCCGAGCGGCTGGTGGAGGCGCTGCGCCGGGTGGCGGACGAGGAGGGCGTGCCGGTGCGCATCCCGCGCTGCGGCTCGCTCTTCCTGCTGCGCCCCGACCCGCGCGAGCGCTGGGGCGACCTCCTCTTCTACCACCTGGTGCAGCGCGGCGTGTACATCTGGGAGGGGCGCGCCTGCTTCCTCTCCACCGCGCACACCGACGACGACTGCGAGCGGCTGGTCCACGCCTTCCGCGACAGCCTCCACGCGCTGCGCGACGGTGGCTTCCTTCCCGATCCGCCCTCCGGACCGTCCGGCGGCGTCGCGTCGGCGGACGACGACGGCGTGGAGGACGGCGCGGGGAGCGATGCGGAGAGCGGCGCGGAGACGGAGACCGTGCCGGTGCCCGCCGGGCTCAAGCTCTTCCCTCGGGCCCCGGCGGCGGACGATTCGCCCGGCGGGCTGGCGCCGGCGTTCCCGCTCACCCCCGCGCAGCGGCAGATCTGGGTGCACGCGCAGCTGGGCGAGGGCGCGGCGCGCGCGTACAACGAGCAGATCGTGGTCCCGCTCCGCGGCGAGCTCTCGGCCGGCGCGCTGCGGCGCGCGGTGGGCGACCTGATGCGGCACCACGAGTCGCTGCGGCTGGTGTTCGACAACGACGGCGAGGGGCAGCGCGTGCTCCCCTCCCTCCCCGTGCCCCTGGTGGTGGAGCCGGAATCGCCCACGCCCGGCGCGCTGGCCGCGGCGATGGACGCGGCGGTGCGCCCGGCGTTCGACCTGGGCGCCGGGCCGCTCTTCCGCGTGCACGTGCATCCGCGCGGGGGCGGGCGGCAGGTGGTGCAGCTGATCGTGCACCACCTGCTGGCCGACGGCTTCTCGGCGCCGCTGCTCAAGCGCGACCTGCTGGAGGCGTACCGCGCCCGGCTGGCCGGCCACGCGCCGCGGCTGGAGCCCGCGATGCAGTGGAGCGAGTACGCCCGGCTGCTCTCCGCGCACGCCGCCGAGCGCGCCGACCGCGAGGCCGCCTGGCTGGAGCGCTTCCGCGGCGCCGAGCCGCTGGCCCCCCCGGCCGACCGGCCGCGCCCGCGCGTGACCGCCCACCGCGGCGCCACCCAGACGCGCACGCTGGGCCCCGCGCTGGTGGCCGCGCTGCGCGAGGCCGGCCGCCGCGAGGGGTGCACCCTCTTCGCCACCCTGCTGGCCGGCGTGCTCGCCACCGTGCACCGCGAGGCGGGCGAGGACGATGGGGTGATCGGCATCCCCAGCGCGGGACGGTCGTTCCCCGGCTCGGGGACGGTGGTGGGCGACTGCGCCGACGTCCTCCCCATCCGCAGCCGCGTGGGCGAGGGCGACACGCTGGCGTCGCTGCTCAAGTCCGTGCGCGGGTGGGTGCTGGACGCATTCGACGACGAGGTGTTCGCCTACACCCGGCTGCAGGAGCGGCTGGGGCGCCCCAGCGGGCCGGGGCATCCGCCGCTGGTCTCCCTCGTCTTCAACCTGGAGCCCAGGCCCGCCGCGGCCGGCCCGGGCGACGCGGCGGACGGGCCGGCCGCGGACGACGCCATCGCGGGCACCGGCGCGCCGTTCGCCAAGTTCGACCTGACCATCGACGCGGTGGAGGTGGGCGACGGCGTGGAGCTGATCGCCCTGCACGACACCGGCCTGTACGACTCCGCCGCCGTCCGCCGCCTGCTGGGGCACCTGAAGCGCGTGCTGGAGCAGCTGGCCCGCGCGCCGCACACCCGCCTGGCCGACCTGGAGCTGCTGGACGACGACGAGCGGCGCACGGTGCTGTACGAGTGGAACCGCACCGAGGCTCCGTTCCCGGCGGACCGCTGCCTTCACCACCTGTTCGAGGCGCGCGCCGCGGCCACCCCCGATGCTCCCGCGGTGGTGTTCGCCGGCGAGCCGCTGGGGTACGCCGAGCTGGACCGCCGCGCCAACCGCCTGGCGCGGCACCTGGCGGCGCTGGGCGTGGGGCCCGAGGTGCGCGTGGGCCTTTGCCTGGAGCGCGGACCGGGGCTGGTGGTCGCCATCCTGGGCGTGCTGAAGGCCGGCGGCGCCTACGTGCCGCTGGACCCCGGCTACCCCGCCGAGCGGCTGGCGCGGATGCTGGCCGACGCGAAGACCGCGGTGGTGCTCACCCAGGAGTCGCTGCGCGGCATCCTCCCCGCGCCCGCCGGCGTGCGCGTGGTGAGCGTGGACGGAGACGACGCCGCGGCGATCGCGTCCGCCTCCGCGGACGCCGTCGAAGTGGAGGTGGAGCCGCGCAACCTGGCGTACGTGATCTTCACCTCGGGAAGCACCGGCGCGCCCAAGGGGATCGCGCTGGCGCACCGCGGGGTGGTGAACAACCTGGCCGACCTGAACGAGAGCTGGGGGGTGGGGGCGGCCGACCGCGTGCTCCTCCTTTCCTCGCTCTCCTTCGACATGAGCGTCTACGAGACGCTGGGGATCCTGGCGGCGGGCGGCGCGGTGGTGATCCCCACCCCCGGCGAGCTGCGCGACCCGGCGGCGTGGGCGGCGCTGCTGCGCGAGCACCGGGTGACGGTGTGGAACTCGGCCCCCGCGCTGCTGGGGATGCTGGCCGACCACCTGGACGAGCACCCGCACGACGCGCCGCCGGCGCTGCGCCTGGCCTTCCTGGGGGGCGACTGGGTGCCGGTGGCGCTCCCGGAGCGGGTGCGCGCCCACGCGCCGGGGATGGAGATCGTGGTGATGGGCGGCGCGACCGAGGCCTCCATCCACTCCACCGTCTTCCGGGTGGAGGAGGCCGACCCGGCGTGGGCCAGCATCCCCTACGGCCGGCCGATGCGGAACCAGCGCGTGCGCGTGCTGGACGCCCTCCTCCGCCCGCTTCCCGTGGGAGCGGCGGGCGAGCTGTACCTGGGTGGCGTGGGGCTGGCGCGCGGCTACGTGGGGCGCGCCGGCTTCACCGCCGAGCGCTTCCTTCCCGACCCGTACGCTCCCGAGCCCGGCGCGCGCATGTACCGCACCGGCGACCGCGTGCGCTGGCGCGCCGGCGGCGTGCTGGAGCTGCTGGGGCGGCTGGACGTGCAGGTGAAGGTGCGCGGCTTCCGCATCGAGCCCGGCGAGGTGGAGGCGGTGCTGCGCCGCCACCCCGGCGTGGAGCGCTGCGTGGTCGTGGGGCGTGACGGCGGGGCGGGGGAGAAGCGGCTGGTGGCCTACGTGGTGGGCGGCGCCGAGCCCTCCGACTTGGCCGAGCACCTGCGGGGCGCGCTCCCCGAGTACATGGTCCCCGCCGCCTGGGTGAAGCTGGACGCGCTCCCGCTCTCTCCCAACGGCAAGGTGGACCGCCGTGCCCTTCCCGCGCCCGACCCCGTCCACGCGGACGATGCGCACGAGGCGCCGCGCACCCCGGTGGAAGAGGTGCTGGCGGGGATCTGGGCCGAGCTGCTGGAGCGCGAGCGGGTGGGGGTGCGCGACTCCTTCTTCGCGCTGGGCGGGCACTCGCTGCTGGCCACCCGCGTGGTGTCGCGGGTGCGCGCCGTGTTCGGCGTGGAGCTGACCCTGCGCGCGCTCTTCGACGCCCCTGCCGTCGCCGAGCTGGCGGAGCGGGTGGAGGCGCTGCGCCGGGCCGGGCTCCCCCCCGCGCCGCCGCTGGTGCCGGTGGAGCGTGCCACGCCGCCGCCGCTCTCCTTCGCGCAGGAGCGGCTCTGGTTCCTGGACCGCCTGCACCCCGGGAGCGGCTTCTACAACGTTCCCCTGGCGCTGCGCCTGGAGGGTGCGCTGGACGTGCCGGCGCTGGAGCGCGCGCTCGGCGAGGTGGTCCGCCGCCACCAGGCGCTGCGCACCGCCTTCCCCGAGCACGGCGGCGCGCCGGTGCAGGAGATCCGCCCTTTCACCGGGTTCACCCTCCCGGTGGACGACCTCTCCGCGCTCGAGGGCGCGGGGCGCGAGGCCGAGGTGCGCCGCCGCGCGGACGAAGACGCGGAGCGGCCCTTCGACCTGGCCGCCGCGCCCCCCGTGCGCGTGCGGCTGCTGCGGCTGGGCGACGAGGAGCACGTCCTCCTCCTCTGCACGCACCACGTGGTGACCGACGGATGGAGCGTGGAGGTGCTCTTCCGCGAGCTGTGGGCGGCCTACGCCGCCTTCGGCGCGGGCGGGGAGCCGTCGCTTCCCACGCTCCCCGTGCAGTACGCCGACTTCGCCGTCTGGCAGCGCGCGCGCCTGGCCGGCCCCGCGCTCGAGGCCGAGGTGGAGTGGTGGAAGGCGCAGCTGGCCGGCGCCCCCGCGCTCCTGCAGCTGCCGCTGGACCACCCCCGCCCGCCCCGGCAGAGCTACCGCGGCGCGCACGCCGGCTTCGAGCTGGCCGCCCCGGTGGCCCAGCGGCTGGCGGCGCTGGCCCGCGGCGAGGGCGCCACCCTGTTCATGGTGCTGCTGGCCGGGTGGCAGGTGGTGCTGGGGCGCTACGCGGGGAGCGACGACGTGGTGACCGGCACCCCCGTCTCCGGGCGCACCCGCCGCGAGGTGGAGGGGCTGGTCGGCGTGTTCACCAACACGCTGGCGCTGCGCACCACCCTGGGGGGCGACCCCGTCTTCCGCGAAGTGGTGCGGCGCGTACGCCGGACCGCGCTGGGCGCGTACGACCACCAGGAGCTTCCCTTCGAGAAGCTGGTGGAGGCGCTGCACCCCGAGCGCAGCCTGGGGCACGCCCCCGTCTTCCAGGTGCTGTTCGAGCTGCAGGAGCCCGGCGGCCCCGGCGCCGGCCCACCGGGGGTGCGCGTGCGCCCCGTGGATGCCGACCTGCACGCCACCAAGTTCGACCTGAACCTGACCGTGGAGGTGGACGCGGGGGGGATCCGCGGCGCCCTGGGCTACGCCACCGACCTGTTCGAGCCGGCCACCGCCGCGCGCATGGCCGGCCACGTGGCGCGCGTGCTGGAGCAGGTGGCCGCCGACCCCGGCGCGCGCCTTTCCGCGCTGGAGCTGCTGGGCCCCGGCGAGCGGCGCCTGGTGCTGGAGGAGTGGAACCGGACCGCGCGCCCGCTCCCCGCTCGTCCCTGCGTGCACCAGCTCTTCGAGGCGTGGGTGGAGCGCGCGCCCCACGCCCCGGCGCTGGAGTGGGGCGGCGAGCGGCTGAGCTACCGCGAGCTGGACCGGCGCGCCGCCGCGCTGGCCCGCCGCCTGGCGCGGCTGGGCGTGCGGGTGGAGAGCCGCGTGGGGATCCTGCTGGAGCGCGGGGTGGAGATGGTGGTGGCCACCCTGGCCGTGCTCAAGGCCGGCGGCTGCTGCGTGCCGGTCGACCCCAGCTACCCGGCCGGGCGGATGGCGCTGATGCTCGCCGACAGCGGCGCGCGCGTGCTGCTGAGCCGCACCGGGCTGTGCACGGAGCTGGACGCGGGCGGCGCCGAGATCGTGCGGCTGGACCAGGCCGGCGAGGGCGCGGAGGAGGCGGAGGACGGGGGGACGCTGGAGGGGCGGGCGTGGCCGGGGAGCCTGGCGTACCTCTTCTACACCAGCGGCAGCACCGGCCGCCCGAAAGGGGTGATGGTGGGGCACGCCGAGGTGGCGCGGCTGGCCGACGGGCTGGCGGCGTGCATGCCGCTGGGCCCCGGCCACCGCGTGGCCCAGGCCAGCAACGCCAGCTTCGACGCCGCGGTGTTCGAGCTCTGGGGCGCGCTCGCGCACGGCGCCACGCTGGTGGGCGTCGACCGCGAGGTGCTCCTGTCGGCCCACGCGCTGGGGCGGGCGCTGCGCGAGCAGGGGATCACCCACCTCTACCAGACCGCCGCGCTCTTCGACCAGCACGTGCGCACGCAGGTGGACGTGTACGCCCCGCTCACGCAGCTGGTGTTCGGCGCCGAGGCGGTGGGCACCGAGAGCGTGCGGCGGATGCTGCGCGAGGGCCGCCCGCAACGGGTGCTGCACGAGTACGGCCCCACCGAGGCCACCGTCTGGTGCACGCTGGAAGAGGTGCGCGAGGTGGACGACCACGCCGTGACCGTGCCGATCGGCCGGCCGGTGCCCAACACGCGCGCCTGGGTGCTGGGCCCGGCGCTGCGCCCGCAGCCCCCCGGGGTGGCGGGCGAGCTCTACGTGGGCGGCGCGGGGGTGGTGCGCGGCTACCTGGACCGCCCCGCGCTCACCGCCGAGCGCTTCGTTCCCGACCCCTTCTCGCCCGAGCCCGGCGCGCGGATGTACCGCACCGGCGACCGCGTGCGCTGGCTGGGCGACGGGCGGCTCGAGTTCCTGGGCCGCTGGGACGAGCAGGTCAAGGTCCGCGGCTTCCGCATCGAGCCGGGCGAGGTGGAGAGCGTGCTGGCGGCGTTCCCCGGCGTGGAGGGCGCCCGCGTGGTGGTGCGCGAGCCGCGGCCGGGCGACAAGCGGCTGGTGGCGTACGTGGCCGGCACGGCGAGCGCCGAGGGGCTGCGCGCGCACGCGCGGCGTCGCCTTCCCGAGCACATGGTGCCGCACGCCTTCGTGCCGGTGGACCGGCTGCCGCTGACCCCCAACGGCAAGCTCGACCGCGCCGCCCTCCCCGAGCCCGCCTGGGAGGCGCCCGGCGACGAGGCGCCGCGCACGCCCGTGCAGGAGGTGCTGGCCGGGATCTGGGCCGAGGTGCTGGGGGTGGAGCGGGTGGGGGTGGGCGCCGGCTTCTTCGACCTGGGCGGGCACTCGCTGCTGGCCACCCGCGTGGCCGCGCGCGTGCGCCAGGCGCTGGGGGTGGAGCTCCCCGTCCGCGCGCTCTTCGAGGGGCCCACCGTGGCCGAGCTGGCCGAGCGGGTGGAGGCGCTGCGCCGCGACGGCCAGCCGCCGCTCCCGCCGGTGGAGCCCGTGGACCGGGCGCGGCCGCTGCCGCTCTCCTTCGGGCAGGAGCGGCTCTGGTTCGTCCATCGCCTCGAGCCCGAGAGCCGCGCCTACCACCACGCGCTCGCGCTGCGCATCGAGGGCCGGCTGGACGGCGCGGCGCTGGAGCGCGCGCTGGGAGGCGTGGTGCGCCGCCACGAGGCGCTGCGCACCGTCTTCGCCGAGAGCGACGGGGTGCCGGTGCAGGTGATCACGCCCTGCGACGGCTTCGTCCTCCCCGTCGAGGACCTTTCCCCGCTCCTCGCCGAGGGCGCCGAGGCCGCGGCCCGGCGGCGGCTGGCGGACGAGGCGCGCCGGCCCTTCGACCTGGCGGCGGGCCCCGTCTTCCGCGCGCTCCTGCTGCGGATCGCGGCGGACGATCACCTGCTGGTCCTCCTCACCCACCACATCGCCACCGACGGGTGGAGCACGGGGATCGTGCTGCGCGAGCTGTGGACGCTGTACGAGGCGTACGCGGCGGGCGAACAGGCCGCTCTCCCCGGGCTCCCGGTGCAGTACGCCGACTACGCGGCGTGGCAGCGCGGCGAGGCGGTGGGGCGGGCGCTCGACGCGCAGCTGGCGTGGTGGCGCGAGCGGCTGGCCGGCGCCCCCGCGCTGCTGGAGCTTCCCACCGACCGGCCGCGCCCCGCGCTGCGCACCGACCGCGGCGCCTACCACTCCGTGGACCTTCCCGCGGAGCTGGTGGAGCGGCTCCAGGCGCTGGGCCGCCGCGAGGGCGCCACCCTGTACATGGTGCTGCTGGGCGCCTTCCAGCTCCTCCTGGCCCGGTACTCCGGGAGCGACGACGTGGTGGTGGGGAGCCCCGTGGCCGGGCGCGGCCGCGGCGAGGTGGAGGGGGTGGTCGGCTTCTTCGCCAACTCGCTGGTGATGCGCACCCGGCTGCACGGCGATCCCCCGTTCCGCGAGCTGCTGGCGCGCGTGCGCGAGGGG
The DNA here is from genome assembly GCA_035689035.1 of Longimicrobium sp. GTDB lineage: Bacteria > Gemmatimonadota > Gemmatimonadetes > Longimicrobiales > Longimicrobiaceae > Longimicrobium. The sequence goes on along the minus strand of DASSME010000134.1, from coordinate 7,060 downwards.
GCGCTGGGCGCCTACGAGCACCAGGACCTTCCCTTCGAGCGGCTGGTGGCCGAGCTGCGGCCGGAGCGCAGCCTGAGCCACGCCCCGCTCTTCCAGGCCGTCTTCTCGCTGCAGACCGCGGCCGCCGGCGACGCGGCCGCGCCGCCGGGGCTGCGCGTGGCGGCGACGCTTCCGGAGGGGCACACCGTGCGCGTGGACCTCACGCTGCACCTGGGCGTGCTCCCCGGCGGCGTGCGCGGGATGCTGGAGTACAGCACCGACCTCTTCGACGCGCCGACCGTCCGCCGCATGGCGGGCCACCTGGGCCGCGTGCTGGAGCAGGTGGCGAGCGACGCCGAAGTGCGCCTCTCGCGCATCCGCCTGGTGGGCGACGACGAACGCCGCCAGCTGGTGGAGGGGTGGAACCGCACCGAGCGCCCCTATCCGCGCGACCTCTGCATCCACGAGCGCTTCCGCCAGCAGGTGCGGCGCGCGCCCGACGCGCCCGCGCTGGTGTGGGACGGGCTGGAGCTGACCTACGCGGAGCTGGACGCGCGCGCCAACCGTCTCGCCCATCACCTCGCGCGCCACGGCGTGCGCCCCGAGGCGCGGGTGGGCGTGCTGCTGGAGCGCGGGCCGGAGCTGGTCGTCACCCTCCTGGCCGTCCTCGAGGCGGGCGGCGCCTACCTCCCCCTCGACCCCGCCTATCCCCCCGCCCGCCTGGCGCTGATGCTGGCCGACGGCGGCGCGCGCGTGCTGGTCACCCGCTCGGAGCTGGTGTCGGGGCTGGCGCTGGAGCTCGGGGCGGACGGCGTCGCCGTCGTCGCGCTGGACGCGGACGCCGAGGCGATCGCGCGGGAGCCCGCGGAGCCGCCGGTGACGGCCGTGGCCCCGGGGAACCTGGCGTACGTGGTGTACACCAGCGGCAGCACCGGGACGCCCAAGGGGGTGATGGTGGGCCACCGCGAGGTGGTGCAGCTGGTGGTGGAGACCGACTACGTGGCGCTGGGGCCCGGCGACCGGGTGGCGCAGGCCAGCAGCGCCAGCTTCGACGCGCTCACCTTCGAGGCGTGGGGCGCGCTGCTGAACGGCGCCACCCTGGTGGGGATCGGCCGCGACGCGGTGCTGTCGCCCGCGGCGTTCCGCGACGCGCTGCGCGAGCACGGGGTCACCACCCTCTACCAGACCACCGCGCTTCTCAACGGCCTCTCGCGTGAGGCGCCCGGGATCTTCTCCACGCTGCGCGAGGTGCTGTTCGGCGGCCAGGCGGCGGATCCCGCCGGCGTCCGCCGGCTGCTGGCGGACGGCGGGCCGCGGCGCCTGCTGCACATGTACGGCCCCACCGAGACCACGGCCTGGTGCTCGTGGCAAGAGGTGCACGAGGTCGCCGAGGGCGCGCACACCGTGCCGGTGGGCCGCCCCACGGGGAACGCGCGCATCTACGTGCTCGACGCCACCCTCCACCCCGCGCCCGCGGGCTTCGCCGGCGAGGCGTACGTGGGCGGCGGGGGAATCGTGCGCGGCTACCTGGGCCGCCCCGCGCTCACCGCCGAGCGCTTCCTTCCCGACCCCTTCTCGCCCCAGCCCGGCGCGCGGATGTACCGCACCGGCGACCGCCTGCGCCGGACCGCCGACGGCACCCTGGAGTTCATCGGCCGGCTCGACCAGCAGGTGAAGATCCGCGGCTTCCGCATCGAGCCGGGCGAGATCGAGGCCGCGCTGGGCGCCCTCCCCGGCGTGCGCGAGGCCCGCGTGGTGGCCAGGACGGACGAAGGCGAGACGCGGCTGGTGGCGTACGTCGTGGGCGGCGCGGAGCCCGACGCGCTGCGCGAGGCGCTCCGCGCCACCCTTCCCGAGTACATGGTCCCCGCCGCGTTCGTGGCCATGGACCGGCTTCCCGTCACCCCGTCGGGAAAGCTCGACACGGCCGCCCTCCCCGCGCCCGGGCCGGGCGGCGGCACGTACGTGTCGCCCCGCACGCCGGTGGAAGAGGTGCTGGCGGGGCTATGGGCCCAGGTGCTAGGCGCCGAACGGGTGGGCGCGAGCGACGACTTCTTCCTGCTGGGCGGGCACTCGCTGCTGGTGATGCGGCTGCTGGCCCGGGTGCGCGCCGCCTTCAACGTGGCGCTGTCGGTGCGCGCCGTCTTCGAGCACTCCACCCTGCACGCCATGGCCGACGAGATCGAACAGCGGGTTTACGCCGACATCCTTGCCATGCCCGAGACCCGGGCCGAGGAGCTGGCCGGGCTGAACCCCACCGCGGGAGGATGAGGTGAGCACCACCACCGACGCCGCCGCCCCCGCCGCGGGGGTGGAGCTTTCCGCCGCCAAGCGCGCCCTGCTCGAGGCCCGGCTGAAGGGCCTGGGCCAGCCGCTGCGCATCGTGAGCGCGCCCCGCGAGCAGGCGCCCCTCTCCTTCGCGCAGGAGCGGCTCTGGTTCCTGGAGCGCCTGCGCCAGGGCGGCACCGCCTACAACGTCCCCGCCGCGCTCCCGCTGCACGGCCCCGTGGACGAGGCCGCGCTGGAGCGCGCGCTGGGCGAGATCGTGCGCCGCCACGACGTGCTGCGCACGGTGTTCGCCGAGGTGGACGGCGTTTCCGTGCAGAGGGTGCGCCCCTTCGCCGGCTTCACCCTGCCGGTGCGCGACCTGTCGAAGCTGGACCCGGTGGAGCGCGAGGCCGAGGTGGCCCGCCAGGCCGAGGAAGACGCCGCGCGCCCCTTCGACCTCGAGGCGGGGCCGCCCTTCCGCGCGCGGCTGCTGCGGCTGGAGCCCGCGCGCCGGGTGCTGCTGCTGTGCATGCACCACATCGTGAGCGACGGGTGGAGCCTGGGCGTGCTGCTGCGCGAGCTGGCCGCGCTGCGCCGGGCGTACGAGGCCGGCCTCCCCTCGCCCCTCCCCGAGCTCGCCGTGCAGTACGCCGACTTCGCCGCCTGGCAGCGCGACGAGTGGCAGGGCGAGCGCGCGGGAGAGCAGCTGGCGTACTGGCGCCAGCGGCTGGACGGCGCCCCCGAGGTGCTGGAGCTGGCCGCCGACCGCGCGCGCCCCGCCGTACCCACCTTCCGCGGCGGCTCGGTCCCCCTCCACGTCCGCGCCGAGACGGCCGAGCGGCTGCGCGCGCTGGCGCGCGGCGAGCGCGCCACCCTCTACACGGTGGTGCTGGCCGCCTTCCAGCTGGTGCTGGGGCGCTACGCCGCCAGCGACGACGTGGTGGTGGGCACCCCCGTGGCCGGGCGCACCCACCCCGACGTGGAGGAGCTGGTCGGCCTCTTCGTCAACCTCCTGGTGCTGCGCACCGACCTTGCCGGCGACCCCTCCTTCCGCGCGCTGGTGGGGCGGGTGCGCGAGACGGTGCTGGGCGCGCAGGACCACCAGGAGATCCCCTTCGAGCGCGTGGTGGCCGAGCTGCGCCCCGAGCGCTCGCTGGGCCACTCGCCCCTCTTCCAGGTCACCTACTCGCTCCACGACGGTGGTCCGGGCGGCGGGGGCGACGCCGGCGCGACCGCGGGCGAGGGAACGCAGATCGGGCTGACCAAGTTCGACCTCTCCCTCTCCCTGGCCGCGCGCGGGCAGGGGCTGGACGGCGTGCTGGAATACAGCGCCGACCTCTTCGACCGCGCCACCGTGGAGCGGATGGCCGGGCACCTCGCGCGCGTGCTGGCGCAGGCCGCGGCGGACCCCGGCCGCCCCCTCTCGCGCCTGGAGCTGGTGGGCGCGGGCGAGCGCGCGCGGCTGCTGGCCGGCTGGAGCGACCCGGAGCTCCCGGCCGACGGCGCGCTGCACGCGCGCTTCCAGGCGCAGGCGGCGCGCACGCCGGGTGCGCCCGCGCTGACGGCGGAGGGTGCCACGCTCACCTACGCGGCGCTGAACGCGCGCGCCAACCGCCTGGCCCGCCGCCTCCGCGCGCTGGGCGTGGGCCCCGAGTCGCGCGTGGGCCTCTGCGCCGCGCGCTCGGCCGAGCTGGTGGTGGGCGTCCTGGCCATCCTCAAGGCCGGCGGCGCCTACGTGCCCCTCGACCCGGGGTACCCCCCCCGAGCGCCTGGCGTACATGGCGGGCGACGCCGGCGTGCGCGTGGTGCTGGCGCAGGACGCCCTGCGCGCCGCCGTCCCCGGCGACGGGGTGGAGATCGTGGCCCTGGAAGCCGAGGACGCGGGCGAGGCGGATCCCGGGGACCTGGATCTCCCCGTCCATCCGGAGCAGCTGGCGTACGTGATCTACACCTCGGGCTCCACGGGGAAGCCCAAGGGGGTGGGCGTCACGCACGCCAACGTGCTGCGCCTGTTCGACTGCACGCTGCAGGGGTTCGGCTTCGGCGCGGGGGACGTGTGGACGCTCTTCCACTCGTACGCCTTCGACTTCTCCGTCTGGGAGATCTGGGGCGCGCTGCTGTACGGCGCGCGGCTGGTGGTGGTGCCCCACGAGGTGACGCGCGACCCCGCCGCCTTCCACGCGCTGCTGCGGCGCGAGGGGGTCACCATCCTCAACCAGACCCCCAGCGCCTTCCGCGCGCTGGCCCAGGCCGATGCCGCGGCACCCCGGCTGCAGGCGCTGCGCGCGGTGATCTTCGGCGGCGAGGCGCTGCAGCCCGAGTCGCTGCGCGGGTGGATCGAGCGCTACGGGAGCGACCGGCCGCGGCTGGTGAACATGTACGGGATCACCGAGACCACGGTGCACGTGACCTGGTACACGGTGACCGGGGCCGACCTGGGCCCCGACCACGCCGCCAGCCGCGTGGGGGTGCCGATCCCCGACCTGCGCGTGGCCGTGCTCGACCCGGCGGGGAACCTCTCCCCCGAGGGAGTTCCCGGCGAGATGTACGTGGGCGGCCCCGGGGTGGCGCGCGGCTACCTGGGGCGCCCCGCGCTCACCGCGCAGCGCTTCGTTCCCGACCCGTTCGGCAACCCCGGCGCGCGCCTGTACCGCTCGGGCGACCGCGCGCGCCGCCACCCCGGCGGCACGCTGGAGTACCTCGGCCGCCTCGACCACCAGGTGAAGGTGCGCGGCTTCCGCATCGAGCTGGGCGAGATCGAGGCGGCGCTGCTGGCCCAGCCCGGCGTGGCCGGCGCCGCCGTGGTGGTGCGCGGCCAGGGCGACGAGGCGTCGATCGTGGGCTACGTGGCCGCCACGGCGCAGACGCCGCCCCCCGCCGCGCTGCGGGCCGCGCTGCGCGGGCAGCTTCCCGAGCACATGGTCCCCGCGGCGGTGGTGCACCTGGAGCGCATCCCGCTCACCGCCAACGGCAAGCTCGACCGCAAGGCGCTCCCCGCGCCGCGCTACGGCCGCGCCCACGAAGAGGCCGAGGAGCCCGCCAACTACGTGGAGGTGCAGCTGATCCAGCTGTGGGAAGAGCAGCTGAGGGTGGAGGGGATCGGCCCCACCCAGAGCTTCTTCGAGCTGGGCGGCAACTCGCTGCTGGCGCTGCGCCTGTTCGCGCGGATCAACCAGCGGCTGGGGTGCGACCTTCCCGTGGCGACCCTGTTCACCGGCGCCACCGTGCGGCAGATGGCCGACGCCGTCTACGCGCAGCGCGCCGCCGCCGGCACGCCGCGCGGCGCCCTGGTGCCGATGCAGCCGCTGGGCACCCTCCCGCCCCTCTTCTTCGTGCACTCGGCCGACCGCAACGTGATGGGCTACGTGAACCTGGTGCGCCACCTGGGGGCCGACCAGCCCGCCTGGGGGCTGCGCGACCAGGGCGACACCGCGCGCCCGCTGGCCACCATCGCCGCCGAGCACGTGCGCACCATCCGCTCGGTGCAGCCGCGCGGGCCCTATTACCTGGTGGGGTGGTGCTTCGGCGGGCACGTGGCCTCGGAGATGGCGCAGCAGCTCGAGCGCGCGGGCGAGACGGTGGCCTTCCTGGGGCTGCTCGACACCATGTCGCCGGTGATCGCGCAGCAGTGGCCGCGCAGCACCGACGCGCAGCTGGCGGTGGCCATGGCGCGCGACGTGGCCATGCGCTGGCAGCGCCCCCTGGAGATCAGCGGCCGCGCGCTGGAGGAGCTGGAGTGGGACGAGATCGTGCGGCGCGTGGTGGCCACCGTGCGCGCGCAGGGCGCCGCCCCGGCCGACTACGACGAGGACGTGCTGCGCGAGCAGTGCGCCATGATCCGCGACCGCGGCACCAGCCTGGAGGGGTACGCGCCGGGCCCCTTCCGCTGCCCGGTCACCCTCTTCCGCGCCACCCACGACCGCGAGCCGTGGGACGCGTTCTTCGCCTCGTATACCCCGCTGGAGCAGGACACGCTGGGGTGGTGCCGCCACGTCTCCACCCCGGTGGAGGTGTTCCCCGTCCCCGGCAACCACGCCAGCCTGGGCTCCGAGCCGCACGTGCGCGTCCTTGCCGGCCACCTGCGCGACGCGCTGGCCCGCGCCCGCGAGCGCGTGGGCTTCACCCTTCCCGACCCGGCAGCCGAGGCCCGTCCATGAGCGTTCCCCCGCGCCCGAGGCTCCCGCCGCGCTCCGCCTTCCCGCGCTGGCCCTGCACCCGCGGACCGCGGCGCGGCGGGAGGCGGCGTTGCGGCGGTGGCGGCCACGTAGCCCACGATCGACGCCTCGCCGCCCTGGCGGCGCGCCTGGAGCGGGCGGGCGGCCCCGGCGGCGCCGTCTTCATGCACGACCATCCCGCCGTGCGCGGCGAATACGTGGACGACGAGGTGCTCGACGGGCCGCGTAGCCTGGCCGGGGTGCAGTCGCGATAAAGATGTGGAGCGCCATGGCGGTGATGGAGTGGTGCGCCGGGGGCGAGGTGGACGAAGACCCCCAGGGCTGACACCGGCTCGGCCTGGACGGCACGCCGGTCTGCGGCGCCGTCCCGGGGCCGAGGCGCCGCCGCTGGACCGAGATCGCGGATCGGGATGCTTTCCGCGCGACCAACGGGAGAAGAGCGCATGGCAGTGCACATCGGCAGTGTTCCCGCCGTGAACGGGTCCGCCCGCCGCGCCGCGGCGGCGGGGCGAGAGCACGCGGCGCCCGCGCCCGTGCCGTATCCACCCCCCGCCGGGGCGTTCCGTGCCGGCACGGGACAGGTGCACGCGCACCACGGCGAGGTGGTGCAGGCGATGTTCTACTCGGCCGGACCGGCT
>DASSME010000133.1:0-34403 GCA_035689035.1 Longimicrobium sp. | reverse complement strand
TCGCGCGCCATCAGCGCCTGGGGGATCACGCCGGTCACCTGGCCGCCGCCGGCCAGCACGGCGTCGGCCACGGCGCCCATCAGCCCCACCTTGCCGCCGCCGTACACCAGCCCCACCTCGCGCTCCACCAGCACGCGCCCCACCTCGCGCGCGGCCGCCAGGTACTCCGGCCGCCGCCCGGGGTTGGACCCGCAGAACACGCACACCCGCTTCATCCCGGTCCTTTCGTCTCGCCCCATCCTCCCGCGATCTCCCCACAGGTGAAGAAGAACGCATCGCGCCCCGCGCGACAACCGCCGGGGCGCCGAACGGGGACGCGGCCGTGCCGTCGCCGACGTCCAAGTCTAAGCCCTGCATTAAGTTGGGACAGTATGTCGCCATGTGACAAAGGGGTACGGCGAGCCGCTGCACCGGCCGGCCGGCTCCGGTTAGGCTTCGAAGCGCGCCGTGGGGCGGCCGACCCTTGCCGCGCACCTCACGAAGTACCGAACCAGGCACCGTGACGGAAAGGAAACGCATGCCGACGTACACCGATCCCGTGATCGCACCCAGCTTCACAGGCGCCGTCTATGACAAGGGCGGAGCGGTCTTCGACGTGAAGGCGTACGGCGCCACCGGTGACGCCTCGACCAACGACACCACCGCCATCCAGGCCGCGGTGAGCGCGGCCAACGCCGTCGTCTCGTCGCTCTCCGACTCGGCGTCGGTGCAGAGCGGCAAGGGCGCCATCGTCTACTTCCCCCCCGGGATCTACCTGATCACCTCCACCCTGCACATCTCCAGCGGCGTGAGCCTGCGCGGCGCCGGGATGAACACCTCGCAGCTGCGCTTCAACATCAGCACCGCCAACAGCGACGCGCTGGTGTGGGACCAGGGATCCGAGGCCAGCGGCATCCACCACGTGGGCGGCGGGCTGGACGACATCGACGTGATCACCGGCGCCGTCTCGGGGCAGGTCGCGCGCGACCTGGTGGTGCTGCGCATCCAGCTCAACTTCCACATCACCAACGCCCGGCTGCACGGCGCCGGCCGCTACGGGCTGCGGATGGAAGACTGCGTGCACGTGACGGCGCTGGGCCTGTACACGCACAGCTGCACCAGCGCCGGGGTGCTGGTGGGCGCGGTGGAGGGCACGGGATACAACACCACCGTCAACTTCCAGTCGTGCTACTTCCAGAACACCGTCAGCGGCCCGGGCGCCGACGTGGCGGGGTACGGGATCACCTTCGACGGGTGCATCTTCGAGTCGTCGGGCACCACCACGGCGGCCAACGGCAAGGGAGTCGTCGGCCGCTGGGGCACCTTCACCCTCACCAACCCGTACTTCGAGAACAACTACAGCTGGGACATGCTCTTCGGCACCGAGGCGCCGTCGGGGTTCCAGACCACCACGGTCACGGTGATCAACCCGATCCTCTCCAACAACGGCGCCAAGGTGAGCGGCACCGGCGGCCTGCGCGTGGAGCGGGGGATGCCCACCCTCTTGGGCGGCAACTACAGCGTCACCACGCACCCGATCTCGCTGGCGGCCGCGCCGGCGGTGGCGCGCGCCTTCGTGCTGGTCAACGTGGCCGACATCGAGGTGGATGGCGGCGGCGGCTCGGCCTCGGTGCCGGGCGTGGTGTACGCCGTGGACGCGGCCAGCGGGCGGCCGTGGATCACCGGCAAGCAGCTGGGGGTGCAGATCGGCGAGGGCACGACCATCACCGGGCACCTGTCCACCAGCAGCTCCACCGTGATCGCCAATCCCACCGCGGTCGCGGCCGACGCGGTGGCCAGCTGGGACGTGCCGCTCACCGGCGCCGCCGAGGGCGACACCGCCGTGGCCTCGATCAAGACTGTGAACGGCGCGCTCCCGGCCGGGGTGCTGATCTCGGCCAGCGCGGGGACCAACTTCGTCCGCGTGACCATCCACAACCGCTACGCGGGCGGCGCCATCAACCTGGCCAACCCCGTGGTGCGCGTGGACGTGTGGAAGCACTGAGATCCACCCCGGTGGATGAATGACGGACGGCCCGCCGGCACCCCGCCGGCGGGCCGTCCCTTTGCGCGCCGCGACGATCCGCCCCGCCACCAGTCGTTTGCACAACCCGCGCGGGGCGGCTAGCCTGTAGCGGGCCCCACCCCCGTTTCGCGTCGCGATCCACCCGTCTCCCCCGATCACCCCCTCGATGACCCGCTCACTCCGAATCGTGCTGGGCGCGGCGCTGCTCGTGGCGGCGCCGGCCCCGCCGGCAGGCGCGCAGCAGCCGCTCCCCACCATCGCCGACAAGACGCGGGGGATGGAGCGCAAGGACGGCTACATCCCGCTGTACTGGGACGCCGCCGCGGGGAAGCTGTGGATGGAGATCCCGCGGATCGGCGAGGAGATGATCTACCAGGTGTCGCTCCCCGCGGGGATGGGGAGCAACGACGTGGGGCTGGACCGCGGCCAGCTGGGCGACACGCGCATCGTGCGCTTCGAGCGCAGCGGCCCGCGCGTGCTGATGGTGCAGCCCAACCAGGCGTACCGCGCCGTCACCCCGAACGCCGACGAGCGGCGCGACGTGGAGGAATCGTTCGCGCAGTCGGTGCTCTGGGGCTTCACCGTGGCCGCCGAGCAGGACGGGCGCGTGCTGGTGGACGCGACGGACTTCGCGCTGCGCGACGCGCACGGGGTGGTGCAGGCGCTCAAGGGCGCGCGGCAGGGAGACTTCAAGCTCGACGCGAGCCGCAGCGCCTTCTACCTCCCCAACCTGAAGGCGTTTCCGCGCAACAGCGAGATCGAGGTGACGCTCACCTTCACCAGCGACAACCCGGGCGCCTGGGTGCGCGACGTGTCGCCCACCCCCGAGGCGGTGACGGTGCGCGAGCGCCACTCGCTGGTGCAGCTCCCCGACGACGGCTACGTCCCCCGCCGCAGCGACCCCAACGCCGGCTACTTCGGCATCGACTACGCCGACTACGCCGCGCCGATGGGCACGCCGCTGGTGCAGCGCTTCATCGCCCGGCACCGGCTGCGCAAGAAGAACCCCGGCGCGGCGATGAGCGAGCCGGTGGAGCCGATCGTCTACTACGTGGACCGCGGCGCGCCCGAGCCGATCCGCACGGCGCTGATCGAGGGCGCAAGCTGGTGGAACCGGGCGTTCGAGGCGGCCGGGTACCGCAACGCCTTCCGGGTGGAGCTGATGCCCGAGGGCGCCGACCCGATGGACGTGCGCTACAACACCATCCAGTGGGTGCACCGCGCCACGCGCGGCTGGAGCTACGGCTCGAGCGTCACCGACCCGCGCACCGGCGAGATCATCAAGGGCCACGTGTCGCTGGGCTCGCTGCGCGACCGGCAGGACTGGCTGATCGCCGAAGGCCTTCTTTCCCCCTACACCCGCGGCGACGAGAACCCGCCCGAGCTGCAGCGCGTGGTCCTGGCCCGCCTGCGCCAGCTCGCCGCGCACGAGGTGGGGCACACGCTGGGGCTGGCGCACAACTACATCGCCAGCGCGCAGGGGCGGCTGAGCGTGATGGACTACCCGCACCCGCTGGCGAAGCTCACCGCCGACGGGCGGATCGACCTTTCCGAGGCGTACACCGAGGGGGTGGGCGCGTGGGACAGCGTGGCGATCGCGTACGGCTACGGCGAGCTTCCCGCGGGCGCGGACGAGCGGCCGGCGCTGGCGCGCATCCTGTCCGACGCGCGGGCGCGGGGGATCACCTTCCTGACCGACCAGGACGCGCGCCCCAGTGGGAGCGCGCACCCGCAGACCCACCTCTGGGACAACGGCGCCGACGCGGCCGCCGAGCTGGGGCGGATGATGCGGGTGCGCCGGGCCGCGCTCGACCGCTTCGGCGAGAACGCCGTGCGCAGCGGGATGCCGCTGGCCACCATGGAGGAGGTCCTGGTCCCCCTCTACCTCTACCACCGCTACCAGGCCGAGGCGGCCACCAAGGTGATCGGTGGGCAGGCGTACACCTACGCGCTGCGCGGCGACGAGCAGGTGCCGGTGCGCCCCGTCCCCGCGGCGTACCAGCGGCGCGCCCTGGACGCCGTGCTGGCCACCCTGGCGCCCGACGAGCTGGCGCTGCCGCCCGCGGTGCTGCAGCGCATTCCGCCGCGGCCGTTCACCTACCCGGCGCACCGCGAGCTGTTCACGCGCTACACGGGCCCGACGTTCGACGCGCTCTCGCCCGCGGCCAGCGCGGCGGGGATGACCTTCGCGCTCCTGCTCGACCCGCAGCGCGCGGCGCGGCTGGTGGAGCAGCACGCCCTCGATCCGTCGCTCCCCGGGCTGGCGCAGGTGCTGGAGCGCACCACCCAGGCCGTCTTCACCCCCACGGCCGCCGACGCCTACCGCCGCGCGCTGGCGCTCACGGTGCAGCGCGCCTACGTCGACCAGCTCATGCAGCTGGCTTCCGACGCGCCGATGCCGCAGGTGCGCGCCGAGGCCACCGAGCAGCTCCGTGCCCTGCGCGGGAGCGTCACCGGCCGCGGCGCCTTCGACGCCGCGGCGCGCGCGCACTACGCCCTGCTGGAGGATGACATCAACCGCTTCCTGCAGCGGCCGTGGGAGGCGAAGGACCGCCGCGAGCCCCTGCCGCCGCCCCCCGGCTCCCCGATCGGCGACCAGGACCCGGAGCGGTAGACAGTCCCCCTGAACCGCATGAACACGGAGCCACGGAAAACCGCCACGGAGGACACGGAAACAACAGTTCCTCCGTGTCCTCCGTGCTCTCCGTTGCTCCGTGTTCACGCGGTTCGACGATCTCTGCTCACACGGCAAAGCTGCCGTCCCCCGATCGGCGACCAGGACCCGGAGCGATAGACAGTCTCTGAACCGCATGAACACGGAGCCACGGAAAACCGCCACGGAGGACACGGAAACAGCGGTTCCTCCGTGTCCTCCGTGCTCTCCGTTGCTCCGTGTTCACGCGGTTCGACGATCTCTGTCACACGGCAAAGCTGCCGTCCCCCGATCGGCGACCAGGACCCGGAGCGGTAGACAGTCCCCTGAACCGCGTGTACACGGAGCCACGGAAAACCGCCACGGAGGACACGGAAACAGCGGTTCCTCCGTGTCCTCCGTGCTCTCCGTTGCTCCGTGTTCACGCGGTTCGACGATCTCTGGTCACACGGCAAAGCAGCGCCCCGGCGAAGAAGCATCCGCCGGGGCGCCGTGCATCCGCCGATCGCGTCGGGACCGATCAGAAGACGCGGTGGCTGGCGCGGCTGAGGAAGAAGCCGTGCTGGGCGCGGTTGCGGCAGGTGAGGCCGGCGCGGGTGGAGGCGCAGGTGAAGGGGCCCGCGCGCCAGCTCTCGCCGTAGGCCAGCGCCCGTCCCTGGCCCAGCACCGTGTCGCCGTGGCACACCCAGTAGGTGCGGCCGGTGGCCAGCATCCCCACCGAGTCGCCGTCGTCCAGGTCGCACTCCGGCCCGGCCGATCCGCCGCTCCAGTCCTTTTCGCTGATGTCGCAGCGCAGCTCCCACCGCCCGCCCTCGTCGTCGGCCATGCAGCCGATGTTGTTGCTGGGCGTGTGGAACGCGTACAGCCGCCCGGGCGTGGGCCGCAGCGCCAGCAGGACCAGCACCGCGGCCGCCAGCGCGGAGATGCGGATGAGCATCGGGCCTCCGGTCATGGGTCTCGGGAGGAAGAGGGTGGAGCGGGCGGGGAGACGGTGTCCGCTCCGCCCCTTGCGCACTCCGGCCGCCCGGGCGTGGACCCGGCCGGCCGTCGCTCGGTGGATGGGGATGCGGGGCGGGTTAATGCTCCCGCACCCACACCCGCGCCGCGGGTCACGCGACGGTGATGGTCTGGATCATCCCGTGCATGAAGTGCGGCTTGCCGTCGCCCTGGTCGGGGATGAAGCAGATCAGCACGTAGGTGCCCGGCGCGAAGTCATGGCTGAAGGCCTGCACCTGGCCGGGGGCCATCCCGCTGATCCCGCCGATGGCGCTGGCCGGGGGCGGGCCCGCCATGCTCTGCATCCAGCTCATCAGGGCCTGCGTGGTCTTGCCCGGGGCCAGCTTGATCAGCTCCACCTCGTGCGACTGCCCCGCGCCGTTCTCCACCCGGATGGTGTGCCGGCCGGCGGTGATCGGCTTGCTGAGGCCGAACGAGTAGTCGTTCAGCCGCATGGTGATGTCACCCGCCGGCAGGACGGCCGCCGCGGGGACGGCGGCCGGCGTCACCGTCAGCGACCGGGCCATCCCTTTCATCACGTGCGGCACGTGGTCGGGGATGTCGACGAAGCAGAGGAGCGCGTAGTTGCCGGGCGCCAGGAAGAGCGTGGCGTTGGCGTCGGCACCCGGGTCGGGGGCGTTGGGGCCGCCCATGTCGTGCGCCCAGGCCGGCGGCGGGCCGCCCGCGCGCATGGCGTCGAACACGTCCTGCAGCGTCTTCCCCTCGTCCAGCTTCATCAGCGCCACGTGGTGCAGCGCCTGCCCGCGGTTCTGCAGGTTGATGGTGACCAGCCCGGCCGGCACCGACTGGGGCGCCTCGAAGGCGAAGTCGCGCGCGATCACCGTCACCACGCGGGGCTCGCCGGGGGCGGCGGACTGCCGGGCGTCGTTCTGCGAAGCCTCGGCGCGGCCACACGCCGCCGCGAGCACCGCCAGGGCGGCCACCCGGCCCGCCTTATTCACCACGTTCGGGATCTGCATCGTTCGGTATCTCCTGAAAGCTCGCGGTTTGCCGCGGCATCGTTCGGTCTTGAAGCGCGGACGTCCACTCTACGCCGCGCGTGCGCCGGCGGATCGCTCCGCCGGGCCGCCGCCCCGCTCGTGCGGGTGCTGGCGACGGTGGCAGCTTACGGGCCCGATCGTCAGGAAGTTTTACGAATTCGTAACCCGTTGCGAGACAACGGGTAGGCGGAAACGGCGGGAACCGGCGTGCGGCGTGCGGGTCTCACCTGGGACACCGTTTGGGGCGTCGATGCCACAGGGTGGGGCGCGGAGGATACGTGGCGGCGCGTTCGGTGTCGTGCAGGAGGGCGGGGAACGTCCACGACGACGGTTCGGCACGACCCCGCCGGATGCAGGCCGGCATCGTCGCGGAGGATGGATCAGTCGTCATCCCGGCTCAGCAGATGGGTGACCCTATCAGCGGTGTGAGCCAACCGCTGTAGATGTGGATCCGGTTTCAGTGGCCGCCGCCGAAGACCCGGAGGAGCGGGTCGAGCCAGCCGAGCAGGTGCCAGTCCGGGAGCTCGGTGCTGATCAGCGTGAGCAGCGGCACGATCCCCACCGCCACCGCGTTCACCACGAAGGAGCGGTCCCAGGTGACGCGGCCGGGGTCGGTCTTGGCGATGGCGCTCAGCACGTCGTCGCGGTTCAGCGCGGCCATCACGTACAGCAGCGTGCCCACGGTGCCCAGCAGCACGAAGAGGAACACCAGCTTGGTCAGGCTCTGCGGCTGGTAGGGGTACGACGACAGCAGCGCGGTGGTCAGGAGCAGCGAGATGAACAGGAAGAGCGCCAGGGTGCGCAGCTGCTGCAGCACCCACTCGATGTAGTCCACCACCTGCACGGCCGCGAACTCCTCGGCGGCGCGCAGCCACAGGCGCGTCAGGGTGGGCACGCTGCGGCGCACCAGGTCGACGGTGCTGGCGTCGCTGGGGCCCTTCTTCAGCTCGTCGCGGATCTGCGACACCACCTCGCTGTCGGGCTCGCGGGCCCACAGCGCCGAAAGGATCTCGTTCAGTCGCTGGAAGCTGTCGTCGTGGCCGGCGCGCAGCCGGCGGGGGTAGCGACTGGGCGGCGGCGCGTCGGGCGCCATCAGGGCGGACACCGAGGACCACAGGGCCAAGCGAGGCATGTCGACCCCGGCGAACTCGTGCTGCGCCTGCCGGTGAAGCTGCTTCATCTGCCGCCACTGCGCCGCGGCCACGGTGTCGATCACGTTGCGCGAGGCGGGGCGCCACAGGGTGAGCCGGGTGAGCTGCGCCACGCGTTGGGGAAGGCGCTTGAACGCCGGGAGGAGCGGGGTCTCGCTCATCTCCTGGAGGACGCGGTCCAGCGCGCGCCACACGCTCAGCAGCCGGTACACGGCCCAGCAGGTGGTGACCAGCGCGCCCATGATCCCCAGCGGAAGGATCCAGTCGAAGGCGGTGAGGCCGATCATCCCGTCGATGGTGCGGCGGATCAGCATCGCCAGCGACGCGGCCAGGAGCACCGCCGCGCCCAGCCCCCACAGCCCGGTGTCGTCGGGCACCACCTTGAACAGCCGCATGCGCACGGCGCGAACGTCCTTTCCCGCGGCGGCGGGGAGCGCGGTGGGGCCGTGCCCCGGCGGCGAAGCGTCGTCGCCGTCGTCGTCATCCCACGCCGATTCGAAGGGGGTGGTCTCGCGCAGGTCGCGGATCCGCCAGCCGTGCCAGGTGCACCAGGCCACGTACCCGGCCGCCGCCAGCAGCAGCGGCACCAGCGGCGACACGCCGCCGTCCAGCTGCGAGGCCCGGTACACGAAGATCGGGAAGGTGACCTGGCGGTTCGCGTGCAGCACGATCACCTGCCAGGCGAACCACATCGAGAGCGCGAAGAAGAACACGCCGCCCAGCAGCGCCAGGGCGCGCAGCACCACTTCGGCCTGCCAGCTCCGGCTGGCCGCGCGGTCGCCCGGGATGCCGCGCGCGGCGAACCACGAGCCCAGCGGCGTCACCGAGCGCAGGGCGCGCACGCTGTGCGCCAGCAGCCGCGCCGTGGCCCAGCCGCCGCCCACCACCGCCACCACCAGGAAGCCCAGCACCAGCCACCGCCAACCGATACCGGGGCCGTCCAGCAGCGAGCGCCGTGTCAGCGCGAAGGCGGTGATCAGCGCCACGGGGACGATGGCGCTCAGCAGCGCCAGCGCGCGTAGCGAAGCGTAGGCGTAGGCGTGGAAGTTCTGCGTTCCCCAGCGCACCTCGTCCAGGACGGTCTCCTGCGGGGTGTCGGGCGCGAGCGGGTCCGCCCCACGCCGCCGGCGGAAGCGCTGGCGGTGCAGCGCGCGGCGCCGGCGCAGCCGCCCGGGCCGCTCGGCGGGCATGCCGGCCGGTACAGGGGCATCGGCCGGCGCGTCGGCCGGGACAGCGGCATCGACGGGCACGTCAGCGGCATCGACGGGCGCCCCAGCGGCATCGGCGGGCACGGCCGTATCGGCGGCCGTGACAGCGGCGTCAGCGGGCGGGACGGCGACATCAGCGGATGCGCCAGCGGCATCGACGGGCTCGCTTGTGGTATCGGCGGGCGGCAGGGGCGGGTGCTTCGCGCGCCGGACGATGCCGGGGTGCGGCAGGGCGTGGCGGCGGCGCCGCAGGCGGACCAGGCGGCCGGCGTGGGTCCAGGGCAGCCAGGCCGCCACGCGCCGCGCCCACCGGTACAGCCGCGCCGCGCGCGTGGCGGGGAGACCGCCGCGCCGGGGCCGGCCGGCGGTGGCGGGGATCTCCCGGGCGGGGCGGCCGGGGAGGAACTCCGACACGGCCAGCAGCATCGCCAGCCCCAGCAGCGCGATGGAGACCGCCGTGGGGAAGGCCAGCGACGGCCACTCGTCGGGGCGCTCGGGGACGGCGGCCATGTCGATCATGCGGATCGCGCTGTCGGCCGCGGTATAGACGGTGACGGGGAGGAAGCGCTCGTCTCCCACCGCGCTCACCCACACGGGCGGCTTGACCCGCCCCGGATAGTTCACGAACGGATAGCCGTAGTTGGCGGCCTGCCGCCCGGCGCCGAGCTGCACCAGCACGGCGTTGTGGATCCCGTTGGCACCCTCGTTCGAGAAGGAGAGGCGCATCCGGTTCAGCCGCCCCGGCGTCCACCACTGCGTCTGCAGCGAGAGCGGGTAGGTGGAGATCACCAGCGTGCCGCGGAGCGCCGCCTGGTTCTGCGGGAGGAGGTAGAGCGAGTTCCCCTCGAAGGTGAACAGCTGCACGTCGCGCAGGCGGCGGCGCAGCTCGGTGGCCAGGAACACCTTGTCGCGCACGTCCGACGCCAGGATCCCCACCACGTGCACGCGGTTCCCCGAGATCGCCGCCTCCACCTCGTCCATCAGCACCTCGAGCGTGGGCGCGGTGAGCTGCGAGGTGGGGAGAGGGTGGTCGCCGGGGCGGTCCTGGTCGCGCAGGGTGAAGCGCGCGCGGCTCTGCGAGCGGATCTCGGTGGTGGAGACGCCCTGCGCCGCGGCGCGTCCGTCCAGCTCGGCGCGCAGGGTGGCGATGTTCATCGGGAAGGGGATCTGCACGAAGCGCGAGGGGTGCAGCGTGCGCCCGCCGGGGCAGGTGAGCCCCGGCGCCCGGTTCCCCGCCGCCACGTCTCGCCCGTACGCGGTGCCGCTCTCGCGCAGCACCACCACCTGGTCGTCGCCCACGTTCAGCGGGCAGAGCACGCGAAAGGCGAGCGCCTCGGTGAGGGCGTCGTCGCTGTGCACGGTGGACCGGTACCCCACCAGCGAGTCGGCCGACAGGATCATCGGCGCGCCCGGCGAGGTGGCCGACCCGCCCACCACGCTCACCCGGGTGCGCGGGTGCGTGGCGCGCCACCGGTGCAGCGCCAGCGAGAGCGAGCGGGCCGATCCGCTGAACGACGGCCCCACGATGCGCAGCGTGCTGTCGCGCGGGGCGATGAGCGCCGCGACGCTGTCGCGGTCGGCCAGGGCGCGGGTGAACGCCTGCGCGTGCAGGCCGGCGGTGGGGATCTCGCCGACGATGTACAGCATCTGCAGGGTGGGCCGGAACAACGACTGCTTGCCGGCCGCCGCCGCGGCGCGCGCGGCCTGCGCCAGGGCCCGCGGCGACGGCTGTGTGCGCGCGCGGGTGGCCGCGGCCGAGTCGAGCGGCGGCTTGGCCCAGCGAGGGTCGTGCGGCTCCTTGCGAACGATCCCGGCGGTTGGCTGGATCCCAACGGTCTGTTCGGTCACCTGCCGTGCGTGCGCCACCTCGGGCGGAGGCGTGGCGCCATGGTACAGAACCAGCCACAGGGTGTCGGCCGCGGTGCGCCGGCGACCCTGCACGCGGCGCGGCGCGTGGGGGGTGATGCGGTGCTGGGTGGCCAGGTTCGCCCGCGGCTTGGGGCGGCGGACGCACTGCGACGTGGACGAGTCGCGCGCGGCGGACCCGGGCGGTGCGTACCGCAGGGTGTCGCCCTCCGACGCGGCCGAAGTGTCGGGGGCGGAGGTGCTCCCGCGCGGCACGGGCATGCGCGGCGCGACGACGGTGTCGAGACGGAACAGGACCACGCCGGGCTGCACGTCGCGCAGCCGCACGGTGGTGCCGCCGGGGCCGGCGCGCGCCGTGTCGCGCTTCTCGTTCCAGGGGAGCCAGAAGCGGTCGAGCACGTAGCCCGCGCGCTCATAGGCCCGCAGGATCGCCTCGAAGTCCGAGTCGAACGCCCAGTCCAGGTGCGAATCCACCGGGTCCGGCAGCGTGGCCACCATGAACCCGATGGCGGGGAAGCACGGGTTGGGCGGCGGGGCGGCCGTGTGCGCCGTGTCGGTGCGCGCCTGGGTGGCACGAGCCGTGTCGGTGTGCGCCGTATCGGCACGGACCGTGTCGGCAGGCGCCGTGTCGCCGGCCACGAGGAACGCCCGGACCAGCTCGAGGCCGGTGCGATAGCTGCGGGTCTCGTCCGGTGCGTGTCGGCGCTCGGCGTCGGTGGTCGCGGCGGTCGTGACGGTGGGGGTGGGGTCGGGCGGCGTGGCCGCGGACGGCCCGGTGCCGCGCTGAAGCTGGTGGACGACCCCCAGCAGAACGGCCAGCGAGAGCGGGAGGGTGAAGGCCCGGTTGCTCATCGGGGAGATCTTGGGAACGGCGCGGAGAGGGGAGGTGCGGGACCGTTCGGAGAGGCCTTTCGGGTCACAAGCTAAATGGGGCCGCCGTGCGGCGGAAGCATCTTCCGCCTCCCTTCACGCGCTCCCATCGACGATTGGATGGGCCGGCACGCCGGGTTTTCCGCGGCCCGGCATTTGCTATGTTCGCGGACCATGTTTACTTCGCGCATCTTCCTGCTCTCTCCCGCGTACGCGGGCGGCAAACGCGGCGAGCTGGTGCTGCGTGACGAGGCGCAGTTCGCCCTGGCCAAGCGCATCCGCAGCGCCGGGGGCGCGCCGCTGGGCGACGTGTTCAGCTTCCTGAGCGGGCTCTACTTCCGCGGGAAGATGGCGTACGTGCGCCGCTTCTCGTCTCCGCCCGGCGGGCTGCCGGGCGCGCTGGTGATCACGCCCACGCGCGGGCTGGTGCCGCCCGAGTCGCCGATCACGCTCGACGTCCTGCGCGAGTTCAAGGAGGGCGCGGTGGAGCTGGACAACCCCGGCTACCGCAACCCGCTGGAGACGCACGCCCGCGCCCTGGCCGAGCATGCGCCGGACGGTTGCGAGATGGTGCTGCTGGGAAGCATCGCCACGGGGAAGTACGTGGACGTCCTGACCGCCATCTACGGCGAGCGGCTGGTGTTCCCCAGCGCCTTCGTGGGCCGCGGCGACATGAGCCGCGGCGGGTTGATGCTGCGCGCGGCGGAAAGCGGCGAGGAGCTGGAGTACGTCCCCGTGCTCGGCGCGAAGCGGCACGGCGCGCGGCCGCCGAAGCTGGAGCCGCGGCGATGGAAGAAGTGACGCCCCCTCCCGGGCCACCCCGAGCGGCGCGCTCCGCCCCCTGACCGCTGCCATCCATCGATCCATCCACGGCGCGAACGGCACGGTTGACCGTGGATGCGTGCCGTGCCTAGCTTGCATCATTCTTCGCAACTGCTCCTGCCCCGCGTCGCAGCAATCCACCCACGGCGGTCCCCGGCATCCTCCGCCCGCTTCTCCGTTCCGGACCGCCATCGTCCGGACCGTCCCCCCGAAGTCCCCCGTGAACACCACCGCGCTCCCGCAGCAGCGAGCCCCGACCCGCCCCGCACCCGGCGCGCGCCCCGCGCGTGATGGGCGATGGGCAGGGTTGCGGCTGATCGCCGCGGCGGCCGTGGCGCTGCTGGTGGAGGGCGGCGGCGCGGCGCCGTACGGGATCGGCTCGCCGCGCGGGCCCGAGGCGATCCTGCTGGGCGAGCGCTTCACCACCGGGCGGCTGACGGGGCAGTCCGCGTGGCAGCCGTGCGTTCCCGAACCGGGCGAGGCGCTGGTTCCGCGCGTCCGCTGCGGCGAGCCGCTGGCGCGGCGGACGCGCCGATTCGTCCACCTGGATGCGGCCGCCCGGAACCTGCGGCGCCGCCTGGCCGCCGCCGACAGCGCCGGGCAGCGCCGGGCGCACGCGATCTGGCTGTTGCGGCGCGGCAACGAGGTGGACCGTTCCGTGGCCGAGCTGGAGCGCGCCGCCGCGCGCGCGCCCGACGACGCCGGCGTGCTGAACGACCTGGCGGTGGCGTACCTGGAGCAGGGCGCGCGCGACCAGACGCTGGAGCCCGTGCTGCGCGCGCTGGACGCCGTGGAGCGCGCCGTCGCGCGCGACTCCACGCGGGTGGAGGCGCTGTACAACCGCGCGCTGGTGGCCGAGCGGCTGTACCTGGCCAACACCGCGCGCGACGCCTGGACCCGCTACGCCGCCATGGAGCCCGACCCGCGCTGGCGCGCCGAGGCGCGGGCGCGTGCACGGGCGCTCCAGCCGCGGGGCGACACCCTGCCGTGGGCCGGGCTGGTGGACGGGCCCGCGCTGGACCCCGGCGCGCGCCGGGCGCGGATCGCCGCCCGCGTGCGGCGCTCGCCCAGCGATGCGCGCGAGTTCTCCATCACCCTGCTGGGGCGCTGGGGCGCGGCCACCCTGGCCGGCCACACGGCCCAGGCCGAGCGGCTGCTGGCGTGGGCGCGCGAGATCGGTGGCGCCGCGGAGCGGCTGGGCGGCGACCGCACGGTGGCGCTCGCGGTGCGGGCGATCGACGCGCCGCCGCGCGACCCGGCGCGGATCCGCGACCTGGCCGCGGCCCACGTGGCCCTGGACAGCGGCCGCGCGGAGTTCCGCTCGGGGCGCCACGAAGCCGCCGAGGCCACCCTGCGCGGCGCCGAGCGCGCGCTGGCCGAACACCACTCGGCGTTCGCGGGGTGGGCGGCGTACCTCCGCGCGGCGTCGCTGATCTCGTCGGCGCGCTATGACGCGGCCGACACGCTGCTGCGGCGCGTCGCGGGGGATGCGGAGCGCGGGCAGCCGGCGCTGGCGGGGCGGGCCACCTGGGCGCTGGGCACCTCGCGCGTGCGGCGCGGCCTGTACGACGAGGCCGGCGCCTGGTACCGGGCGGCCCGGCCGTACCTCCAAGGGGCCGGCGAGCGGGAGTACCTGGGCACGCTGCACTACCTGCTCTCCGAGAGCCTGGGCCTGGCGGGCCAGCACGCGGCGGCGCGGACCGAGGCGTACCAGGGGCTTCGCGCGCTCTTCGCCTTCCCGTCCTCCACCTACTACGCCTCGCAGCTCTCCGCCGCGGCGGCCGAAGCCCGCTCGCTGCGGCTGCACCGGGCCGCGCTCGCGCTGATGCGCGAGCGCGTGGCGGTGGTGCGCGCCTCGGGGCCGCCCGACCTCCTGGCGCAGACGCTCCGCGCGCAGGCGCGCGCCCGCATGGCGCTGGGCGACACGGCCGGCGCCCGCGCGGACCTGCGCGACGCGCTCCGGCAGGTCGCCAAGCTGAAAGGTGGAGCGGGGCGCCTGCGCACGACGGCGGACGTGATGGTGGCGCAGGCCGAGATGGTGGCGGGGCGGGATCCGCGGGCGGCGCTGGCCACGCTGACGCAGGCGATCTCGGCGTACCGGCGGCTCCAGCTGGGCGTGTACGTCCCCGCCACGCTCAGCCAGGCGGCCGCCGCCGCGCGGCGCGCGGGCGAGCGCGACTCCGCGCGTGCGCTGGTGGACGAGGCGGTGCGGCAGCTGGAGACGCTGCAGGATTCCGCCCGCACCGCCGAGACCCGCGCCAGCAGCCTGGAGGCGTCGGAGGTGGTGTTCGACCAGGCGATGACGCTGGCGATGGAGGAGCGGCGCTTCGGCCACGCGTTCGCGTACCTGGAGCGCGCGCGGGCCGCCGCCTGGCCGCGCGGCGCCGCGTCCGCGGGGGCCGCGCGGCGGGCGCGTCCGGCGGACCCCGGCACGGTGGCGGCGGGGATCGCCCCGGGCACGCTGCTGCTGGAGTACGCCGTCCTCCCCGACCGCGTGGTGATCTGGGCGATCTCGCCGCGCGGCGCGCGGACCTTCGCGGCCGCCGTCCCGCGTGACTCGGTGGCGTGGCTGGCGGAGCGCTTCGCCGCGGACGGGTACCGCGCCGGCGGCGCGCCCGGGGCGGCATTGTTCGGACTGCTCCTTCGGCCCGTGGCCGCGGAGCTGGCGGGGGTCCGGCAGCTGGCCATCGTCCCCGACCGCGAGCTGAACCAGGTGCCGTTCGCCGCGCTGCGCGATCCCCGCGCGCCGGGGCTGATGGTGGAGGCGTACGCCCTCCGCACGCTCCCCAGCGCGGCGTTCTTCCTGGCGGCGCGGGCGCGCAAGCGCGCGGCGCCGCACCCCGGGCCGGCGCTGGTGATCGGCGACCCCGCCACCGACCCGGCGCTGCGGCTGGACCCGCTCCCCGGCGCCGCGGCCGAGGCCCAGGCCGTGGCCCGTCTGCGTCACCCCTCCATCCTCCTCGTTGGTCCCCAGGCCACCCGCGGCGCGCTGCTGCGCGACCTCTCCCGCGCCTCGGTCCTCCACTTCGCCGGCCACGCGGTGTTCAACGCCGAGCAGCCCGAGCTCTCGTACCTGGCGCTGGCTCCAGGCGGGCCGGGCGGGCCGGGGATTTTGCGCGCATGGGAAATCGGGCACCTCGCGGCCACCAATCTGGAGACGGTGGTACTGTCCGCGTGCAGCACCCTGAGCCCGCGGCCCTCCCATGCCGGTGCACCGGCGGGGCTGGCCTACAGCTTCCTGCGCGCGGGGGCGCCCGCCACCGTCAGCACGCTGTGGGACGTGCGCGACCAGACCACCACCCCGGTGCTGGTGGAGTTCCACCGCCGCGTCGCGGCGGGGACCCCCGCCGCCGAAGCGCTTCGGCAGGCACAGGTGGCGGCGCTCCGGTCGTCCCGTTCCGCGGTGCGTGCGCCGGAGGCCTGGGCCGCGTTGATCTACACCGGGCCCTGAGCCGTTGCATTTTCACCCCTTCTCATCCGGATCATCACCATGTCGTTCCAGTTGAAGGTCGAGTTCGTGGGTCTGTGCCTGTACGTGCACGACGCCGAGAGCGGGCGCGTGGCCGTGCTGATGCCCGACGCGCGCAAGCGCACCGCCGACCCGGTGCACGTGGACGGGACCAGGGGCGCGCCCCACGTGGGATACCTCCGTTTCAACCTGGCGGACCTTGACGCCTCGCTCCCCGCCGGGGTGCAGGACGAGCCCGCGTTCGAATGCATTCACCTCTTCGATTTCCAGGAGCTGTACTTCGGTAGCGCGGCGCCCGTGGAGTTCACCCTGAACGTTCCCGAGTTCGAGAAGATCGCCCCGCACCCCCAGGAAGAGGGCCGCGGCCGCCTGGTGCTGAAGGACGGGCTCTTTTCCGACGACCCCCCGTCCGACCTGCTGATGCGCACCCGCCTGCCGGGCGGAACCATGGAAGGGCTGCCCAACGAGACGTGGCGGTTCGACCCCACCCTGGCGGCCGAGGAGTACCAGCGGCAGTTCGCCAACTTCGTCACCTGGACGCTGCCGGTGGAGGGCGAGTCCATCACCATCCAGCTGCGCAGCTTCGCGGGCGAGACGCAGGCCACGCTCACCCTGCGCCCCGCCGCCGACGGCACGGTGACGCTCAAGGTCGGCAACCTGTGCGACAAGAACCCCATGGAGTGGGAAGACCTGGGGCTGCGCCACGTGGACGCCGACGACGTGGACTTCAAGTGGATCTACCGCCTGCTGCAGCCGGCCGACGGCGACCTGGCCGCGACCCTGAACGGGGCCGAGCTGCCGATCCCCCGGCCGCCGCAGACCGGCACGCACGGCGTGGAGGACTGCCTTTCCGGGCAGACCGGCGGCGCCGTTCCCCCCGGCTGAGCGAGGTCCCCGATGCCGAACTATGGAAGCGCGGGTGAGGCCGATCCCCGCATGCCGGTGCTGGCGGGCAAGCGCCGGGTGGACGATGCACTGGTGTTCACCGTGCGCCCCGGCGCGTCGTCGCTGAGGACCGCCGAGGCGTTCTTCGAGGGCGGCCCCGCGCCCTCGGGCGCGCTGGCCGAGGTGGCCGCGTACGTGGAGGGGAGCGGCGAAAAGGCGTCGCTCACCCCGCTCTACCCCGACCGGGCGGCGAAGGTATTCGGCGCGGGGAGGCTGGAGATGGCGCTGCCGGCCGCGGAGGCGTCGCCGTACTCGTTCGCGGGAACGCACCACCTGCGGCTGGCGGACCCCGCCGACCGCGCGAAGTACGAGAAGAAGCTGCGCGAGGACGGGGACGTGGTGCGGGTGTACCGCCCCGTGATCCAGTACCCGCTCGACTTCGCGCCCCAGTCCGCGACCGCGGCCGCGCCCGGGTCGCCCAAGGACGTGGACTGGGGGGTGCGCACCTGCCGCTTCGGCGACGCGTGGACGGCGCTGGACCAGGCGGGCCTTCCCGAGCCGATCGCGGTGATCGACCAGGGGAAGGACTACGGCCACGCCGAGCTCACGGGCCGCGTGAACACCATCGAGGTCCCGGGGCGGAAGCTCACCCCGTCGGACTCGATCCACGCCAGCGCGGTGATGGGCGTGCTGGCCGCCACCCGCGCCGACGGCGCGGGGATGGCGGGGTGCTGCTCGGCGCGGATCGACCTGTACAACGTGTGGACCAGCGAAGACGGGTTCGACAGCGGCGCTTTCTACGAGGCGCTGCGGATGGTGGCCGGGTCGAAGGCGCGCGTGCTGAACCTGAGCCTGGGCTCGACCGTGTCGGACTCGGTGGTGCGCGACCGGATCGCCGAGTGCGTGGCGCGCGGAATGATCGTGGTGGCGGCGATGGGGAACCGCGGCGAGGCGGGGAGCCCCAGGATTTACCCGGCAGCCTACCCCGGCGTGATCGCGGTGGGCGCCACCACCCGCTTCGACCGTAAGACCGACTGGTCCAGCACGGGCGAGCACATCCACCTCGCCGCGCCCGGCGAAGACATCTTCACCGTCTTCGGGGGGACCGAGTACCGCGACCAGAACGGCACCTCGTTCGCGGCGCCGATGGTGTCGGCGGCGGTGTGGCTGGTGCTGCGGGCGCGCCCCTGCTGGGGGCTGAAGGAGGTGAAGGAGGTGCTGGCCGAGTCGGCGGTGCTGAAGCCCGGCGTGCGGCGTGACGAGGTGGGCGCCGGCCGGCTCGACTTGAAGAATCTGCTCGATTCCGTGCGGAAGCGCCCCTGCGGCCACAAGGACCACAAGCTGATCTAACGGATACCGGATCCGGAACTCCGTCGTCAGACCGGCTCGGCGCGTGGGTCATACGGAGCAGCGGAGTGCAACGGAGCAGCGGAGAACTGCAAGGTCATCGGCAGTTCTCCGCTGCTCCGTTCTCCTCCGCTGCTCCGTGTGACGCCTTTGGCCGTGTGATCCAGCAACGGTATACCCGGATCACGATGGCACCGTCCGGTTTTCATCGAAACGGCCGGTGTCCAGGCCAATCCGGTATTACTGCCAGCGGAACAGCTTCAGCGCGGCGAAGAAGCTGACCAGCATCCACGCCAGCAGGACCAGCAGCTGCGGCCAGGTGGCGGCGAGCGGGAGGCCGTCGTTGTAGACGGCGCGGAAGGCATCGTTCAGCGCGGTGAGCGGGATCGCGCGGATCAGCGGCTGGATGGCGGCGGGGTAGCGGCTGGCCGAGAAGAAGACGCCCGAGAGCACGAACATCGGCAGCATCACCACGTTCAGGATGCCGCTGATCCCCTCGATCGTCCGCGCGCGGCTGGCGCAGAGCAGCCCCAGCCCCGCGAACGTCATCGCGCCCAGGATCAACAGCGCGGCGAAGGCCAGCGGCGACCCCTGCAGCCGCACCCCGAACGCCAGCCGCGCGAAGATCACGATCGGCGGCACCTCGAGCAGGAGGAAGGCGAGGCGGGCCAGCAGCTGCGCCAGAAGGAAGTCGCGCTTCCGCATCGGCGTGCTCACCAGGCGCTTGAGCTGCTTCTTGTTGCGCATCTGCACCAGCCCGAACCCGATCCCCCACATCCCCGTGGAGAGCAGGTTCAGCCCGATCAGCCCCGGGATCACCCAGTCGATGTAGCGCGACCCCGGCACCCGGTGCCGGTCGTCGGCCGTCACCACCGGCCGGGCCGCCCCGGCGCCCCGCTGCACGGCGGCGTCGGCCAGCAGGCGCGCGGCGCGGCTCTCGTCCCTGGCGGGGTCGTAGCGGTAGACCAGGGTGTCGCGGCCGGCCAGGAGGACGGACACGTCGCCCTTGCGCAGCGCGCGGGCGGCGGCGCTGTCGCCCAGCACCGTCACCTTCAGCTCGCCCGAGGCGCGCAGCGCGGCCAGGTAGCGCTCGGCCACGGTGCCGCGCTGCACGCCCACGGCGGCGCGGTCCGCCGGCTTCTCGCGGAAGGCCACGCCAAGACCGACGGCCATCAGGATCGGGAAGACGAAGGTCCAGAAGAGCGCCTCGGGCTCGCGCACGAAGGCGCGGATGCGGGCGAGCACCAGCTCGCGCAGGGGGCTGTACTCACTCATCGCGCAGCTCGCGGCCGGTGAGGGCCAGGAACACGTCTTCGAGCGTGGCCTGGTGGGTGTTGAGCGCCGCCAGCTCGCCGCCGGCCGCCCTCACCGCGGCGAGCAGGGCGGGGAGCGCGGGCGCCAGCTCGTCGACGGTGAGCAGCGTCTCGCCGTCGCGCGCGGCCACGCGGCGGGCGCCGGGGACGGCCCGCAGCGCCCCCTCGTCCACCGGCACGCTGGCGGTGAAGCCGATCACGTACGCCCCGCCCAGCCCGCGGATCAGCTCGGCCGGCGTGCCCTGCGCGATGATCTCGCCGTGGTCCAGGATCGCCAGCCGGTCGCAGAGCGCCTGCGCTTCGTCCATGAAGTGGGTGGTGAGCAGGATCGTCCCCCCGCGCTCGCGGAAGCGCTCGCACACGTCCCAGAGCTGGCGGCGGCTCTGCGGGTCCAGCCCCGTGGTGGGCTCGTCCAGGAAGAGGATGTCGGGGGCGCCGGCCAGCGCGCACGCCACCGAGAGCCGCTGCCGCTGCCCGCCGGAGAGGTTGCGCACCTGCGTGCCGCGCTTCTCGTCCAGCTGCACGAAGCCGATCAGCTCGTCCACGCTCCACCCGCGCGGGTAGAACGAGCGGAAGAGGCGGATCACCTCCTCGGCGGTGGACCGGTCGGTGAACTCGCTCTCCTGCAGCTGCACGCCCAGGTGCGCGCGGATGCGCCGGCCGTCGCGCTCCCAGCGCATCCCCAGGATCTCCACCTCGCCGCCGTCGCGCGGGGTGAGGCCCTCCAGGATCTCGATGGTGGTGGTCTTCCCGGCGCCGTTGGGCCCCAGCAGCCCGAAGCACTCGCCGCGGCGCACCTCCAGGTCCAGCGACTTGACGGCCACCGTCTCGCCGAAGCGCTTGTGCAGCCCCCGGCAGCGGATGGCGGGGGTGGTGGCGTCGGGCGGCGGCGGTTCGGGCACGGTCGGCACGGGCGCGGCGGTGGATGGGTTGGGCGAGGTGACCAGGGGACAGGTTACAGGGGACAGGGGACAGCGGGCAACGGCGGAACTCGCGCTCGCGCGAGACACCGCTCCCGCCGCGGGCCCCGGCGGCCCGCCTCCCCGGCGCTTCGCGGAGGGAGGGGAGCACTGCGCGCCGGGACGCCGGGGCCGGGGGCCGCGTCCGTAAAATTCCGGACTGCCGCAAACGCGCGTGGGGGATTAGACTGCCCATCCGCGCCCCGGTTACGGGCCGATCCCTTACACGGTTGTAGGGCATCGGCCGATCGGTGCACGAAGATTGCTTCTCCGCCGGACAGACCCGGACCCACACGGAACCGACGAGCCACACACCAGGAGAGGACCCGATGCGGAAGGTGCTCATCGCCGCTGCCGCGCTGCTGTTCTGCGCATCGCCGGCCGCCTCGCAGCAGATCCTTGCGCGGCACCAGGCCGAGCAGGAAGCCGTGCTCGCCCGCGACGCCGCGAGCACGCCGGAACGGTCGCTGTACCCCACCACCGACCAGGTGAAGGCCGACGTCCGCGGCAACGAGGAGCGCCTGGGCCGCGCGCGGGCCCCGATCGGCACCAAGGACTGGTGGTACCTGGTGGCCGCGATCGCCATCGGCGTGATCATCGCCGCCGTCGTCCTCTGATCGTCGTCGACCGACGCGGCCAGCCCCGCCACGGAACGCTCCGCGGCGGGGCTTCGTCGTATCGGAACGAAGCTTCCGTGCTTCCGCC
This sequence comes from Longimicrobium sp., assembly GCA_035689035.1. Lineage (GTDB taxonomy): Bacteria > Gemmatimonadota > Gemmatimonadetes > Longimicrobiales > Longimicrobiaceae > Longimicrobium. Next base: position 13,153 of record DASSME010000133.1, on the reverse strand, counting down.
CCCTCCGTGAGAGCCTTCGACGACCCGGTCAGAGCGCGCAGGACGCCGGATCGACAGGGGCCCGCGCTCAGGGGTGGATCGTCTGGCCGCGCACGGGCTCGCCGCGCTCCACCGGCCGGCCGTCGGCGGTGTAGTGGATGAACTGCGCGGGCAGCCCCTCGGCGCGGCCGAACGCGGGGCCGTTCTGCAGGTGGTAGTGCAGGTGCGGCTCGCTGGTGTTGCCGCTGTTGCCGCACTCGCCCAGCTTGTCGCCCGGCGCCACGCGCTGGCCGGCGTGAACCGCCACGGAGCCCCGCCGCAGATGCGCAAGGAGCGAGTACTCGCCGTTGCCGTGGTCGATGATCACGTGGTTCCCCGCCGCGTGCGCGGGGTCCATCTGCCCCGGCGTGTTGTCGGCCAGCGAATCGACCGCGGTGAGCACGGTGCCGGCGCCGGGCGCCAGGATCGGGCGGCCCCAGCAGTGGTACTGCTCCACGCGGGTCCCGTCGCCGGCGTGCGTCGAGCCGTCGCGGAGCACCACCAGGTCGTAGGCGAAGCGCTGGTCGGGCGCGATCACGTGGTAGTTCTGCTCGCGCGTGCGGCCGCCCCAGAACACGTACCACTCGCCGTCGAACGGCAGCCGCAGCGCGGTCTTGGTCGTGTAGTCCAGGAACCGGCTGGGCGCCGCGTCGGTGCCGGCGGGGCGGATCATGAAGCCGGCGATGGCGCCCTGCGCCGTGGTGGCGATGGTGAGGCGCAGCGGAACGGGCGCCGTGGCGTAGCGCGACACCCGCTCGTAGACGGTCCCCGCGCCCACCTCGCGGGCCGCCTCGCTCACCACCCCGGTTTCGGCGCCCGCGCTGGCGGCTACCGTCTGCCGGAACGCGGCCAGGCGCTCGGCGGTGGGGACCGCGGCGCGCATCTGCGGGGTGAACAGCGCCCACAGGGTGTCGGTGCGGCCTTCGAAGAACCACCGCGCGTAGGTGCGCCCCAGGGCCATCCGCGCGGTGTCGGCCGGCTGCTGCGCCACGACGGGCGCGGCGGCGAGCAGCACCGCGGCGGCGAGGAGCGCCGTCCTGGTCTTCATCTCCAACTCCCGGTGTGGATGACGGGTCTGATCCAGGGCCGCGGACCGTCCGTGGCCCCCCCGCGGCCGGTGCCCTGATGCGGGACGCCGCTCCGAAAGATGCAGCGCCGGACGCGCCGGTCAAACACGCGCCGCTGCTGCGCGGCAACGTGCTCTGGCTGAGCATCGTCTCGCTGCTGAACGACGCGGCGAGCGAGATGATCTACCCGCTGCTGCCGCTCTTCCTGACCGGCGTGCTGGGCGCGGGCCCGGCGTTCCTGGGCGTGATCGAGGGGGTGGCCGACGCCGCCAGCAGCCTGCTGAAGCTGGCCAGCGGGGTGATCGCGGACCGCTTCGGGCGGCGCAGGCGGTTGGTGGCGTGGGGCTACGGGATCGCCGCGGTGGGCCGCCCGCTGATCGCCCTGGTCACCGCCGCCTGGCACGTGCTGGCCATCCGCTTCGCCGACCGCGTGGGCAAGGGCCTGCGCACCGCGCCCAGGGACGCGCTGCTGGCCGAGTCGGTGCCACCCGAGCTGCGCGGCACCGCGTTCGGCATCCACCGCGCGGCGGACCACGCGGGCGCGGTGGTCGGGCCGCTGCTGGCGTCCGCGCTCCTCCTGCTGTGGCCGGGCAACCTGCGCCGCGTGTTCGGCCTGGCGCTGATCCCGGGGCTGATCACGCTGGCCGTGGTGCTGTGGAAGGTGCACGACCCCGCGCCCCCCACGGCGACGCCGCGGCACGCCGGCGGAGACGACCGCGCGCCGCTGCTGCCGCGGATTTCGGCGCTGGGATCGGTCTTCCCGCGCTACCTGGGGGTGGTGGTGCTGTTCGCGCTGGGCAACTCGAGCGACGCCTTCCTGCTGCTGCGCGCGCGCGACCTGGGGGTGGCGGTGGCGCTGATCCCGCTGCTGTGGGCGGCGCTGCACGTGAGCAAGATGGCGTGGAGCATCATCGGCGGGCGGCTGAGCGACCGGGTGGGGCCGCGCACCGCCATCATCGCCGGGTGGCTGGTCTACGCCGCCGTGTACGCCGGCTTCGCCGCGGCGAGCGCCGAGTGGCACGCGTGGGCGCTGTTCGTGGTCTACGGCCTCTTCTTCGGGCTGACCGAGGCGCCGGAGAAGGCGCTGGTGGCCGCGCTGGCGCCGCCGGGCCTCCGGGGGAGCGCGTTCGGATGGTACCACGCGGCGGTGGGGGTGGCCGCGCTCTTCGCCAGCATCCTCTTCGGGATCGTGTGGAAGGTGTACGGCGGCCCCGCGGCGTTCCTGATGGGCGCGGGGATCGCGCTGGGGTCGGCGGTGCTGTTCCTGGCCGTGGTGCCGAGACAGGAGGCGCAGCCCACGGCGGTGTGATCCAGCGCATCCACGGTCGCCAGTGCGTTCCCGCGGCACCGCGCCCTCTCCCTGGCGCCTGAGGGCGCCTGTCCCTCTCCCGTACCGGGCGAGGGGGTGGACGCAGCACGGACGCGCCCTGCGGCCTCCGCTCACACCGAAATCTCGGAGTTGCCGGGAGACCCGACGGAGCTACCTCTCCCGGTACGGGGGAGGTGCGAGCCTGAGCGAGCGGAGGGGCGTGAGCCGGAGGAAACGCCGCCGAACCTCTTCCCGCGTCACCCCCTTCTCCTGCAGTTCGGGAGAAGGGGGCCGGGGGGATGAGGGTCGGTTCTACGCGATCCGGCGCGCCCGCCGCACGGTGATCTCCGAGCCGTCCGCCACGAAGGCGCTGGAGGGCGGCGCGGCGAGCGGGGCGGCGAACTCGGCGCCGTAGAGGGAGGCCACCTCGGCATCGAGCCGGGCATCATCGGCGGTCCAGACGCGCCAGGAGGGGTGCTCCACGCGGTACTCCACGGTGCCGCCGTCGCGCTGGGCGGCGTATCCCCAGTAGTGCTCGGTGATGAACTCCTGTTCGCTTCCCGCCACCAGCGGCCGGGGCGCGCCGCTCACCCGCGCGCCCACCGAGCACCATTGCCCGCCGAACTTCCAGCCGTACCCGGCCGATCCGCCGGCCTCGCCGAGATCGATGGCGTGGCGCATCGGCAGGGCGACGTAGCGCTCGTTGTAGACGGCGCGCGCCATGAACGCCACCCACCACCGCGGCACGATCTCGCGGATGAAGCAGACCCCTCGCCGCCACCCCTCGGGCCCCTGCCGCCCGACGTAGAAGCGCAGGTTCACCTCTTCGAAGGTGCGGTGGAAGGGGATGGGGAGGCCCAGCAGCCGGGTGTCGGTGAACAGGAAGCCCACGCAGCTCACGAAGGTGCGCCCCTGCCACGCATCCAGCTCCGTCCCGCGCGGCACGTACGGGCGCAGGATCGCCGGGTCCACTTCCCAGTTCAGCATCACCAGCGAGCGCCATCCGCCGGTCAGGAAGCGCCCGGGCACCTGCGGGGCGGCGGGCGCGCCGGGGAGCGGATCGGCTTCGGACATGGGTTCGTGGGATCTCGGGTCGAAGAGACGCTCAGCCCGCGGCGACGAGCGTGCGCGCGCCGGCGTCCCACCGCCAGGCGGCCTCGCGGCCGTGGAGATGGACGCCGCCCAGCCAGCGGTCGATGCCGTTCAGCCGCACCCGGTCCTCGCGCCCGTCCAGCACGGCGCGTCCGGCGTCGGTCAGCGCGACGGCGCGGTGGATGTCGTCGCGCGCGCCGGGGCCGATGCTCACCAGCGGGTGCTCGCCGGCGGCGAGGTCTTCCAGGTAGCCGACGAAGGTGGAGTCGCCCAGCCAGACCGGGTCTTCGAGCCCGTGGTGCGAGGCGAGGTAGGCGTCCTTCAGCGTCGCCGCGCCCCCGGCGATCACCTCCAGCGCCTGCTGCTCGCTGCGGCTCAGGCCGTTGGCGGTGGACGGGAACTGCGCCAGGTGCCGGGCCAGCGCGTCGGCCAGGTAGGGCAGCTCCAGGGTGTCGTCTTCCAGCAGCCGCGTGATGGCGGTGGGGTCGGGTGAGCGGAAGGCGTTCCAGGCCGCGGCGCCCAGGGCGAGCTGCTCGGTGGTCACGGGGCTGCGCTGCGTGAAGCGCTCCGCCAGCCGCCGGGGTTCCGACATCCCCAGGTACTCGGCGCCGCACACCAGCGTCAGGCGCGGGCGGCCGTTCGTCGCGAACCAGTCCAGCAGCTGGATCAGCTGCAGCTGGTCGTACAGGTCGTGCTCGAACCAGAGCACCACTTCGTCGTGGGCACGGCAACCGGCCAGCGCCGCGTCGCGCTCGGCGAACTCGCGCGCGATCCCGTCGCCGCCGCCCCAGCCCTGGCCGGCGATGAAGCGGGCGCGGACGGCGCTCAGCTCGGGGAACGGCAGGCCGGCGGGGACAGGCCCCTCGTGCAGCACGTCGCGCCAGCACAGCACGGTTCCGCTTACGCCGGACGCGCGCAGCTTGTCGCCCGCCGCGTCGCCGTTGGTGATGTGGAGCATGGTGGGTTTCTTCTCTCCGTCAGGCCTGCAGGGCGGATTCCGCCGTGGAGCTTGCAAGTGAAGTCGCGGCCGCGAGGGCACGGCGGGGCGAATGAATTCGCTGCGCCGACCACACGAAGTCCGCCTTCGCGGACTACCGGCCCTGGCGCGGGCCGAAGCCCTGGCGCGCGGAAGATGCGCCCACGTCGGGCGTGGGTGGAAGCCTGGTGCAGCCGCGAGGCCGTCCGTCGCGGTTGCCGCGGCGCCGCGGATTCAGCCACGCGCGGATTTCACGCCTGCAGGGGCGCGTCGCCGGGCTCGGTCCAGCCGGGGCGGGCGCGCAGCTCGGCGGCGAGCGGGGATTGCCGGCTCTGCACCATCACCACCGTCTGCGCGGCCTGCGTCACGTGCATGTGCTTGTGGAAGCCCGAGGCCTCGCGCGACACGCCGCGCCCCTCCAGCGCCTTCAGCGCGGCATCGACCTCCGCCAGCGCATCGCCCTTGTGGATCAGCACGTGGTACATCGGTCCGGCAGCTCCCGGTGGTCGAGGTCGATGTGGACTCCCAAGGTACGACACGGGGTGCGTGGCCGCACGCCACCGGCGAGCGAGGACGGGGTCCGTGGAGGGAGTTGGCGAGTAAACTCGCGGCTACAACGGCACACAGTCCGCCTTCGCGGACTTCAAATCAGGAGTGATTCTTCTGCGCTTTCACCCAACCGTGCGGCTGTACGAGGTGGTGCAGCACGCCAAGGGCGCCTCGTCGCACCTGGTGACGCAGGAGCTCGATCCGGGCGGGTTCTTCAAATGGCAGGGCTTCTACGGCGCCTTCACCGTCTCCAAACGCCAGGTGCCACACGTGCGCGACTACATCCCCCGCCAGGAGGAGCACCACCTCGGCGGCACCGTGATCCAGACGCTCGAGCGGATCTTCGATTGACGCAACATCCTGCAGGAATGCGCGGTGTTGAGGTCCGCGAAGGCGCCGCGAAGGCGGACTGCGTGCCGTTGTAGCGGCGACTTCAGTCGCAAATGGAAACCCCCGATTGTAGCTTTGTCGGCTTGATCCCGCCGCCCGGCGGGGCCTCTCGTCATTTCCGGTGGATGGATTTCTTGTGATGATGGATGGAGCCGCGCCGCCCGCGTGCGAGGAGGTGCTGGCGCGCACCGAGGCGCACGTGCGGCGCGAGATGAGCGGCGAGGGGACGGGGCACGACTGGTGGCACGTGCACCGCGTGCGGCGGACGGCGCTGCGGCTGGCCCGCGAGGAGGGCGCCGACGCGTACGTGGTGGAGCTCGCCGCGCTCCTGCACGACGTAGCCGACCACAAGTTTCACGGCGGCGACGAGACCGCCGGGCCGCGGGCCGCGCGCGCCTGGCTCGGAGAGCTGGGCGTGGAAGCGGAGGTGGTCGAGCACGTGGCGTCGATCATCGCCGGGCTGTCGTTCAAGGGCGCGGGGGTGAGCACCCCGATGGAGACACCCGAGGGACGCGTGGTGCAGGACGCCGACCGGCTCGACGCCATCGGCGCCGTGGGGATCGCGCGGACCTTCGCGTACGGCGGCAGCCGCGGGCGCCCGATCCACGATCCCGGGGTGGCGCCCGAGGAGCACGCCTCGTTCGCGGCGTACAAGGCGAGCGCGGGCCCCACCATCAACCACTTCCACGAGAAGCTGCTGCTCCTGCGCGAGCGGATGAACACCGCCGCGGCCCGCCGCGTCGCCGAGGGGCGGCACCGGTTCATGGAGCGCTTCCTGGCCCGCTTCCACGCGGAGTGGGAGGGAGAGGACGGCCTGGGAGACGATGGAGACGATTGACCTGGGCGGCGGCGTGCACCTGCTGCGCGGCGCCGTCAACAGCGCGCTGGTGGAGACGGCGAACGGGGTGCTGGCCGTGGACACGGGGCTGGACCGCGGCGCCGGGAACCGCGTCGCCCGCGCGGCCGAGGAGCTGGGGCGGCCGCTGGTGGCCATCCTCAACACCCACGCCCACGCCGACCACCACGGCGGCAACGCGCAGCTGGTGCGCAAGCTCGGCATCCCCGTGTACGCGCCGGCGGTGGAGGAGTGCGTGATCCGCGAGCCGCGCTACGAGCCGGTGTACCTGTTCGGCGGCGCGGCGCCGGTCACCGCGCTCACCAGCAAGTTCCTGCAGGCCGAGCCCTCGCCCGTGGACCACGTGGTCCGCGCCGGCGAGAGGGTGGAGATCGACGGGCGGGCGCTGGAGATCGTAGACCTGGCCGGGCACAGCCTGGCGCAGGCCGGCGTGCGCGTGGACGGCGTGCTGCTGGCGGCGGACGGCTTCTTCGGGCGCGAGCCGCTGGAGAAGCACGGCGTGCCGTACCTCGTCGACGCGTTCGGGTGGATGGAGACGCTCCGGCGGATGCGCGGGATGGACGCGGCCTGGATGGTCCCCGGCCACGGCGAGCCGCTGGCCGACCCGCTCGCCACGCTCGACCTGAACCTCGCCGTCCTGCAGCGCGCGGCGGAGTGGCTGACGGAGCGCCTGCGTCGCTCGCCCGCCGGCACCGAGGAGCTGCTGGTCGAGTTCGCCGCCGCCTTCGCCATGCGCCTCACCGACCCGCCCTCGTACGTCCTCAACCGCGCCACCCTCCTCGGCTTCCTCGCGTCCCTCGAGCGCGCCGGCCAGGCCCGCGTGCTGATCGACGGCGGGCGGTGGATGTGGGAGGTGGCGGAGGGGTGATCCCGGGATCGTTCAACGGCAGGCCGTTTGTGAGAAATGACTGTGCATTCTGCACCCAACCCGCCGCCTCGTCATCCTGAGGCTGAGGCTGACCACGCACCCGCCGCGGCATGAGCGAGCGGTCGCAAGCCGAAGGATCTGTGGCAAGTCGGTGCAGAAAAATCAGCGGTAGCGCACCGTCGGTCACAGATCCTTCGCGCTGCGGCCATCGGGACATCCGCTGCGGAGGCGTGGTCGCGCTGAATAGAAAGTTGGTTCCAGTATGGCAACGGGTGGTATCTACCGAACGACGCAGGCCTGAACAGCCGGTCGTTTCATTCCTTCGTGGTCGCGCGCAGCGCGGTGGGTGACTCAGGATGACGAGCCATGGGGAACGGCTCGGATGCACAGTCGATCGTACAAGCCGGTATGAGATGAGACCGTCTCCGGCTGAACTGCCGTGAATCCAGGGGTGCCCGTCGCCGCCGCGAACCAGCCGGATCGGTGCGAGCCTGTGGTTCAGCCGGCGTCCACCCCGGCGCGGCGGACGCGGAGCACCTTCAGCGTCTGGCCGATGATGGCGGGGGCGAGGGCGAAGGGGGCGATCAGCAGCCAGTCGCGCACGCCGGGGACGGCCAGGCGCAGCACGGCCGGCAGCGGCGGCACGTAGGCGGCGGCGAGCTGCAGCAGCACCACGCCGAACACCGCGGCCAGCGCCCACCGGTTCGCGCCGATCGCCCGCCGCGAGAGCACCGGCGAGTCGCTGCGGGCGTTCCCCAGGTGAAAGACCTGCGCCAGCGACAGCGTCTGGAACGCCACGGTCCGCGCGTGCGCCTGGTCCAGCGTCTTGAGCGCGATGAGGTACGCGGCGAGCGTGCACGCGGTGATCAACGCGCCGTAGAACCCGATCCGGACCAGGAAGTCGCCCGAGAGGATGGAGGCGCGCGGGTCGCGCGGCGGGCGCCGCATCACGCCGCGGTCGGCGGGCTCCACGGCCAGCGCCAGCGCGGGAAAGGTGTCGGTGACCAGGTTCATCCACAGGATCGGCAGCGGGCTGAGCGGCACCGGCAGCCCCGCGAGCCCGGCGATCAGCAGCACCAGCACCTCGGCCACGTTGCAGCTGAACAGGTAGAACACGAAGCGGCGGATGTTCGCGTAGACCACCCGCCCCTCTTCCACCGCAGCGGCCACGGTGCTGAAGCGGTCGTCCTGCAGCACCACGGCGGCGGCCTCCTTGGCCACGTCGGTCCCGCGGATCCCCATCGCCACGCCCACGTCGGCGCGGCGCAGGGCGGCGGCGTCGTTCACCCCGTCGCCCAGCATGGCGACCACCTCGCCCGCGCGGCGGTAGCCCTCCACCAGCTTCAGCTTGTCCTCGGGGCTCACGCGGCTGAAGGCGCCGGCGCCGCGGACGCACGCCAGCCACGCGTCGCCCGTCAGCTCGCTGAGCGCGCTCCCCTCGAACACGCCCTGGTCGCCGCTCACGATCCCCAGCTCGCGGCCCACCGCCTCGGCCGTGCGCCGCTGGTCGCCGGTGATCATCACGGTGCGGATGCCGGCGCCGCGCAGGGTGCGGATCGTCTCCAGCACCCCCGCGGCCGGCGGGTCCATCATCCCCGCGAAGCCCACGAAGACGAGCTCCGCCAGCGCGTCCGCGTCACGCGAGGGGACGTCGTCGCGCCACGCCATCGCCAGCACGCGCAGGCCGCGGCCGGCCATCTCCTCGTTCTCGCGCACCAGCGCCTTGCGCCCGGCGTCGTCCAGCGCCCGCACGCCCTCGGCGGTCATCACGGAGGCGCAGCGGGCCAGCACGCGGCCGGGCGCGCCCTTCACGCAGGCGAACACGCGGCCGTCCGCGCGGCGGTGGAAGGTGGCCATCAGCATCCGCTCGCTGCTGAACGGCACCTGCCCCACCTCGGGGAGCTCGTCCTCGAGCGCACGCCGGTCGATCCCCGCCTTGAGCCCGGCGGCCAGGAGCGCGCCCTCGGTGGGGTCGCCGCGCACGGTCCATCCGCCGTCCGCGTTCACCAGCTGCGCGCGGTTGGCCAGGATCGCCGCCGCCAGCAGGTGCCAGAGCACGGGGTCGGACGATGGATCCGCCGCCGCACCCCCATCCCCCGCCGTCACCCTCCCCTCGGGTGCGTAGCCGGCGCCGCTCACCGCCCACGTCCGCCCGGCGGCGCGCAGCTCGGTGACGGTCATCTCGCCGCGGGTGAGCGTCCCCGTCTTGTCGGTGCACACCACCGTGGCCGAGCCGAGCGATTCGACCACGGGGAGGCGGCGGACCAGCGCGTGCCGCCGGGCCATCCGCCGCACGCCGACGGCGAGCGCGATGGTGGCGACGGCGGGGAGCCCCTCGGGGACGGCGGCGATGGCGAGGGCGATGGCGGTCTCCAGCGTCTCGGCGAGCGGGGTGCCCTGCAGCAGCTCGAGCCCGGCCACCGCGGCCGCCGCAGCCAGCGCCAGCCACACCAGCCGCCCGCCCAGCTCGTCCAGCCGGCGCTCCAGCGGCGTGGGCTCCACCGAGACGGAGGAGACCAGCGTGCCGATCTTCCCCACCTCGGTCTCCATCCCCGTGGCGAAGACCACGGCGCGCCCGCTTCCCGCCGAGGTGAAGGTGGAGCGGAAGACCAGGTTGGCGCGCTCGGCCAGCGGCGTCCGCTCGGGGAGCGCGCCGCCCGCGCGCTTGCGGACGGGGAGCGACTCGCCGGTGAGCGGCGCCTCGGCGGTCACCAGCTCGGCCGCGTCCAGCAGGTAGGCGTCGGCGGGGACCAGCTCGCCGGCCTCGATCGCCAGCACGTCGCCGGGGACCACCTCGCGGGCGTCGACGTCGGCCGGGCGGCCGTCGCGGATCACGGTGGCGCGGGGGACCTCGAGCGAGAGGAGCGCCTCCATCGCCCGGTTGGCGCGCAGCTCCATCACGAAGCCCAGCAGCGCGTTCAGGACGAGGACGACGGCGATGGCGATCGCTTCCGCCGCGTCGCCCATCAGCAGCGCGACCACGCACGCGGCGACCAGGAGCCACACCACCACGCCGCGCAGCTGGGCGAGCAGGATGCGCCACCAGGGGACCGGCGGCGCGGTGCGCAGCGCGTTGGGGCCGTGCCGGGAAAGACGCGCCTCCGCCTCGGCCGCGGTGAGCCCGTTGCGGCCGGTGCGGAGGCGTTCGAGCGCGGCGTCGGGGTGGAGCCCGTGCCACGCGGCGGAGGCGGGCTCCGCCATCAGCTCACGCGGCGGCGTGCGCCGCCAGGGGCGCGGCGGGCGGCGCCGCGCGCCAGACGGCGGGCGGCAGCAGCAGCACGGGGCAGTGCGCGGCGCGCGCCACGCCGCTGGCGGTGCCGCCGATCAGCGCGCGCCTGACCATGCCGTAGCCGTGCGTGGCCATCACCACCAGGTCGCTCCCCACCTCGCGGGCAAAGCGCACGATCTCGCGGTCCGGACGATCGCCCCACAGCACCTCCTCGCTCACCGCCACGGACGACGCGCCCCCGGCGCGCTCCACGGCGTCTTCGACCATGCGGTTGATGCCGGGGCGCACGGTAGCACGATCGAACGGGAGCCCGGCGGGCGCAAGGACGCGTGGGACCACATGGATGATCTCCATCTCCACCCCGGGCACCGGGAGCGCGCCGTCGGCGGCGCCGAGGCCGGCGCCCCAGCGCAGCGCCACGTCCAGCACGCACCCGGTGCGCTCGGAGAGGTCGACCGGCACCAGCAGGCGCCTGAGCGGCAGCCGCAGCTCGCCGCGCACGATCAGCACGGGCACCTCCACGGTGCGGATCACCCGGTCGGCCGTGGTGCCCAGGAACCCGGCCTCGAGCCTGCGCCGGGTGTGCGGGCCCAGCACGATCAGGCCGGCGTGGATGGCGGCGGCGTAGTCGGCGATGGCGCGCGCGGCGGCGAACACCTCCATCCGGCGGCCGGCGACGGGCACGTCCCGGGGCACGGCGCGGGCGATCTGCTCGTCGAGCGCGGCCTGGCTGTCGTCGATGCGGCCCTGGAAGGTGAGCGGGTCCATCGGCACGTCGAAGTATGGCGAGGGCGGGAAGTCGAACGAGTGGATCACGTGCAGGGCGGCGCCGGTGCGGCGCGCCAGCCCCGCGGCCGCGCGGAGCACCTCGTCGCAAGCGTCCGTCAGGTCGGTGGCGGCCAGGATGGTCTCGAGCGGCAGCATGGGGACGCCTCCGGGGTGCGAGGTGCGGGTGCGGAGGCGCGATGCGGTTCGCCTTTCCGCCACCTTCACGTTCGCGTTCCCGCGATCCGCCCGGAATGGGGATTCGCCGGAGGCCGGTGTAGGGGAGCCGCCGTCAGGCGCGTACGAGATTTTGCTTGAACTGCAACCGCGGGTCACACGGCGCAGCGGAGAACGGAGGCTTGTACGATCCGCGTGGACCCTGCGCCTCGATAGAAAACGGACGATTATCCTGAGTCTAACACCGTAAATTCAACTACAGGCTCTCACAGAGTTCACAGAGTACACAGAGTGCAACCGCAGTTCCTCCGTGTACTCCGTGAACTCTGTGAGAGCCAGGCTGTTTGGCGCTGCGTCGTTCGGGAGATACCACCCGTGCCACACTTCGACCGGACTTTGCCCGGACTCGCTGATGATCCGGAGGTCAGGATTTCAGAAGACCCAGGCGCAGCAGGCTTTCGGCGGTAGCGGCGATCGCGTCTTCGGGCGGGCGCGGCGCCCAGCCCAGCAGGCGCCGGGCCCTGGCGTTGGTGGCGTTCTTGGGCTTGCCCAGCTCGGGCACGATCAGCTTGACCGCCGGGTCGCGCAGCGAGGCCAGGCGCACCAGCCAGTTGGGCAGCTGCCGCGTGGGCACCCGCCTGGCCGACGCGCCCAGGCGGTCCTTCAGCACCCGGGCGATGTCGAGCATCGTCATGAAATCGCCCGAGACGGCCAGGAAGCGCTCGCCCGCGGCGGCGGGATCGGTCATCGCGCGGAGGTGCAGGTCGGCCACGTCGCGCACGTCCACCACGCCGAAATACAGGCGCGGCAGGCCGGGCATGGCGCCGTTCATCAGCCGCTGCACCAGCAGGATGGAGGTGGAGTAGTCGGCGCCCAGCACCGGGCCGAACACGCCCACCGGATTTACGACGGACAGCTCCAGGCCGCCGCCTTCGCGCTCCATGAACTCCCACGCGGCGCGCTCGGCGATCGTCTTCGACTTCGGGTACGCCGCCACGCCCTCGCCCGCGAGGTTCGTCCAGGCGGTCTCGTCGAACGGCTCTTTCCGCTCCTCGTGCCCGTAGCCGATCGCCGCGAACGACGAGGTCAGCACCACGCGCTTCACGCCGGCGTCGCGGGCCGCGCGGAGCACGCGGAGCGCTCCCTCGCGCGCGGGCACGATCAGCTCGTCTTCGTGCTTGGGTACGCTTTCGGGGAAAGGCGACGCGATGTGCAGCACGTAGTCGCAGCCGGCCACCGCTTCGGGCCACCCCGCGTCATTCTCCAGGTCGGCGGCAAAGAAGGAGAGGCGGTCTCCCGGCTCGGCGCCGCCTTCCTTGAGCAGGGCGCGCACGCCGCTCTCGCGCTTCAGGTCGCGAACCGTGGTGCGCACCTGGTGGCCGGCCGCCAGCAGCTGCAGGATGGTGTGGCTGCCGATGAAGCCTGACCCGCCGGTGACCAGTACGGTGCTCATCACGTGTCCGGAGTGTGGAGTGTGGGGCAGGAGGGGAGTCCGGCTGAATCTCGACTCTCGCTCGTCCCGAAGCAAATCGCTGCAGAGACGGGATGCTTCAGCTCCAAGGCTTCCACAGATCCTTCAGGAGGTGGTCAAATGTTACCTGCGTTCACCGGATTTTAACCACAACTCCTGGGCACACCTCTATTGATGAGGGGAGTTCCCGCCACTCAGCTGCATTGGAGAAATCGTTCAATAGCCATCGCCGGATATCTGAAAAATCTCGCAAGCGAATCAGCTTCGCTCTCTCTCGGGCAAACCATTGTGCATCCGGTGAGAACGAGGTGTTGGAGATCAACATGCCAGCGTTGAAAGCATGCCCCGCAATTGCGCCTGCAAAATCGCGTACCGTACCGGGTCCT